>JBMYYK010000004.1:0-94502 GCA_049609325.1 Flavobacteriaceae bacterium | reverse complement strand
TTAGGACGCCAGGTTTTCATCCTGGAAACAGGAGTTCGATTCTCCTATGGGCTACTTTTTTATTTAAAAAAATACAAGAAACAATGGCAAATCACAAGTCAGCATTAAAAAGAATTAGAAGTAACGAAGCTAAAAGGTTACGTAACAAATATCAACACAAAACTACTCGTAACGCTATTAAAGCTTTACGCGAAATGACAGATAAGAATGAAGCTGAAAAAGCTTTCTCTGGAGTTGTTTCTATGCTTGATAAAATTGCTAAAAACAACATCATTCACAAAAACAAAGCGGCTAACTTAAAGTCTAGCTTATCTAAGTTTGTTGCTTCTTTATAAGCAATAAATTTTTAAAATAACATATTTTAAATCTTAATCTGTATGCGCAGATTAAGATTTTTTGTGTTTATATATATTTAGATTTATCTGACAACTGTTACAAAAAAAAGCCTCCTGAACTTCAGGAGGCTTTTTTTATATCTTACCCACAAATTTTAGCCATTCATAGAAATTAAAAACTCATCGTTGTTTTTAGTAGTTTTAATTCTATCACTAATAAACTCCATAGCTTCTATTGGATTCATATCTGTTAAATATTTACGCATTACCCACATGCGCTTAATTGTAGAATCATCATGTAAAATGTCATCTCTACGCGTACTTGAAGAAATCAAATCAATAGCAGGGAATATACGTCTGTTAGCAATTCGTCTATCCAATTGCAGCTCCATATTTCCTGTTCCTTTAAATTCTTCAAAAATAACTTCATCCATTTTTGAACCTGTATCGGTCAATGCTGTTCCAATGATTGACAACGACCCTCCATTTTCAATATTTCTTGCCGCACCAAAGAAACGTTTAGGCTTATGCAAGGCGTTAGAATCTACCCCACCACTTAATATTTTTCCTGATGCTGGTTGAACCGTATTGTACGCACGAGCTAAACGCGTGATAGAATCTAATAAGATGACAACATCATGACCACACTCCACTAAACGCTTTGCTTTTTCCAATACCAAGTTTGCAATGCGCACATGCTCATGTGCCTCTTTATCAAAGGTAGACGCTACAACCTCACCTCTAACATTACGTTGCATATCTGTAACCTCTTCTGGACGCTCGTCTATCAATAATACAATTTGATACACTTCTGGGTGATTAGCCGCAATGGCATTTGCCAAATCTTTCAGCAACATGGTTTTACCTGTTTTAGGCTGAGAAACTATCATTGCACGCTGCCCTTTACCAATTGGGGCAAACAAATCCATTATACGTGTAGACACTGTACTTTGCTTTTCACCTAACTTGAACTTTTCTTGCGGAAACAATGGTGTTAAATGCTCAAATGACACTCGATCTCTAACCACATTAGGTGCTAAACCATTAATTTTACTCACCTTAATTAAAGGAAAGTATTTTTCCCCTTCTTTCGGTGGTCTTACATGACCCAAAACCGTGTCCCCTGTTTTCAATCCAAACAAGCGTATTTGAGATTGCGATACATAAATATCATCTGGTGATGACAAGTAGTTATAATCAGAAGATCTTAAAAATCCATAACCATCTTGCATAATATCTAACACCCCTTCACTTTCAATAATGGCATCAAACTCAAAATCAGGTTCTTTATAACGGTTACGATTATCCTTATTACCATCTTTCCCTTTGCGTTGGTTTTGATGTTTGTGTTGTGGCTTTTTATGCTGTGGTTTTTTATGCTCTTTATGTGCTTGTTTAGACTTATCAGATGGTGCATCATTAGCTCCTTCCTCTCCTTCGGATTTTTTCTTCTGTTCAGAACTTTCGTTCTTTACTGGCTTTACACGTTGTACTCTTTCGCGTTTAGGCTTTTGTTGCACTTCAGGTTTTTTAACTTCTTTTGAAACCTCTGCCTGAGGGTTTGGTTTTTCAGCAGTAGATTCTGCCTGAACATCTAAAATTTTATAGACTAAATCTAACTTTTTTAAACTTCTAAATTTAGGAACCTGAAGCGCTTTTGCGATTTCTTGCAAATCGGCAAGTTTTTTTTCTTTTAATTGTGAAATTTCAAACATGTAATGTGAAAATTATATTGGAGTATCTTTTCCAGAATTGGAATGTTGTTTTTTGAAGATTAATTGTTTATACAACAATTACTAATGCAAGTATACATATTTTATTAGTAACACACACATAATTCATAAAAAAACATGTCATCCAACTTATTACAATCTTTTTATCACCACATACCTACTGAGTAACAAACACTTAGTAATTTCTGATATTTGTTAGTGTTTTCTAGCATTTCTTTTCCTATTTTTGTGCTGTTATGATACAACGCATTCAGTCTATATACCTATTGTTAGCTGCTGTAGTTACAGGAGGCTTACCATTTATTTTTAATTTATGGGTAACAACAAATGGTACTGTAGTCTTTGCTAAAGACATCATATATGTGTTTGCTGCATTTTTATTATCTGCAGTTACAAGTATCATTAGCTTATTTATGTTTAAAAACCGAAAGTCGCAATTTGTTATAAACCGACTTAACATCATATTAAACTTAATTTTGCTAATAGTGTTTGTGTATTGTTCAATTACTACATCTGGAGAATATGAAATTTCTGAGAAAGGTGTTGGGATGACTCTTCCAATTATTTCTATCGTATTATTAGTTTTGGCGAACAAGGCTATAAAGAAGGACGAGGATCTTGTAAAATCTGTTGACCGATTACGCTAAAGACTATCTTAGTATTATTTTTAGTGCGTAAAAAAAACCTGAAGTTCTGCTTCAGGTTTTTTTATTTAACAGATTATTTATAACCGAAACAAATTAACATTGATTTTGAAAATACTTTAAAAAATCACTATATTTAGTGATTAGTATTTCAACATACTACTACTTTTTTGAAACTTTTTTAATTATGGGGAAAATTAAAATACATTTAGTAGATGACCACCAAATAGTCATTGACGGTTTATTAGCAGTATTAAAACTTGAAGCAGATTTTGAAGTTGTTGGCTTTTCATTAAATGGCGAAAATGTATATGAACGCTTAACAAAAAACAACGCCGACATTCTTATTTTAGACATCAACATGCCAAATATTGACGGTATTGATATTTTAAAAGACTTTAAAAAGAAAGGTGTGTCTTGCAAAATAATTGTCCTTTCTAGTTATGATGACATCAAACTGATTAAAGAAGTGCTTAACTTAGGAGTGAGCGGGTACTTGTCAAAAAAATGTGCTGGAGAAAACATTGCCGAAGCCATTAGAGAGGTGTACAACGGTAAACAATATTTTTGCGACTCGATAAAAGACAAAATGCTAAATTCTTTTGCTAGCACTGACCAATCTACAGAAACTCCTGTTACCAATATCACAAAACGAGAGCTCGAAATTTTACAATTAGTGGTGAAAGAGTTTACCACAAAAGAAATTAGCGAGCAACTTACCATAAGTGTAAATACCATTGATACCCACAGAAAAAACATCATGAAAAAACTAAACGTTAAAAACACCATTGGCTTAGTAAAATATGCTATTAAAAACGACTTAGTTTAAAACCATACACTCAACTAACAATTATGAGCTTACTACAAGACTATTGCATGACGTACAATGCAGACAAAAGCTACACACTAGATTTTAACACCACAGCACCAGCCAGTGTAACTTACACTACAGGACGAGACGGCAGCAATGTAATTACAATAAACACCAGTAAAAAAGGAAACACATCATTTTCACGTACATTTACTAGTGTAAATGACCAATTTAAATTTGTGTTTGACCAACCGGATGCAACAGCAAGGAGAATACGAATCCCTAATGGAAGTATGCAACCGTAAAAATTTAATAACATTAAATTTTGTTAACGCAATTTTATATATTTACAACTTAATCATTAACAATACCTTATGAAAAAGTTACTATTATGTGGCTTAAGCTTAGTTTTTTTTACAAGCTTGCCAAGATGATTCCACAACAATTATTGAACCAACAGAAAAAGTTAGTTTTACCGTTAAAAAAACAGCTGATGGAAGTTTTCTTTTAACTACTGATAGTGAACCAATGGTTCTTATCCCTAATGATGCTAATAAAGTAGAATATGTTAGTAAACGTGTTAGCATTACAATAGAAGACAATACGTTTAGTACCACTAACAAAACTTCAAAAGATTTAGGTTTATTACTAAGTGGTTATGAATTTGTTAAAAATAAACAAGGTAACTATAGCTTAAGTTTTACTACTATTAAAAACTGCACCGCAAGTATTACTAGTGTAGGGTCAGGAAATGACTTAACTGATGATATTATCATTACTGTAAACACTGATGAAAGCGGAACCAACGAATTTTATTTCGATTTAAATAGAACCGTTGGTTTTTATTTTGGTTTTAATCAAAATGATACAACTAGTAAAAATATCGTTACTAAAAAAATTAAAATACCTAGCGGAATTTTAGAACCTTAATAAACTAAATGGATTTAATTACTCCGCTAACATATGTTAGTGGAGTTTTTTTTACCCAAACACACGTCATTATCACTTAATTTGGGCAATAGCACATTTTTACCTACTTTAGTGTAATGCTAACCAACATACAAACCTACACACTACTTTGTGCTATATTTTGTACTTTTTGCTATGGGCAAAAAACTAGTAGTAAAGATTCTCTTTATATACATACCGAAGAACTGATAGAACATAACCAAGCAGAAGAAGCACTTACAATAAGTCTGCAACAAATAGAAAACACACCAAACAACAGCAAACAAAAAGCAAAATGGCTACAATTAGCTGGTATTATTTTTAAGAAAAATAATGAGCTCGACACTAGTTTAAAGTATTTTAAAAAATCATATCGTATTAACCAACAGAATCAGGACTCAATAGCTTTGATGTTAAATCACTTGTACATTGGGCAAATCTTTCACTCCAAATTCAATATACTATACGATAAGCGTTTCTCTAAAAAAGCTACTCAACTAAAAGATAGCGCTGGGTTTTATTATTTAAAAAACATTAATGAGTTTAAAAATGTACAGGATGGATTTATCCATATTGGTACTGCACATTCAAACCTAAGTTTTATATACTCAGATTTAGATGAACTAAACCTAGCAAAAAAACATATAAATAAAGCTATTAGTATTTATAAAAACAATGATATATTAAATAAGAATGTGATAAATAGCGCCCTATTAAATTTAGGTTTAATTTACATTTATCAAGAAGACTACAAGCTAGCAGAAGAGACCCACCAAAACCTTTTAAGTAGAATAAAAGACACTTCAAATATCATATCATTAGAGGTCTATCAATCTGCTCTAGGTAATCTCTCCTATATATACAAAAAAACCAACCAGCAAAAAAAAGCATATGAGTATTTAGAAAAAGCGTATGAAATAGCCCCAATAATCAACCAGAAAAAAAATGCTATTGAAATAAGACGAATTGAAGCTGTACACAATGCGGATAAAGCCAGAGCAGAAGAAGCTATAAAAACCAAAAAACAACGTGAAGCTAAACAACGCACTCAATACGCCTTAGCAGGTACAGGCATGGTGTCATTAATTATCATTTTAGTAGGTACGGTATTATACCGTAATAGCAAACTCAAAGCCAAAACCCTGTCGTTAACTTTAGTTGAGCAAGAATTGAAGCAACAAAAAACCTTACGTTATATTGAAGAGCGCAACCAAAACAAACTGTTAAACGCTACGTTAGACGGTAGAGAGCAGGAACGGAAAGACATTGCACAAACTTTGCACGATAGTGTTAGTGCCTTACTATCTTCAGCAAATATGCATTTACAAGTAGCCAAGAAAAAAAGCACATCATCTGTTGAAGAATTGGAAAAATCTCAGCGTATTATTGATGAAGCTTCAGGAAAAGTGCGTGATTTGTCGCATAAATTAATTTCAGCCGTACTCTTAAAATTTGGTTTAGAACATGCGGTGTATGACCTGTGTGAGAAGTACAGCAATTCCTCATTAGAATTTGAGTTAGAAAGCGAAGATAAAATTCCGCGTTTTGAGCAAAATTTTGAAATAAAAATTCATAACATCATAGAAGAATGTATGAATAACATTATTAAACATAGTAAAGCCTCAGAAGCTTCTGTAAAGTTAACATTACATAACAACACATTAGATGTTGTTGTTAAAGATAATGGCGTTGGGTTTAACGCTTCTAAAATTACTCCGAATTCCGGTATTGGCTTGAGTCAAATTAAAGCGCGTATTGAAAATATGGGTGGCGAATTTCACATACAATCATCCACAAATTCTGGTACTGAAATCACGTTTAAAACTCCAATTATGGGTATTAAAGTATAACAACACTACTTTATATAACACACACATCAAAAAGTATTCAATTCATCTCATAAAAAAACGAATGATAACTTCTAAAAATAAGTAGCTAATAATTCTGATTATTGCGCTGATATTTTTACATTTGCTAAGCTTTAAAAAGATAACAAGTACATTATGAATTTACACGAATATCAAGGTAAAGAAATATTAAGCAGTTTTGGTGTTAGAATACAAAGAGGAATTGTAGCACAAACTGCTGATGAGGCTGTAACTGCAGCAAAACAATTAACTGAAGAAACCGGTACAGGTTGGCACGTCATTAAAGCACAAGTTCACGCTGGTGGTCGTGGTAAAGGTGGTGGAGTTAAGTTGGCTAAAAACTTAGATGAGGTAAAAGACATTGCTGGGCAAATTATAGGAATGGATTTAGTAACGCCACAAACTTCTGCTGAAGGTAAACGTGTACACCAAGTATTAGTTGCAGAAGATGTGTACTACCCAGGAGACAGTGAAACAAGTGAGTTTTATGTATCTGTATTATTAAACAGAGCTACCGGTAAAAACATGGTAATGTACTCTACAGAAGGTGGTATGGATATTGAAGATGTTGCAGAAAAAACACCACACTTAATTTTTACTGAAGAAATAGACCCTGCTACAGGATTATTACCATTTCAAGCACGTAAAATTGCTTTTAACTTAGGCTTATCTGGTAAAGCCTTTAAGGAAATGACCAAGTTTATAGCTGCATTATACAAAGCGTATGTAGAGTCTGACTCTGCTATGTTTGAAATTAACCCAGTACTTAAAACGTCTGACGATTTAATTATGGCAGTTGATGCAAAAGTAACTATTGACGATAACGCCTTATACAGACGTAAAAATTATGCAGAAATGCGTGATTTAAGAGAAGAAAACGAAATTGAAGTTGAAGCAGGTGCTTTAGGTTTAAATTATGTTGACTTAGATGGTAACGTTGGATGTATGGTAAACGGAGCTGGATTAGCTATGGCTACTATGGATTTAATTAAAATGTCTGGTGGTGAACCAGCAAACTTCTTAGATGTTGGTGGTACAGCTGATGCTAAACGTGTAGAAGAAGCGTTTAGAATCATCTTAAAAGACCCTAATGTAAAAGCTATTTTAGTTAACATTTTTGGAGGTATTGTACGTTGTGACCGTGTTGCAGAAGGAATTATTGCTGCATTTAAAAACATGGGAGACGCTATGAATGTGCCTTTAATTGTGCGTTTACAAGGAACAAACGCTGACATTGCTAAAAAATTAATTGATGATTCAGGTTTAGACGTTCACTCTGCTACAGCTTTTAAAGAAGCTGCAGATAAAGTAAAAGCTGTATTAGCATAACACATTAGTTTTCAACTAATAGTCCAAAAGCTCAAACCTAGGTTTGAGCTTTTTTTTGTTATATTAGCAAAACTTAGATATGAAAATACAATATGAGTCACGAAGAAAAACTTAGCGCTTTAAGTTAACTTATAGCTTTTGCCAGAGCGGGCTCAGATATGAATACTTCTGAATACAACTTTTTATTAGCTATTGCCCAACAAATAGGTGTAGATAGCAATACATTCAATACATTATTAAACACACCACACCCATTTGTAAACATCAAACATGAAAGTCAACGCATTGTACAGTTTCACAGGTTGCTTTTACTCATGAATATCGATCAGAAAATTACAGCCGAAGAATTGGAACGAATTCATCAATTGGGGATAAAAATGGGCTTAAATATTTTAGCGGTAGATAAAACCCTAGAGGTCATGAAGCAGTATGACAATAATAATATTCCGTCAGAAGTGCTCCTCAACATCTTTAAAACCTATTACAATTAATCAGGTTTTTCAAGAAATTTAATTCGTATTTTTTGCTCTAATACTAATGTGATTTTAGCAATTATAACCCCAAAAAACACACCTGTTACCACATCGCCTGGGTAATGTACTCCAATATAGATACGACTATACCCAACACACAATGCCCAAATTAGTAAAAAGGTAAAGAGGTACTTAATTTTTGATTTCAATATACTTCCTAAAAATACTGCTAGAGCCATCGAACTTGCGGCATGGGCAGAAAAATAACCGTACTTACCACCACATCTTGATTTCACTAAACGCATGAGCTCAGATACGGTGTCGTCATGACATGGTCTAGGTCTTAAAAACAATACTTTTTTAAATAAGTTAGCTAACTGATCTGTACACGCAATCATTACAGCAACCAACGTAACAATTAAGATTGTGCGTTGAATCCCGAATTTTTTATACAATAAAAAAAGCAGTACAGCATACATTGGTATGGCATTCCACTTACCAGTAATAAATAGCCAAAACCAATCAAATAATGGTGTTCCTAAACCGTTAAGAAACAAAAACAGGTCTTTATCAAACTGTATTAATTGCTCCATTACTCTTGGTATAATGCTATTTCTCTATCATAAAATTCTGAAGCTTCTTGAATGCATATTTCTGCCTCAGACAATAGTTCTTCTTCGTCATCTTTATGAAAATCTTCTAACCACTCAATGTCATCATTTACTAAATTGATAATGAAACGAGGAAAAGCCGTATGAATGATAAAAATATCATCAGGGCAATCTGTATTATCACCTAATAAAAACTTTGGTAACTCCATGTGTTTATGCTTTGATTAATTTTTTAGTAATATAGTTAAATCTTAAAAATAAAAATAATGCGGCTACAGATAATCCGGCTAGCAGTCCTAACCACACTCCTGAGCTTTTATAACTGGTATGTAATCCTAAATAATAGCTTATTGGAAATCCCACAACCCAATAAGACATAAATATTAATAGCGTTGGTATTTTCACATCTTGCATTCCTCGTAATGCGCCTAAAACCACAACTTGTATACCATCTGAAATTTGGAATACTGCAGCAATTAGCAATAATGTAGATGCTATTTTAACCACTTCCATCGTATTACTCAAATCTGTTAAGTTGTTATAGTTTACAAACAAATCAGGGAAAATATTATGACAAGCTACAAATATAGCGGCGAAAATAATTTCTATTAAAATAGTCAATACAAATATAGAAAAGGCCACGCGACGCAGTTCTTTATAGTCTTGCAATCCTTTTTGATTACCTACTCTAATCATAGCAGCAACACTTAACCCCATACCAACCATAAAAGTTAAGGAGGATAATTTTAAGGCTATTTGATTTGCCGCTTGTGCATTACTTCCTAATACGCCAGACAACCATATTCCTGCCGTGAATATAGCCACTTCAAAAAACATTTGCATAGCAGAGGGCACACCTAAGGATACAATTTTTTTAATGACAGATGTTTGTATGACTCTAAAATTTAAACGAGTGACATACCGTTCAAACTTCTTTTTAGATTTTAACAGTTGCCAAATAAATACCAGCATTACAATTCGTGAAATTAACGTACCGATTGCTGCACCTATTATACCTAATTTCGGACAACCTAGTTTACCATATATCAACACATAATTTAAAATCACATTGATGACATTAGCAACTAATGTGGCCCACATGGCATACTTAGTTTGTGACAATCCATCAGAAAACTGCTTGAAGGCCTGAAACATGACCATGGGTATTAAAGAAAAAGCTACGATTTCTAAATACGGCATCGCTAATTCAACAACCGCTTCTGGCTGTTGCATATGATACATTAACGGTTTAAGCAATAGCATTAAGCCAAATAACCCTATACCGAGTAAAGTGCATAATAGTAAACCATGTTTAAACGCTGCCTTACCTTTTACTGCATTACCTTCGCCATCAGCCTCTGCAACTAAAGGTGTTATGGCTGTAGAAAAGCCAATACCTAATGACATGGCTATGAATAAAAAACTATTCCCCAAAGACACGGCAGCTAATTCTGTAGTACCTATTTTACCCACCATAATATCGTCAATTAGACCTACTAAAGTATGCCCAACCATACCCAATATTACAGGGTAAGCTAATTTTAAGTTATATCTAAACTCTTTTGTGTATACAGATAAATTCACTGTCAATATTTTTTCAGCTGCAAATGTACATATAGCACATAAACTATTGCAGTAAAATTGTACAGATTATTTTTTTAGAGATGAGTTTTGAACAACGCCGTATTTATCAAACAAATACATTAAAGAGGTCATAGTAGCTGCACCTAATTCTAATTCTCTCTTGTTAACGTGCTCAAATGTATCATTTGCGGCGTGATGATGATCAAAATAACGTTGTGAATCGGGGCGTAAACCACACAACACATTATCGCCTTTTAACGGCCCAATATCTGCACCACTTCCTCCTTTTTCAAAATAGTGAATTAAATAAGGCTTAAATAATGATTTCCAAGACAAGACTTTTTCAAAGTTTTCATCAGAACAATCAAATGAAAACCCTCTAGGCGTAAACCCTCCTGAGTCACTTTCTAAAGCAAACACATGATTTTCTGACTTTTCTGCTGCTACTTTTGCATATTTTTCACCTCCGCGTAAACCATTTTCCTCATTCATAAACAACACCACACGAATGGTGTGTTTTGGTTTGTATCCGGTTTGTTTTAATAAACGTAATACTTCCATAGACTGCACCACACCTGCACCATCATCATGGGCACCATCACCTAAATCCCAGGAATCTAGATGTCCACCAACAACCATAACCTTATTTGGATATTGACTCCCTGTTATTTCTCCAATAACATTATAAGACTGTACATCTTTAAGTTGCTTACAATGCTGTGAAAAATAAAATTTAATTTTCGGATTCAACTGTAGCATAGTACTCAACAATTCTGCACCGTTTGTACTTATTGCAGCAGCCGGGATGCGTTTAGACACAGGAGTGTTTCCATAAGTCATTGAACCTGTATGTGGTAAATCATCTAATCTTAAATTCATAGACCGTACTATCACACCTGCAGCGCCGTACTCTATTGCTTTTTCTGCGCCCTTATAACGTTGCTCAACACAGCCGCCGTAGGCATTAAAGGTACTAATCAATTCAGCTTGCATAGGTCTGTTGTAAAATACAATTTTACCAGAAACCCCTTTTTCTCCCAAAGCATCTAATTCATCGAAACTTTTCACTTCTACTAATTCCGCTTTTAAACCTCCAGTTGGTGTTGCCACAGAACCTCCTAATGCACAAATAGGCACAGTAGTTGTTATGCCTGGTGAGGTTTCTATGTATGCGTATTCTTTAGCACCACGCACCCATTTAGGCACCATTACGGGTTGTAACCATACACGGTCTAAGCCAATGCTTTCTAATTCTTCTTTTGTATATTTTACAGCCTTTTCTGCGTTATATGACCCTGACAAACGACCACCAATTTGATTAGACAGGTGGTCTAACCAAGCATAAGATTGCCCTTTTAATAGAGATGTATCATAAAAACGTTTCAACATCTTACTATCATCAGATTGTGAAAACAGTAATGTTGAAAAAAGGAATGCTGAGATGTATAGTTTTATGTTCATTCTTGTTCTAATTGTTGTTTATATTCAGAAAGATTGGCTTTAATTTCCGCGCTTAATTCTGGCTCATCAATATCACTATAACCCTTAAGAGTATTATAAATTGTTGACGCTACAATAAACCGAGCAGAAGGCTTATCGTCTGCAGGTATAATAAACCAAGGTGCTTTGTGTGTAGTAGTTTTTGCAATGGCATCTTGATAGCAATCTTGATACACATCCCATAACTTACGTTCTTTTAAGTCACCTGGAGAAAATTTCCAATTCTTTTCCTTGAGTTCTATTCTACGCAATAACCGATTTTTTTGCTCGGCTTTACTTAAGTTTAAGAAAAATTTAAAGATTATTGTCCCATTATCTGCCAGATGCTCTTCAAAATTTCTTATGTGTTCAAAACGCTGTTCCCAAAATGCATCAGTAACATCGTCTACAGAATTTACATCTGGTAAATTTTCATTTAAAATATATTCAGGATGCACTCGCGTTACTAGCACATTTTCATAATGAGTTCTGTTAAATACCGAAAACTTTCCTCTTGCAGGCAAAGCAATATAATGACGCCACAAAAAATCATGTTTCAGCTCCAGTTCAGTTGGCACTTTAAAACTATGCACTACTATACCACGTGTATTAAAATCTTTAAATACTTCACGTATCAAGCTGTCTTTACCAGCAGTATCCATACCTTGCAAACAAATAAGCACGCTGTATTTACCATGAGCATATAATGTATCTTGCAGTTTACTTAATTTTTTACGTACTTTTTTTAAAGCTTTTTTAACCTCTTTTTCTTCATCTAATTTTACACATGTTTTAAAATCTGATAATTGTACATTTTTAGATGCTCTAAATTGATCAATCATTATATCCTTCATAAATACTTTGCTATTAATTAAAATAAAGGTATTAGGCTATAGTGCGTGAAATTATTCTCCTACACTTAATCTGTATAAATATATTAAATTTTAATATCTTCACAGCTTTAAACACTATTAGGTTCATGTCTGAAAAAATCATCAATATTATAGCAGGGGCTTTTAAGGTTATTCCTGCTGGAAATCATCTTGTAAAGCAAGACAAAAATAAAGACAAACGCTATAAAAAATTAGGAGCTTACGTTTATAACAATGCCGTAAAGAAAAACGGACTATACCTTTCTAACGACAAGCAAGGCGTAGCTATATGCTATGAGATTGACCCAAAAAACAACAAAAAAACATTTAATGATTTTATTAGTGATTTAAAATTTGCTTTTGGCATTTCAGGAATTTCTAATGCGCTAGCCATTTCTAAACGTCAGAATTACATACAAAGCCAGCGTCCGAAAAACGAAAAATACATGTATTGGGAGTTTACTGGGGTAAATCCTGAATACCAAGGTATGAAATCTAGTGGGTTAACTATGGGGGAATTAAGAGACCAAGTGTACACAGATGCTCACGAAAGACAACTACCTATTTATACAGAAACGTCTATAAGAAAAAATATGATTGTATACAGACGCTATGGTTTTGATATATATCACGAATGGACTATGCCTGATGGCTCTACCATGTGGTTTTTAAAATACGACACCGTAAACAAACCTAAATTTGAAAAGAAAGCATAAACAAAAAATCCAACTCACAGAGTTGGATTTTTTTATTTTATTTACTTGCAAAGAGTTTGACATCTTTCTCTGAAATTTCCTTTTCTCCAAGAATAATTAAGCGTTCTACCACGTTACGTAATTCTCTAATATTCCCTGTCCAATCGTAATCTTGTAATAGTTTAATTGCCTTTTTAGAAAACGATTTAACTGCACCACCTTGTTCATCAGCTATTTTCTTTGAAAAGTGATGTATTAATAACGGGATGTCTTCACGCCTATCATTTAGCGCAGGCACCTTAATTAAAATAACTGCCAAACGATGGTATAAATCTTCCCTAAAATTCCCTTTTTCAATTTCTTGCTTAAGATCTTTATTGGTTGCTGCAACCACACGCACATCTACTTTAATATCTTTATCACTCCCTACACGTTGCACCTTATTTTCTTGCAATGCTCTTAACACTTTAGCTTGTGCCGTTAAACTCATATCTCCAATTTCATCTAAAAAAATGGTGCCGCCGTTTGCCGCTTCAAACTTCCCTGCTCTATCTTTATTTGCAGAGGTAAAGGCTCCTTTTACATGACCAAACAGCTCACTTTCTATCAACTCTGATGGTATGGCTGCACAATTCACTTCAATCATTGGGCCTTTAGCACGATCACTTTTTTCATGAATCCAGTGGGCTACCAATTCTTTACCAGTACCATTAGGTCCTGTAATAAAAACCCTTGCGTCAGTAGGGGCTACTTTATCAACCATCTCTTTAATATGAGTAATTGCAGGGCTCTCACCTACCATTTCATATTTTTTAGACACTTTTTTCTTCAAGCGTTTATTCTCAACTACAAGTTCAGTTTTCACCAAAGCATTCCTAACCGTATTTAATAAGCGGTTTAAATCTGGTGGTTTTGAGATGTAATCAAAGGCACCTAAACGCATGGTGTTTACAGCCGTATCTAAATCACCATGACCAGAAATCATAACTACTGCTATTTCGGGTTTAATTTTTTTTACAGCTTCAAGTACCTCAACCCCATCCATTTTTGGCATTTTGATGTCACACAACACCAGGTCATAATCAGTAGTTTTAATTTTTTCCATACCAACAAGACCATCTTCTGCCTCTTCTACTTGATATGCTTTACTCTCTTCTGATAGGATTTTAACCAACACCCTTCTGATAGCCGCCTCATCTTCTATTACTAATATTTTAGACATCTTTATAGTTTACAATGTTTGAATAACTAAATATACATTATTCTGCAATTATGCGCAGTAAACTTTAGGAAAGATGTCTTATATACTTGAAAATTCGGCAAACAACAATATTATTCGACACATAACATTAACATATGTTATGTGTTAAGCTTTTTTATTATATCTTTACATAGTCTATAAGAAGTTATAGATTAAGTAAGTTTTTTTGGGGTAAAAATCTTTGTTAGCTTTAAAGTTAACAAAGATTTTTTTTATTTATTAATGTATACTTCGCGTTGAGGGAACGGTATTTTTATATCATGAGCTCTGAATAACTTATCTATTTCAAATCTGATATCACTCTTAGGAATTGATGCCTCAAAACTATTATTTAGCGTAAATATCAATTTAAAATTCAATGCGCTATCTGCAAATTCTGTAAACAATACTAAGGGCTCAGGCTGTTTAATCACATTAGGATGGTTAGTTGCAGCTTGAACTAACAAACGTTTTACCAAGTCTAAATCTGACCCATATGCTACTCCAACAGTAATACTTTCCCGTGTTAACACCCCATTTTCCGTCCAATTGTATAAGGTTGATGTGAGGTACTTATGGTTTGGTATAATTAGTACTTTATTATCAATCGTAACAGCTCTAGTAGTACGCAATCTAATTTCTGTAACACGACCAACTTTACCTTCTAACTCTATAATATCACCAACATGAACTGATTTATCTACAAGTATGAATACTCCAGATATGATGTCTTGAAAAAATGTCTGTAAAGCTAAACCAACACCAACCAATAAGGCTGCAGAAGCTGCAAAAATTGCGGTAACATCAATCCCCATATTATCAAAAGTGACTAAAAGTACTATGAGATAGATGAAGTATTTTGAAAACGAGAATATTGAGTTAAACTTTAGTTTATCCTCTTCATTTAATTTTTTAACTACAATTTTTTTAATGACCTTTAATATAAAGGTGGCTATAAGTATAACAGCCAAAACAAATAAAATTTGCTTGACCGATATATGCACACCTTTACCTAGCTCAATGCTATAGTTCAAAAATTGGTTGAGTTGTTCCATTAGTATTTAAGCCACTTAAAAATTTCCTTATAACTAGGTTTCTTTCCGTACATTAATATTCCTACGCGGTATATTTTAGACGCAAACCATACAGTACCCATAAATGTAGCAAATAATAAGGCTACAGACAATAATTGCTGCCAAATTGGTACACCAAAAGGGATACGCATTAGCATAACTACTGGTGATGTAAACGGAATGAATGAAAACACTTGAGCTACTGTTCCATGAGGCGCTTCTAATACCGTAAAACCTCCTACATATACTGCCAAAATTAACGGCACCATAATAGGCATCATAAACTGTTGCGTGTCTGTTTCATTATCTACAGCTGCTCCTATAGCTGCATATAGTGAGCTATACAATAAATACCCTCCAATAAAAAACAATAAAAACATGATTATTAAGTTTGCAAGAGGAAGGCTATAAATTTCATTAAACAGCATACTTACTTTCTCGTTCACATCAGTATTTTCCATCGCTTGATTCACTAACTCTTGTTGTGGTCCCGTTTGCATTTCCGACATGTTTACCCCGAAAAACATGGATAACACTGTAGATAAGACTCCTAAAAGAATAACCCAAATTACAAATTGTGTAATACCTGCTAACGAGGTTCCGAAAATTTTACCAAGCATTAATTGCATTGGTTTTACTGATGAAATTATAACTTCAATAATACGACTGGTTTTCTCTTCAATAATACTACGCATGATCATATTACCATATATAATGATAAACATGAATAATAAATACCCAGACACCATACCGAAAGCTAATTTTAACCCTCCGCTTAATTTAGAGGTTTTTTCGCCGGCATAACTTTCCTGATCAATATCAATACGAATTCTCGCAGCTTTAATCTTTTCTATATCAAAGCCTTTATTTTTATAGCTTATATCTGTTAAACGCTTCTCTATTTTAGACTCTAACTCTGCTATTAAAGTTAGTGACGGGGTGTCTTTTGAATAAAAACGAACTTGCTTTTCTAATTGATGTATACTATCAACCTTAGGAATATATAGTAAACCGTAATGTTCTTGTGCCTCAACATCTACGCGCGCCGTTTCAACATCTGTATTGTTTAAAATACGATATGTTGTAGACGAGTCTGTATCTGTAAATATTTCATTTGCATAGCCAGACTCATCAACAATATCAATAATACGTTCTTTATTTTTATTCAGGTTGGTCAAAAACCCAACTAAAAGTCCTAAGACAATTACAATCAACGGACTTAAAAATGTCATGATTATAAAGGACTTATTACGTACTTTATTAATATACTCTCTTTTTATTATTAATGGTAAATGATTCATTTCAAAAATGGTTAATTGTTTTGAACAGATTGAATGAAAATATCGTTTGCTGAAGGAATTACTTCCGTAAAGTGATTAACTTGTCCGTGGTTGGTTAAAAATGATAACAAGTCATTTGGTGTATGAGACGCATCAATTTTAATTTTCACTTTCAAATCGTCATGTATCGATTTAAAGGTGGTTTCAGACAAGCTGAACTTAGCATCTAACATAGTTTTAAATGCTGCATTATCTTCTGTACTTACCCCAACTTCAAATGTATTTGATTTAAACTGTTTTTTTATATCTAACAGCTTACCATCTAATATCTTATTAGATTTGTTAATTAATGCAATATGGTCACATAATTCCTCAACAGATTCCATTCTATGCGTTGAGAAAATTACAGTAGCACCATCATCTCTCAATTTTAAAATCTCATCTTTTATCAAATTAGCATTTATAGGATCAAACCCACTAAATGGTTCATCAAAAATCAACAGTTTAGGCTGATGTAACACTGTTACTACAAACTGAATTTTTTGCGCCATTCCTTTAGAAAGCTCCTGGACTTTTTTATTCCACCAATCCCCTATTTCTAAACGGTCAAACCAATATTTCAATCGTTCTTTTGCTTCTGTTTTAGAAAGTCCTTTTAACTGTGCTAAATACAAGGCTTGCTCACCAACTTTCATTGATTTATACAAACCACGTTCTTCTGGTAAATAGCCGATATCTTTAATATGGTTTTGCTCTAATGGTTTCCCATCTAAGGTGACCAAACCACTATCAGGCATTGTAATTTGATTGATAATTCTAATGAATGAGGTTTTCCCTGCCCCATTCGGTCCTAGTAAACCAAATATACTTCCTTTAGGAACAGTTAATGACACATTATTTAGTGCTGTATAATCACCGTATGTTTTGACAATGTTTTCGGCAACAAGAAGATTATCCATAAATTGTTAATTAGTTTATTTGTAAGTAGTACTCTTTGCTCATATGTTACAAGAATACTTCAATTTTATAATACAAAGGCAAAAAACCCCGAAATGCTTCGAGGTTTTTATGATAATGATTGTATTGACTATGAGAACATGTCCTTAACTTTATCAAAGAATGACTTATCATTCTCTTTAGGGTTAGGTTCAAAATTTTCATGGCCTTGCATCTTTTTAAAGAATTCTTTTTGGTCTTTATTTAACTCTTGAGGTGTCCACACATTAATATGTACTAATAAATCTCCTTTACCATAACCATTAATACTTGGAATTCCTTTTCCTCTTAAGCGTAATATTTTACCAGATTGTATTCCGGCATCTAGTTTAATTCTCACTTTTCCAGTTACAGTTTCAATTTCTTTTGAAATACCTAAAACCGCATCAGATAAACTGATGTATAAATCGAAATGTAAATTATCACCTTCACGCTTTAAAGTTGGATGATCTTCCTCTTGAATAGCTACTAACAAATCACCAGAAATACCATCACCCGGAGCAGCATTACCTTTTCCTGATACTTTTAACTGCATACCATCAACAACACCAGCAGGTATTTTAATAGATACTGTTTCTTCAGATACTTTTAAGCCATTAGCATCTGTCCCTGGCCCTTTTTTGTCTATTTGCTGTCCTGAACCGCCACAAACATTACATGGGGCAGCAGTTTGCATACGACCTAAAATAGTATTGGTAATTCGTGTAACCTGACCGGTTCCTTGGCATGTAGAACAGGTTTTATAAGTAGTGCCTGAATCTTGTATTTTACGTTTTACTTTAACTTTTTTCTCTACACCATTAGCAATTTCTTCTAAGGTTAAAGTTACTCTAATACGCAAATTACTTCCTTTTACACGGCGCTGTCTTCCACCACCGCCAAAGCCTCCAAAACCTCCGCCACCAAAAATATCACCAAACTGACTGAATATGTCATCCATATTCATTCCGCCACCAAAGCCACCGCCATGACCACCAGCACCGCCTTCAAAAGCAGCATGACCAAAACGATCGTACTTCGCTTTCTTATCGTCGTCACTTAATATTTCATATGCTTCAGCAGCTTCTTTAAAGTTTTCCTCAGCAGTTTTATCTCCAGGATTTTTATCTGGATGAAACTTAATAGCTTTCTTTCTATATGCTTTTTTTATTTCTTGTGCTGTGGCGTTTTTTGAAACTCCAAGTACATCATAATAATCTTTCTTTGCCATTGTATTTACTTCAAAAAAATGAATGTATTAATTATTGCCCTATGACAACTTTTGGGAATCGTATAATTTTATCGCCTAACTTGTAGCCTTTTTCTATCACATCAATAATTTTCCCTTTCAAATCTTCTGATGGTGCAGGAATTTGCGTTATAGCTTCGTGGAAATCGGCGTCAAAACCATCGCCTTGACTCACTTCAACAAGTTCTAAACCTTTATCTTTTAAGGTGGCTCTAAACTTTGTACTAATTAACTCAATTCCTTTAATTAGGTTCTCGTCATTACTCTTCTCTATTTCTATCCATGCTCTATCTAAATCGTCTAAAACAGGTAACATGGCTTGCATAACATCAGAACTTGCTGTTTTAAATAACTCTATGCGTTCTTTAGATGTACGACGTTTATAATTTTCAAACTCTGCAAATAGGCGTAAAAATTTATCTTTTTCAGCAGCCAATTCTTGCTGCAATTGCTCTTCTGCAGATACGTTTTCTTGATTATCTGTATCTTGAGTGTTTTGATTTTGACCGTCTAATTGATCTTTTACCTCTTCGTTTTGTATCTCTTCTGTACTCATTAGTAACAATTGTTGCGTTTACATATTCAAATTAGAGTTTGCAAAAGTATTGCCATTTTCTAAATAATTGTCAATTTGTCATTAAAAAATTACATCTGTATATCTACTAGCTATACGACAGTACTATTCACAACAAAATATGTTGCTTGGTTTTTATCCGTAAAAAGAATAGATACGTGAGTTAATTGGTCAAAATACTATAGTGCCTTTTTTGTAGCTCTTAGCATTTCTCGTTTTCCTGGAGGGCCATCTAAACGTTCTACTGAAAAACCTACTTTTTCCATAGCGCGTCTTGCACTTCCTTTTGCAGCGTAGGTTACTAAAACTCCGTTAGTTTTTAAAGCTCTATACATGATTTTAAAAATACCTTCTTCCCATAAATCTGGCTGAACTCTTGAGCCAAATGCATCATAGTATATCAGATCAAAACTATTCTCATCTGTTATGTCTTCAAAAAACTGTTGTCGTTTAGTTAAGGTATATGTGTTAGATATTTCATGCGCAGTTTCCCATGACACGTCATGCATGTTTTGAAACTTCTCACTAAAATTTTCGGCTTTTAACTGTTCTACATAATTCAATTGCTTCACCTCTTCAGGCGTAACTGGGTAAGCTTCAACACCCGTATAATCAACTTTCATCTGACGGCGTTCACTTTCTAAGTAAGTAATGAACGCGTTTAAACCTGTACCAAAACCAATTTCTAACACTGAAGTTTGATCTGAAAATAAATCAAGTCCCATTCTAATAAACACATGATACGCTTCATTAATTGCACCTTTTTTAGAATGGTATTGTTCATTCAGTTCGGGTAAATTAATTGATGTTGAGCCATCTGATGTGATAATTATTTCTCTTTTCAAACCAAAAAACGTTTATTATCCCTTATAAATAAAGGGGTGTTAACTATATGCAAATTAACAAATAATTAGTCGGTTAAGACCATTAAATTCATTAAATTCGCAAAACTATAAAATAACCTACACAACGATGACGACTGATATTAAAATTACTCAGATTGAACAATCAAAATTTGAGACTATAGATTTAGATAATGTAGCTTTTGGAACCGTGTATTCTGATCATATGTTTTCTTGCGATTTCAAAGACGGAAAATGGCAACAACCAGAAATTACGCCTTACCAACCTTTACAACTAGACCCTTCGGCTAGAGTGTTTCATTATGGTCAAGCAGCTTTTGAAGGTATGAAAGCCTACAAAGATGGTAATGGTGATGTTTGGATTTTTAGACCAGAAGAAAACTGGAAACGTATTTGCTTTTCAGCTAACAGACTGGCTATGCCAGAAGTACCAAAAGACGTGTTCATGGAGGGGTTAAAAACCTTACTAAACATGGATAGAACTTGGGTAGTACCTGGTAGAGGAAACTCATTATACATCAGACCGTTCATTTTTGCTACGCAAGCAGGTGTTTCTGCTGCACCAGCATTGGAATATAAATTCATGATTATTTGTACGCCTGTACAAGCGTATTATAAAGGTGGTGATGTAAAAGTAAAAATTTCTGATCATTACTCTAGAGCTGCAAATGGTGGTGTTGGAGCTACTAAAGCCGCTGGTAACTATGCCGCGCAATTTTACCCAACTCAAAAAGCTAATGAGGAAGGCTATCAGCAAATCATTTGGACCAACTCTACTCATGAGTACCTTGAAGAAGCTGGTACGATGAACGTCTTTTTTAGAATTGGTGATAAACTAATTACAGCTCCGACTGACGAACGCATCTTAAACGGGGTAACTCGAAAAAGTATCATCGCTTTAGCAGAGAAAGAAGGTATTACTGTTGAGGTAAGAAAAGTGAGCGTAACGGAAGTGATTGACGCTGCTAAACAAGGAGAGTTAAAAGAAGTATTTGGTACAGGAACTGCTGCAGTAGTTGTCCCGATTACAGGTGTTGGCTACAAAGATGACCATTATGATTTACCAAAATTAGACTCAGCTTATTCTACAATGCTAAAAGGAAAACTTTTAGACATACAGTACAATGAAGCTGAAGATATTTTTGGGTGGACTCAAAAAATATGAACCTCATTAAATATTAAATAAAAAAAGCGACTTTAAAGTCGCTTTTTTTATTGTGTTTAATTATCTAAAATCTTAGTGAAATTAGGTTTAAAGTAATTAGGACCTTTTAAGACTTTTCCATCCTCTCTGTATATAGGCTGTCCGTCTTCACCTAATTTACTCATATTGCTACGCTGAATTTCATCAAAAACATCTGATATTTTATCTTGTAATCCATGTTCTATCATCGTCCCACAAAGTATGTATAACATATCACCTAATGCATCAGCTACTTCAACCAAATCGTTGTTTTGTGCAGCTTCTAGATACTCTTCATTTTCTTCTTTCATTAAATTAAAACGCAATTGGTTTTTGGCTTCTCCCAAATCGGCTTTAGGAGTTTCTCTATATCCAATTTTAAATGCAGTATGAAATTCTGCAACGGCATCTGTATATTTTTTCATCATAGGAGTTTTTATATGATTTACTTTAATTAATTTCGCATAAAAATAATAAATTATGTTTAGTACCGGTCAGTTAATTTTTGCGCTTTTATTCTTTTTAACTTTTGTTGGCGTAATGATATGGTCTTACAGAAAAGATTTAAAGCTACACCAGAAATACTATAAAAACAGTTATTGGGTATTGGTGGGATTGATTGTTTTTTTTAGTTTAATTTATGCCTTAAAAGCATTTATTTATAAGTAAAAAACCCTTTCATAATTTAATACAAAAGGGTTCTAGGTTGGTTTTTGGTTGGTTGGTAGTTTACATTGGATTCATCCATTTAAACTTATAATCAGTATCTGGTATTACTGCGCGTTCTGCTAAACGATACATCCTATCTGGTAAACGCATCAGATAATCTCTTGCTTTTTCTGCCTCTTCGGTTAAACCAGCCATCTTATCAATTTCCCAGATGGTATTGAGTTTTCTCATAATATCAACATAATCAAAACCTGTATACACCCCTGTGCGTTGTGCTACTATGGAAAACTGATTAAACAATGAGGCTTTCTCTGCGTAAGATTCTCTTAAATACATTGCTGGCATAATGATTTGCTTTTTCATCATATAATAATACGCCAACATCATTTCACTAGGATCTATTTTAAATATTTCTTTTACAAAATCTGTATAGGCAATATGATGACGCATTTCATCTCCTGCTATAATTTTTGACATTTTTGCTAAAGCTTTATGCCCTTTTTTTCGAGCAATTTTAGCCACATTATTATGAGAAATGTACGTTGCTAATTCTTGAAAACTTGTGTAAACAAAATTTTTATACGGGTCTGTAGACGTTCCAATATCAAATCCATCAGCTATTAAATACTGTGTTGACATTTCTACCTCACGCATATTCACACGGCCTGACAAGTATAAGTATTTGTTCAGCACATCACCATGTCTATTTTCTTCTGCTGTCCATGCGCGCACCCATTTTGCCCATCCATTATCAGGGTCTTGATGTACTCCGTCTAAATCTAACAACCAAGATTCATAGGTTGGCAAAGCCTCTTCGGTAATGGTATCTCCAACCATTACTACCCAAAAATCATCATCTAGTTCTTTAGAAATTTCTTGAATTTCTTTAACCTCATCTATAAATGACTCTTTTTGAGAATTTGGCAAAAAATCTGTTGGTTGCCATATATTTTCAATTGGTATGAGAAATTTATCTACAAACACATCGATATTTTTCTCGAGCGTTTGCATCACCTCTTTTCTTATATTTTTAATCGACATAACTTATATAATATCTTTAATAATCTGTTGCTCTGTTTCTTCCATTAATTCTTTAAAAGGCAATGACTTAATTGCTATTGGCGCATGAGTGGTAATGATAATAGGACTTCCTATACCAAATGGAAATGTCCCGTACTTAAACACCTTCCATGAATTGTTAATTGTTAACGGAACAATGTACCCTTCTGGATTATATTTGGTAAGTACTTTTAATCCGCTTTCTGCAAACGATTTTGGTTGCCCCGTTTTACTTCTTGTGCCTTCTGGAAATATAACCCCAGACCATTTTTTGGCATTTAATCGTTTTGCAAATTTGGCCATTTCTATAATGGCTTGCTTCCCATTTTTTCTATCTATTAAAACTGCGCCACCTTTTCTTAAATTGTAAGACACACTTGGTATGCCTTGACCTAGTTCTTTTTTAGAGACAAACTTTGGGCTATATTTTCTGAAATGCCATGAAATTGGAGAAATATCAAATAAACTCTGATGGTTAGACACAAAAATCAAACTCTCTCCTTTTGGTAAATCATACGTTTGGTGAACCTTTACTCTAATACCTAAAAGCAATAAGTTTTTCACCAAGCAAAAATTCATCACATCAACTACCTTTTGAAAAGTAGAATAACCAAATATATTATAGCTCAACCACTGTAACGGATGAAACACTATTAATATTAAAAAAAATGAAACTGCAAAAATTGGTGAAAGTATATAACTTAATAACTTCATTGTACCGTTTTACCTCTATATATAAAATACTAAAATTTTGCGATAAATGTAACACATCTAAACATATATCCTTTATATAACTGCATTTATCGTTACGCGTGCATAGTAATTACCAAATTTATAATTACACTAATACAAGTATTCTTTTTACATTATTTCTCAGCACAATTATTTTTACTATATTTAACTCAAACAACCATAATAGCTTCTTTGCTATTTAAAACTTATTCACATGAAAATTATAAAGTATCTTGTACTACTCTTCATTGTAATTATTGGAGCAGGTGGTATTTACACCATGCTACAACCTGACAGTTATGATGTAAAACGTTCAAAATTAATTAAAGCGCCTGCTAGCGTCATTTTTAACAACATTAATGACTATAAAAACTGGAAAGATTGGGGACCATGGCTAGAAGAAGACCCAACTATTAAAGAAACTTATGCTGAAAACACTGTTGGTGTAGGAGGCGCTTATAGTTGGACAAGTAACGAAGGACCAGGAAATATGACCACTGTTGCCTTAGAAGAAGGCAAATCTATCGATCAGAAAATTCAATTTTCAGATTATGAACCTAGTGATGTATACTGGACTTTTGAAGAAACTGAAGAAGGTACCAATGTAACTTGGGGTATGAAAGCCGACAAAACACCTTTTGCTTTTAAATTAGGTGCTGTGATGAGTGGTGGTATGGACAGCATGTTAGGCCCAATGTTAGAGAAAGGATTAAGCAACTTAGACAATGTAATATTAGAACATATGAAAAATAACCCTCCTGCACCAAAGGTAGACTACAGTCTTGGTGGCATAATGGATATTAAACAAGATGCTCAACAATTTATTGGTTACAAGCACAGCTCTAAAATAGACCATGAAGAAATGACAAAACTGTTTATGGAATCGTTACCTAAAGCTGGTATGCATGCCGTTGCACAAAATTTAGAGCAGGCTGATTATATTCCAGGTGCAGTTTTCACAAAGTGGGATGAAGAAACTGGCGAAGCAGAATTTTATATTGGTTTAGTAATCAAAAAAGACATTCCTCTAGCAGAAGGGATGGAAAAAGTTATGCTTCCTGAAGGTAGAAATGTGATGATTACTAAATACGGACCATATGGTTCTGGTGACCAAGAAGCACATATGGCTATTGACACTTATTTAAAGTCTAACGGTTTAGAACAAAATGGAGCTATTTGGGAACTTTACCTTAACGACCCAGGATCTGTTAAACCAGAAGAAATTGAAACTGAAATTCACTATCCTGTAAAATAATACGATAGTTCTTTCAAAAAAAACTAAATCCTCATATGGCTAATTACCTATGAGGATTTTTTTATCTTGCAATCATAAAATTCAGTATTGCCATGAAAACGGTATTAATAGTGTTTTTAGGAGGAGGCGTAGGTAGTGTTTTAAGATACTTAATTAGTAGCTATTTAAACACTACAACTATACCGTATGGTACATTAGCAGTTAATATAATTGGTTCATTGTTAATTGGACTAATTTTAGGGGTTTCTGCAAAAGAGAATATACTCAGTCAAAATCACACATTATTATTAGCTACCGGGTTTTGCGGTGGTTTTACCACATTTTCTACGTTTTCCTACGAAAATCATTTGTTTTTAAAATCAGGTGATTTTATGAATTTCGGACTTTACACTATCGGAAGTTTTATTTTAGGTGTTTCTGCCGTTTTTTTAGGCATGTACTTAGCTAAATAATTTCTGTTCTTACATGAACTTTCACACACCAACTACTCTTGTAATTAGTTATACTTACATTACACATTATAATACCTAAGCACTATGAAAAAGAAGGCTAAGAATATTATTACACTGAAAAACACATGGAATAGCCCTGTTAGTGTCAACCTAAAAAATGTGGCCACTTTGCCTAGTTTATAAAATCGTCTTGCGGCTATAAAGCCATATATCAAGAATACTAAACACACAATCCCTAAGGCATCATAGTTAACTATTGATTCAATTATGACATGTAGTGTTAACAGTACAAAAGCAAACGATTGCAAATGCAATACGAACACCAGATGATCTACATAGAAGTATGACTTCTTATAAAAAAAGATAAACAGCAAAGCGCCAAATACCGGAATTAATAAAAAGAATAAAATCGGAAGTTTAGACATCAATACACCTACAAATAGCTTAATTTCTTTATTATCTGAGAATATTTTTCTAAACTTTCCTTCAAGAAGTTTACCGTCTACTTCAAAAAGATCTGGATTGGCTTTTAAATCTTCCTGTACAAGCTCGATATCTACCGATTGACCATCTTTTGTAAAATCTACAATATCATAAGTGTCATTAGTAGTTAATAGGCCATTTAAAAGGAAAAACACAAAACTGATAAACACATACATTCGCATAGGGCGCAAATAAGTTTCAATCCTACCATTTAAATATTCTGTAGATAAAAAACTAGGCTTAAACAACAAATGCTTTAATGACACCAGTAGTTTAGAATCGAACGAGAAGTAGGTGTTTGAAAAGTCAGACAACAACATCTTAACAGACACCCGTTTAATGTGATTTTCTTGACCGCATTTGAAACAATAATTCATAGTATGATTTAAATGCTGCCCACAATTAGAACACACCACGCGTTTACGTCTTTTTCTTCCCATTAGAGTTATTTTTTAAATGCCTTTACACCGGCATTAATTTTTACTGCAATATAATTTTCAGGCGGCACAATCGGACATGAATATTTTGTGTTATAATGACAATAGGGATTATAAGCCTTATTAAAATCAATTGTCAATTCATTTCCTTTTGGAATTCTTAAATCTAAATACCTACCACCACCATAAGTTGTAAATGAGTTTGTATCATCTAAAAAAGGTAAAAACAAATAATCTGCGTAGTCTTCTGTGGTCATCAATTGTTTACCTTGGTACACATTTAAATTATATGTCTTACCATCAATCTTAAACGTTACTACACCATAAATGCGCTCTTCAGACACACGAGATGTGGTTGTTTTCATGTTAAAAAAAGTAGATTCTGGTGTTCGTTTAAGGGTAGCTTTAACTCGGTATTTCAAATCAATTTCAAAAAACTCTAAGCTTTTAAATTGTTTCCTATCCTCTTCTTTTAATGGGGATTGTCCTTTTGTTTTAAAGAATGTATTCTGACTTTTTTGATGCGCTTTAATCTCTTGTATAGCCTCAGAATTTTGCGCATACATCACACTAGAACAACACAGTAGTAACAATAAAATTTGTTTCATTTAGAAAATATTTATCTCAAAAATACATTTTTATACTCAAAAATATATAGCTTTGTACTTACATTTACTACAACTATGAAACGTAAACAAATAAATACAAGGGTCTGTTGGTCTTCTCAAAAGAGAGGTTCGGGAGTACATATTTATTTGTTATGCCAATAACGGTATAAATTAATACAATATATAAACGCCCAACTCTTCAGTTGGGCGTTTTATCTTTACAACATATCCCACATCACAAATTAAGTCATGTCTACTTACAGACATTAAAACATATCATTATGAAAAAATTATACTTAAATTATATCGATTCATTTAAAGGCCTCTCTAATGAAGTTTGGTGGCTGGCCCTCATTACATTAATCAATCGAGCTGGTACAATGGTCATTCCTTTTTTATCTCTATACTTAACAGAAAGTTTAGACTTTACCCTAAGTAACGTAGGATGGATCATGTCTGCTTTTGGCTTAGGATCAGTGATAGGCTCATGGTTAGGCGGGAAATTAACTGATAAAATTGGCTATTACAAAGTAATGCTCATCAGTCTTCTCTCAACTGGGTTTTTATTTATCGGACTTCAACATCTGACAACATTTTACAGCTTCTGTATTGGGATATTTTTAGTGATGGTTGTTGCAGATACTTTCAGGCCTGCGATGTTTGTTGCGTTAAGTGCCTATAGCAAACCAGAAAACAAAACGCGTTCCGTTACTCTTATTCGTTTGGCAATTAACTTAGGATTTTCTGCAGGACCTGCCATAGGTGGATTAATTATTACTTACCTAAGTTATGGCGGTTTATTTTGGGTAGATGGGATCACGTGTATATTGGCTTCTGTATTATTATTAAAAGTACTTAACCCTAAAACTGCAAAAACTATTGACGAAGAAATTATTGAGAATCCAAAATCGGCATATACTGATAAAACTTTCTGGGTTTTTCTAGTGGCCATGTCATTATTCGGTATCGTGTTTTTACAATTCTTTTCAACGATTCCTTTATATTATAAGGATGCGCATCATTTAAACGAACTTGAAATTGGATTGTTAATGGGGATGAATGGGTTTATCATTTTTGTTTTAGAAATGCCTTTAGTAAAATGGTTAGAAAATAGTAGACGTACAAAATCTGGACTCATGCTTACTGGTGCAATTTTAACAGGGTTAAGTTTTATTATACTTAACAGCACCTCGTGGGTAGGTATCTTAGTAATTAGCATGTTATTAGTGACTGTTGGTGAAATGATTGCTTTTCCTTTTTCTAATGCGTTTGCTATGGACCGTTCAAAAAAAGGAAATAAAGGGGAGTATATGGCCTTATACAGCATCTCATTTTCAATAGCTCATATTTTTAGTCATAACGGTGGCATGCATATGGTAGAGCGTTTTGGCTATGATTACACCTGGTATGTGGTAACAGCCTTAGCAGGCTTATGTATTCTTTTATTATTTATTTTAAGACAACAACTCAAACCAAAAGTAGTTGTTTAATTTAATGTATATAAATAGACAACTGACCTAACATCAGTTGTCTTTTTATAAGTTAACTACATACTTTACAAGTGCTCCTACCTTTAGTTTCACCTACCAATTGCCCTTTCTCATTTTCTACAAAATCGCAACAATCAACATACCCTTTTTTGATGAGTTTTCTTGCTCGCTGAATTTGAGATTTTACAGTAGCTAAAGGTAAGTGCAACTGCTCAGCAATTTGAGCTTGCTTCATCCCTTTTATATCAGACAAAAACAATGGAGTTCTATACTTTTTAGGCAAATTCTTAATGATGCCTGGCAGACAATCTTTCACAGAATGATTGCCATCATCTGGTAAATCGTCAACCAAATCAAATGCGTTTACATCTACTGTGTTATGGTTTTGTCTAAAATAATCCAACGTCGTATTTCTTGCTATAGCAAACATCCATGATTTAACTTTAGATGCATCTTGCAATTTATGTAAGTTTACATGTGCTTTAATGAATGTTTCTTGAGTTAAATCGTGAGTTACTTGTTCATTTTTAACTCTACTAAAAATGAACCGAAATACATCTGTGTGGTAATTACGCCATAGTTCTGTACTAGTCATAATGGATTAAGGTTTATACAATATCCTTATCAATCAAGAATATAAGTTAACAATTACATCCTGAACATGTGCAGTTTTCACAAGTACAGTTTTGGCATTGCCCTTGTTGACATTGCTCACAATTACAGTTACAAGTTTTATCAGTTTTCATAATACTATCTTTTTAAGTTCATACAGTAGACGACGAATGATGTAAAAAGATGCATATCTGTCATATAAATTTACAACAATTATTTTTGTTTAATGGCTAACATGTACCGATTTAACTCTGCTTTTACTTTAGGCGCTAATAACACCAAGCCAATCATATTGGGTACCATCATAGCAAATACCAAAGCATCAGAAAAACTAATTACTGCTCCTAAACTTGCAGCAGCACCAATAACCGTAAACACACAAAATATTACCTTATACACATTTCCTGTGTGTTTACCTCTTCCAAACAAGTAAGACCAAGCTTGGTAGCCGTAATACGACCATGAAATCATTGATGAAAACGCAAATAAAATTACCGCTACAGCTAACACATACGGAAACCATGAAATTCCACTACCTAATGCTTGAGCAGTTAATATTGCGCCTTGTTCATCAGAAATTACCATCCCAGTAGTTATTTGTCCTGTGATGATTAACACTAAAGCTGTCATAGTACACACCACTACCGTGTCAATAAATGGCTCTAATAACGCTACAAGACCTTCACTAGCGGCGTATTTAGTTTTTACAGCAGAATGAGCTATTGATGACGACCCTATTCCTGCTTCGTTAGAAAATGCCGCACGTTGGAAACCTTGAACTAAGACTCCAACAAAACCTCCAACTACACCAACAGGACTAAAAGCGCCTTCTATGATGGCTTGAATTGCATTTGGTATTTGAGTATAATTCATTACCAAAATTGTAATTACAGCCATCACATACACTCCTACCATTATAGGTACGATTTTATCGGTCACTTTAGCTATTTTTTTAATTCCTCCTATAATGACAATACCTACAAAAGTTGCCATGATTACACCGAACAACCAGCCTTTACCATACATAAAACTTTGCTCGCCTCCTGTGACATATTCAAATAATTTAAATGCTTGGTTAACCTGGAACATGTTTCCACCTCCAAAAGAACCTCCTACACACATCACTGCAAATATGACTGCTAAAAATTTTCCTGCTTTTTCAAAACCTATATCCTCAAGTCCTTTTTTAAGATAATACATTGGTCCTCCAAACACGGTACCATCAGAAGCAATTTCTCTATACTTAACGCCTAACGTACACTCCACAAATTTTGATGCCATTCCTAAAAACCCAATCAAAATCATCCAAAAAGTAGCTCCTGCCCCACCTATTGACAGAGCAATAGCAACCCCAGCAATATTCCCTAAACCAACGGTTGCAGACAATGCTGCTGTTAACGCCTGAAAATGCGACACCTCGCCATCGCCTTCAACTTTTATGGTCTCCGTAATATCATCTTGAGAATTAGGTGTATCTATAGCGTCATACTTGCCTCTTACTACATTTATTGCAGTAAAAAATCCATTAAAATTTATGAGTTTAAAATATATTGTAAAATACCCTGCACCTAGAATTAAAACAATTAACACCCAAGGTACCCCTACCGCTTCTGTAATTGGAATTTGTGCAAACATTGCCGTAGGAAACCAACCTGTAGCATCTGCAAAAAGTTGATTGATTTTTTCATCAAGGTTATCATGTGTGTTTTGTGCTTGTGAAATGAATGGTAGTAATACTGTTACCAAATAAAGAATTAATTGCTTCATAGCTATTGATTTTCCTCATGGTAACACTTCAAAAATTTAAGTGGTTACACATGACTTGTTGTTCGTGCTAAATTCCGAACAAGATCAAAAAATCAAAAGCTTACGCACTAATGAAACTTGCGCAGCTCTCTACTTAAGTAGTTGCTTAAGTACCCTTTTTATTAGGGCTAACCGTTGCATAGCTTAATAAGTTTTTTTCTAAAGCATAAGCAATTAACTGCTCTTTACCATCTGCTCCAGAGATATTCAACAGCTTTTTAATTTGGTATATATGAGCTTGAAACCCATCTACGCCAATATGCATGGCATCGGCAATTTCTGTATAAGACATCTCAGCACCACAAACACCTAAATTTGCAAGAACTTCTTTTTGTCTGCCTGACAATGCAACTTGAGACGATTTCTTTAATTTTTTATACTTCTTTTTTCTCACTGATAATTCTTGTTTCAAATGCTTAATGGTATCTAAATGACTTTCATTAGCAATTTCTAAAATTTCAATGTCATTTTTAAGCTTGTTTTTTGCCAATTGCAGCTGTGCAAATTCTGTTTGTTGCTCTTCTTTTTCTGCTAAAAGCTTCCAACTGTATAACAGAATTGTAAATAACAATACAAACAAAAACTTGAATGATAACGCCGTTAACACCCCTATAAAATTCCAATTGGATAAGTGCATTATTTTAGTAGCCTGATGGTCAGGAACAATTCTGTGCAACACAGCTATAACTATTAATAAGAATAAGGCTACTGTAGGCAAGTACATAAATTTCATCCCTCTATTTCTAAAGGCTTTATTTAATTCATTTAATAATGAAAATGCTACAACCAATGAAATAGGAATATCTATCAACCAAATAACACTATTACTTGAAGCGTCAAGACTATTGTTATAGAACGACACCAAAAACACCGAACTTAGCATTAATAAAATTGCAGAAAACATCACAAATACTTCCTTTTCAGAAAATCGTTCTATAATTTGAATTACGAGATTTCTGCTCCCCGAATGTTCAATTGACGGTAATGATAGCAGTATAAATAACGAATTCAATAATGAGAATAACACCCCTAAACTAACAATGAGTTTATGATTTGGTTCGAGATGAAACAAGGCAATTAATACAATATTAATAAAAGCCCCTAAGCCCCATGAAAAAATTGCCAAGCCAAACCATTTAATTCCTTTTAATGATATTTCTGAGGCATGACGCCTTTTTTCTTTGTAATAAATACGATGAATCACAAACGCAGTAATTAAACATACCAGCGCAGTAACATAATATTCAATTGCCGAAATCATGTGCTAATTATTAAGTAAAAGTCTAATTTACATTATTTTTTCAGGGCTACAAAAAAGAAACCCAGGCTATATCATACAGTCTGGGTTAAATTATAGTGAAGACAGTTGCCTACATATTTCTTCTGTATTGGCCTCCTACTTCAAATAATGATTCTGTAATTGCTCCTAAAGACGCTACTTTACACACATCCATTAATTTATCAAAGATGTTTTCATTATTAATCGCGGCTCTTTGTAAGTCTTTTAACATTGCCGAAGTATCGTGCATTTTATGTAAATCAGCTAACATATCTATTTGATATTGCTTCTCTTCTTCTGTTGCACGAATTACCTCATCTGGAGTAACAGTTGGTGAACCATCTTTACTTAAGAAAGTATTTACTCCAATAATTGGGAAATCACCATTATGCTTTAACGTTTCATAATACAAACTTTCTTCTTGAATTTTTGAACGTTGATACATTGTTTCCATTGCTCCTAATACACCTCCACGTTCAGTAATTCTATCGAACTCAGACAATACTGCTTCTTCAACAAGATCGGTTAACTCTTCAATAATGAATGACCCTTGAATTGGATTTTCGTTTTTAGTTAATCCTAATTCTTTATTAATGATTAACTGAATAGCCATAGCTCTACGCACAGATGCCTCTGTAGGTGTAGTTATCGCCTCATCATAGGCATTGGTATGCAAGGAGTTACAGTTGTCATATATTGCATACAATGCTTGTAAAGTTGTACGGATATCATTAAAATCAATCTCTTGAGCATGTAATGAACGTCCTGACGTTTGAATATGATACTTTAACATTTGAGCTCTAGAATTAGCACCATACTTATACTTAAGTGCTTTTGCCCAAATTTTACGAGCAACTCTACCTATTACTGCATATTCTGGGTCGATACCGTTAGAGAAAAAGAATGATAAGTTTGGTCCAAACTTATTAATATCCATCCCTCTACTTAAATAGTATTCTACATAAGTAAATCCGTTCGCTAAAGTTAAGGCCAACTGCGTTACAGGATTTGCGCCTGCTTCTGCAATGTGATAACCAGAGATAGACACCGAATAGAAGTTACGTACATTCTTTTCAATAAAATACTCTTGTACATCTCCCATTAATCGCAACGCAAATTCAGTAGAGAAAATACAAGTGTTTTGTGCCTGATCTTCTTTTAAAATATCTGCTTGAACCGTACCACGAACTGCACTTAATGTGCTTGTTTTAATCTCTTGATATACTTCAGTAGGCAAGACCATATCACCAGTAACCCCTAATAAGAACAACCCTAATCCGTTATTCCCTTCTGGTAATTCACCTTGATATTGTGGACGTTTCACACCTTTTGCTTTATATATCGCTTCTATTTTTGCAGTAACCTCATCTTCTAAGCCATTAGCCTTGATATATTTTTCACATTGCTGATCAATTGCCGCATTCATAAAGAATCCTAACAGCATTGGTGCTGGCCCATTAATCGTCATAGAAACTGAAGTCATCGGGTCAGCCAAATCAAACCCTGAGTATAATTTTTTAGCATCATCTAAACAACAAATTGACACCCCTGCATTTCCTATTTTACCGTAAATATCAGGTCTTACTCCTGGATCATTACCGTATAATGTTACAGAGTCAAACGCTGTAGATAAACGCGCTGCTGGCATACCTGCACTTACATAATGAAAACGCTTGTTGGTACGCTCTGGCCCACCTTCACCGGCAAACATACGAGAAGGGTCTTCTCCAGTACGTTTAAACGGATATAATCCTGAAGCATATGGGAACTCTCCTGGCACATTTTCCTGTAAACACCATCCTAACACATCTCCCCAAGCTGTATATTTTGGTAAAGCAACTTTAGCAATTTGCGTATGAGATAACGATTCACTATGCGTTTGAATTTTAATTTCTTTATCACGAACTTTAAACGAATAAACAGGCTGCTTATACTTATTTACTTTGTCATCCCAACCAGTAATAACTTCCCAGTTGTACGGATCTAAGTCCATTTTTACGCGATCAAAGTGAGCAACTAACAAACGCAAAAAGTCTTTATTTTCTTCAGAGACTTCAGTGATTGAATCGCTGTTAATTCCTGATTTGTCTAATGTCACCTTGCCATTTACAACGGTTTCTATGGTTTTATAAATACCATATAACTTCTGAGCAACGTCTTTTTGTACTGAAGCCTTAGTGTCATAGTTTCTATTATTCTCAGCAATCTCAGATAAATAACGAACTCTACTTGGTGGAATCACAAATATTTTCTCTGACATTTCTTTTGTAATCTCAAAAGATGATTTTAAATCGGCATCAGACTTCTCTACCAATTTATCCATGATAGATTTGTATAACGAGTTCATTCCTGGATCATTAAACTGTGATGCTATAGTACCAAACACAGGCATATCATCCATATGCGTATCCCATAAGTTATTGTTACGCATATATTGTTTTTTAACATCTCTTAATGCGTCTAAAGCACCACGTTTATCAAATTTGTTAATGGCTACTAAATCGGCAAAATCTAACATGTCAATTTTCTCTAACTGTGTAGCAGCACCAAATTCTGGTGTCATTACATACAGTGAAGTATCTGAATGCTCAATAATTTCTGTATCAGATTGCCCAATACCAGAAGTTTCTAAAATAATTAAGTCAAATTTTGCGGCTTTTAACACCTCTACCGCTTCATTAACGTATTTAGATAAGGCTAAGTTTGACTGACGCGTAGCTAACGAACGCATATACACACGCTTGTTGTTTATGGCATTCATACGAATACGGTCACCCAATAACGCTCCTCCCGTTTTACGTTTAGAAGGGTCTACAGAAATCAGTCCTATAGTTTTTTCTGGAAAGTCAATTAAAAAACGACGTACCAACTCATCTACTAAAGATGATTTCCCAGCACCTCCGGTTCCTGTAATTCCTAAAACTGGGGTCTTACAGTTTTTATTTTGTTCATGAATTTGAGCTAAAGTATCCTTAGCTATTTCTGGGAAATTTTCAGCAGAAGAAATTACTCGTGCAATAGCTCCAACATCTTTATCGGCTAATCGTGATACCTCACCATTTAAATTTTCTCCAATAGCATAATCAGATTGCTCAACCAGATCATTAATCATACCTTGCAAACCAAGCTCTCGTCCATCGTCAGGAGAGTAGATACGAGTAATCCCATAATCCATCAACTCTTTAATTTCAGAAGGTAAAATTACACCACCTCCACCACCGAAGATTTTTATATGTCCTGCACCACGTTCTTTAAGTAAATCGTACATGTACTTAAAGTACTCATTATGTCCTCCTTGATAAGATGTTATGGCAATAGCATTGGCATCTTCTTGAATGGCACAATTTACTACCTCATCTACACTTCTATCATGACCTAAATGAATAACTTCAACTCCTGTTGTTTGAATAATTCTACGCATAATATTTATAGCTGCGTCATGCCCATCAAATAATGCGGCGGCAGTTACAATACGTATTTTATGTTTAGGCTTATATGGTGTTGCTTGTATCATCTGTAAATTATTATCTATTTTGGTGCTGCAATTTACGGAAAACTTAAAAAACATCAAGTGGAATTAACAAGTATCTAATCTGCTCTAAAAATTGCGTCTAATTTTTATCTTTACATCTCTCAAAACATGTAATTATGACTCCTATAGATGTAGTGATTTTAACCGAAGACAGGTATGTAAACCCTACCGAAATAAACGCATACAACAAAAATGTACTATTAGAAGATCAATTAATTTTAACGGCCTTAGAACAAGCAGGACTACAAGCCATACGAAAAAGTTGGAGCGACCCAAAATTTGACTGGAGCTCAACAAAGTATATTTTATTTAGAACCACTTGGGATTATTTTGATCGTTATAATGAGTTTAGTGATTGGTTAAAGGATGTCAGTAAGAAAACAACCTTATTAAATTCCGCTAATATTATCAATTGGAACATTGACAAGCACTATTTATCTGACTTAAAAGCGAGAGGAATACATATTTGTGAAACTCATTTTATAGAACAAGGCACTAATACAACTTTAGCCGAACAGCATCAAAAACTAGGTTGGACAACAACTGTATTAAAACCTTGTATTTCTGGGGCAGCAAGACATACTTATAAATTAGAACCTTCTAACTTGGATCAACACGAAGCTATTTTCCAGAAACTTATTGCTGAAGAAGCTATGATGCTGCAACCGTTTCAAAACAACATAATCACCCAAGGAGAATATTCATTTATCATCATAAATGGCACATATTCTCATGCGGTATTAAAAATTGCCAAACCTGGTGATTTTAGAGTGCAAGATGATTTCGGCGGTACAGTTCATAACCATGTCGCTACAACAGAACAGATTGAGTTTGCAGAAAATGCAGTAAAAGCATGTGTTGAGCAACCAATGTATGCTCGTGTTGATGCCATTATTGACAATACTAATCAACTAGCTATTTCTGAAATAGAGCTTATAGAACCTGAATTGTGGTTCAGAAATGAACCGAATGCAGCCAAGCTACTTGCAAATGCAATAAAGCAATTGGTATAAACTATTAGCACTACTCCATTTTGAAATTAGTAACTTTGCAATCTTAAAAAACTGACAGGAATTTGCATTATGGCAAAACATCAAGAATATATAGAGGTACAAGGCGCAAGAGCTCATAACCTTAAAAACATCGACATTAAAATTCCGCGTGAGCAATTGGTCGTAATTACGGGGTTATCTGGCTCTGGAAAATCATCTTTGGCATTTGATACCATATATGCAGAAGGACAACGTCGATATATTGAAACATTTTCTGCTTATGCCCGTCAATTTCTAGGAGGATTAGAACGCCCAGATGTCGATAAAATTGATGGCTTGTCGCCAGTTATTGCAATTGAACAAAAAACAACAAACAAAAACCCACGTTCAACCGTTGGAACCATCACAGAAATCTATGACTTTTTAAGACTATTATTTGCTCGAGCTGCAGATGCTTATAGCTACGTCACTGATGAAAAAATGGTGAGTTATTCTGATGAGCAAATTAAAGAGTTAATCAATACAGATTATTTAGATAAAAAAATTGTTGTTTTAGCGCCAGTAATTAAATCGAGAAAAGGACATTATAGAGAACTTTTTGAAACCATTGCCAAACAAGGTTTTACAAAGGTTAGAGTTGACGGAGATATTGTTGACATCACTAAAGGCATGAAACTCGATCGGTACAAAACTCATGATATTGAAATTGTCATTGATCGTTTAAAAATTTCTGAAGGTGTTGATAACGATAAACGCCTTACCGAAACCATAAAAACAGCCATGTACCATGGTGATAATATATTAGTAATTATTGAACACGGTACTACAGATACCAGATACTTTTCTAGAGATTTAATGTGCCCTGTTTCTGGTGTGTCCTATCCAAATCCTGAGCCAAATTCATTTTCATTCAACTCACCAAAAGGCGCTTGTAGCAGCTGTAACGGTATTGGACATTTGTATGAAGTTAATGTTGATAAAATTATTCCAGACCCATCAGTTTCTATACAAAAAGGTGGTATTGCGCCTTTAGGTGAGTATAAGAATTCATGGATGTTTAAACAGCTACAAACCATTGCTGAACGTTATAATTTCAAGCTGACCGACCCTATAAAAAAAATCCCTAAAGACGCTTTACACATTATCCTTCATGGCGGTAATGAACAATTTTCTGTTGAATCTAAAAACTTAGGTGTAACTAGAAATTATAAAATCGATTTTGAAGGTATCGTCTCCTTTATAAATAGTCAGTATCATGACAGTTCATCATCTTCAATAAAACGATGGGCAAAAGAATATATGGACAATAACTTTTGTTCTACCTGTCATGGATCTCGTTTAAAAAAAGAATCGTTATACTTTAAAATAAATGATAAAAACATTGCTGAATTAGCACATCTAGATATTGTTGATTTAGCCAATTGGATGAATGAATTAGAAGAACATTTATCTGACAAACAGAAACAAATTGGTGCAGAAGTTGTTAAAGAAATCAAAGAACGTTTGCAATTTTTATTAGATGTAGGACTGGATTACTTGTCTTTAAACCGAAGTTCAAAAACCTTATCTGGAGGTGAAGCACAACGTATACGTTTAGCAACTCAAATCGGCTCGCAATTGGTTGGTGTATTATATATTTTAGACGAACCGAGTATTGGTTTACACCAACGAGATAATGCGAAACTCATCCATTCTTTAACGCAACTAAGAGATATTGGAAATTCAGTTTTAGTTGTAGAACATGACAAAGACATGATTGAACAAGCTGATTATGTCATTGATATTGGTCCACATGCCGGTAAACATGGTGGGGAAATCATCTCTGAAAGTACTCCTAAAGAATTATTGAATAATTCAACACTTACTGCTGAATACCTCAATGGCACAAAAGAAATTACAATACCTAAAACTCGTAGAAAAGGTAATGGTAAAACACTAACATTAACTGGAGCCACAGGTAATAATTTAAAAAATGTAACTATAGATATTCCTCTCGGTAAACTTACTTGCGTCACGGGAGTTTCTGGTAGTGGGAAATCGACACTTATCAACGAAACACTCTACCCTATTTTAAACGCACATTTTTTTAATGCTGTAAAACAACCTATGCCTTATAAAACCATTAAAGGCTTAGAGCATATTGACAAGGTTATTGACATCAACCAAAGTCCAATAGGGCGAACACCACGCTCAAACCCTGCAACATACACGGGCGTATTTAGTGAAATACGAAGCTTGTTTGCTAAAACTAACGAGGCTACAATTAGAGGATATAAACCTGGTCGATTCAGTTTTAACGTTAAAGGAGGACGCTGTGAAACTTGCCAAGGTGGCGGTTTACGAGTTATTGAAATGAACTTTTTACCAGATGTGTATGTTGAATGTGAAACTTGTCAAGGCAAACGTTTTAACAGAGAAACGTTGGAAATTAGGTATAAAGGTAAAACCATTTCTGATGTGTTAAATATGACCATTAATGAGGCTGTTGACTTCTTTGAAAATATCCCAAAAATCTATAGAAAATTAAAAACCATTAAAGATGTTGGTTTAGGGTATATTACATTGGGGCAACAAAGTACGACGCTTTCTGGTGGTGAGGCACAACGTGTAAAGTTGGCTACCGAATTATCAAAAAGAGATACCGGTAAAACCTTTTATATATTAGACGAGCCCACAACCGGACTACATTTTGAAGACATTAGGGTACTTATGAATGTGATTAACAAATTAGTAGACAAAGGAAATTCTGTTCTTATAATTGAACACAATTTAGATGTGGTAAAACTTGCCGATCATATTATTGATGTAGGTCCTGAAGGCGGAAAAAATGGTGGAACCATATTAGCAAAAGGCACCCCAGAACAAATCGTCAAAATAAAAAATAGCCATACAGCACAGTACTTAAAGAAAGTATTACAGTAGCTTTTCACCTTAAAAACTAGCATAAGTCATAAAAAATAGTATTTTTGATAGGTTTGAAAATTAATAATCAGTAAACTATTTAATATGGGAAAATTGAGATTGAACAGAACATGGAATGAAGTGAGAACAAACGACTCATGGGCCATTTTTAAAATTATGAGCGAATTCGTAAACGGATTCGAAAAAATGAGTAAAATAGGACCTTGCGTGTCTATTTTTGGATCAGCTAGAACACAACCAGGAGATAAATATTATGAGCTTGCCGTAAAAGTAGCCAATACTATTGTAGAACATGGTTATGGTGTAATTACTGGTGGTGGCCCAGGTATTATGGAAGCAGGAAACAAAGGAGCTCACCTTGGTGGTGGAACTTCTGTAGGATTAAATATAGAATTGCCTTTTGAACAACATGATAATCCGTATATAGATTCTGACAAATGTATAGATCATGATTACTTTTTTGTAAGAAAAGTAATGTTTGTAAAATACTCACAAGGATTTGTAGTTATGCCAGGAGGTTTCGGAACTTTAGATGAATTATTTGAAGCCATCACATTAATCCAAACTAAAAAAATTGAAAAATTTCCTATCATTTTAGTCGGTACAGAATACTGGACTGGATTAATGGATTGGGTGAAAAACGTTATGGTTAATGAACACAAAACAGTTAGTCCGGAAGACCTGGATTTAATTGATATAGTTGATACTGAGGAAGAAGTGATTGATATCCTTGATAACTTCTATAGAAAATATGCGTTAAGTCCGAACTTCTAGACGTTCATTTTAATATAGAAATTGCATTCTCACACATTTTCTATATTTATTCATCTTCACATCAAAAACAAGTAATATCACAACTTTTTAACATAAAATATAAATTATTACTTGTTTTTTATGTAATTTAATCATCTAACACCCCAGTTTATGATTAAAAAAATTACCTGTTTTATCCTACTTATGACATCTAGTATTGCTTTTGCACAAAGTATTACGGTAGATGACAGCAGTTATTCTGCTACAGAATTAGCAGAATTATTATTAAACGGCTCTTGTATAGACCCAACAAATGTAACGTATTCCTCAAGTCAATCCGTTGCCTATTTTAATCAAAACGGTTCGACGTTTCCTATAAGTGAAGGTATAATTATCAGAACTGGTAATGCTATTGACACACAAGGTATATACACAAACACAAACTTAAGTAGCCAGGATAACACAAACTCTGATCCCGATTTACAAACTATTAGTAATGATACTGGACAAAGTTTACCAATTACAGATACAGCTTTCCTAGAATTTGATTTCACCCCAATATCAAGCGATTTTAGTTTTAATTTCATTTTTGCATCAAATGAATATGGGCAATACCAATGTGGGTTTAGCGATGTTTTTGCATTTTTACTTACAGATACCGTTACTGGCACCACAACCAATTTAGCAGTTTTACCAGCATCAACCACTCCAGTAAGTGTACTCACCATACGAGATAACACCTACAATGCCAGCTGTACTTCTGAAAATCCAGAACTGTTTTCAACTTATAATGTAAACGCTCCAGCAGCATCAACATTAAATATGCGAGGGCATACCACCGTACTTAGTGCCTCATCTACGTTAATACCAGATAGACCTTACCACATCAGACTTGTAATTGGTGATTATGGAAATCCTGACTACGATTCTGCAGTATTTATAGACGCTGGAAACTTTATCACTCCTTTAAATTTAGGTGATGACATCACTATGTGCTCGGGGAACAGTACAGACATCTCAACAAATTTAGATGACACAGAATTCAATCATGAATGGACATTAGATGGTATACCGCAACCCGAAACGAGTAATACCATTACTGCAACTGCTCCAGGTACATATGTTGTTACGGCTACAAAAAATGGCTGTGTACTTACAGATACAATTATCATTACGGAATTAAGCACTTCAGCACCAAATGATATTCAAGCCTGTGATGATGGCTCTGGTGCATTTTCTTATGATTTAAGTACTAATAACGAAACTATTATTGGGGTTGATGATACTATTTATGACATCCATTATTTTGCTACCCAAACAGATATACCTAACAATCCAATAACTGGTAGTAACATTACTAACTACACGAGTGCTGGTAATGAAACCATATACGTTAAAATATATAACACCCAAACTGATACTTACTGTGATACTGAATTGTCTTTCGACCTCACCGTAACACAATCAATTAATGCCACTACACCAAATGACGTGCAATTATGTAACACTTCAGACCCAGTAGATACCAATTTAGCCGATGTCAATGCAGAAATTTTAGGCGCCTTAAATCCGCTTGATTACACAATACTATATTACGACACACAAAATGATGCGCAAAATGGCACAAATCCTATTGGTCCAAATATTAGTGTTGCCTTAGCAAATTCGCCACAAACCGTTTGGGCTGTTATACAAAGTAACAGCAACCCAAGTTGTTTTGATATGGTGAGTTTTGATGTCATTATAAATCCACTACCCCCGGTAGCAACATTAGGTCCTATTTTAGAATGTAGTGAATATACCTTACCTCCAATACCAGATGTTGACGGTGATGGTATTCCTGATGGAGAATATTATGATGCTCCTGATGGTCCTAACGGCACTGGAAACATGTATAATGATGGCGACATCATTACAGATGGTGGTACATTTTATATATATAACGGACCAGATGCTAATGGCTGTTTTAATGAAAGTAGCTTTACCATAACCTTTATTGACGAATATACATTACAGCAATACTATTGTGAACAGTTTTTTGTACCAAATTGGCCTCCAGGAGATTTTTACACAGAAACCGATGGTCCAAATGGTATAGGTACATTAATCCCAACTTCTACTGTATTCACTTCGGCAGATATGCCGCTAACCGTTCACTATTATGCAGAAACTACAGACCCTGACACTGGTGTCACTTCTGTATGTAGAAATGAAGCTTTTGACATTACAATTTATGACAACCCGCCAGTAGATGACTTAGAAGATGTCACTACATGTGTGAGTTACACATTAGAGCCTCTAACAGATGGTAATTACTATTCTGCATCTGGTGGTGGTGGAACTGCATACAACTCAGGAGACACAATAATGTCATCCGGAACGTTTTACATTTATAATACCGAAACACACAATGCTGGTACACCAGACGAAATAACGTGTTCAAACGAAAGTTCATTTGAAATCACTATTATCAATGCGCCTGCCAACGTAGATGCTTGCGATTCTTACACTCTACCTCCATTAGAAAACGGAGGATATTTTGACAGCCCTAGTGGTGGTGGTAATGCCATACCTGTAGGAACAGTATATAATTATGACAGTGCTTCTCCAACTAATAATATCTATGACATTTACGTGTACACAGAAACTACTCCTACAGTACCACCAACGGCTAACTGTACAGACAATTATAGGTTCACACTAACACTTTATCCAACACCAGAAGTTGATGAATTAGGAGGTGATAATAATTTTATTTTAAGATGTATTGACGATCCTTACCAATTACCAGCACTAACTAATGGTAATTATTTCGATGCGCCAGGTGGCCCAACAATGGCTAATCAAGTTCCAGTAGGTACTGTTATCAACACCGTAGGGCTACATACTTATTACATCTATAATGAAGTGAACAACTGTCCTGCTGAATCAAGTTTTACCATAGAAATTAGAGACTTGCCTTTAATCGATAATTTTACAGATGTTTATACGTGTACTCCATATGAATTACCAACACTAAGTAATGGAACCTACCACACAGAATCTGGCGGAAATGGTGATGTAATTAGTGCTGGTACAATTATAGACGTCACGCAAACCATCTATATATATAACATTTGGAACGATTTTAATACCTGTGCCAATGAAACTGTATTTACGGTATATATGGAAGGAACTGACGTAGGTGATTTTGAAGATATAAACGCCTGTGACACTTACACGCTACCTCCTCTTACTGTTGGAAGTTATTATAGGCAGCCAAATGGTGTAGACGAAATACTTCCAGCAGATTATACATTCACAACTGCAACACCAGGTAACCCACACACCATTTATGTGTATCATGAAAACGGAGATCGAATTCTTTGCACAGACGAAGACAGTTTTACAGTAACTATATCTGAAACTCCAACTCTACCTTCATTTCAAAACCAAGTGGTTTGTGGAGAATATACATTGCCTGTGTTAGACAACAGCAGCTACGATGTGAATTATTATAGTGAACCTGGCGGAGTGGGGTTAATTACAGAATCTACATTAACCTCTCCTGGCAACCATACCATATACGTATACGCTACAGCTTTCGGAAATACAGAGTGTTATGATGAAACATCATTCAACCTCACTATCCATCCGCTTTTAGAATTACAAATAGATGGTGGTATCATTTGCGTTGACCCTGAAACTAACGACACACTTCAAACTGTACTGTTAGAATCTAATTTAGATCCAACAGTTTATACGGTAGATTGGTATTTAGGTAATAACTTAATGCATACTGGACCAAACTATGAGGCAAGCGCTGCTGGTACTTACACGGTAACAACTACACTTAACAACCCTGTAATTCCGCCACAACCTGGCGACTGTAACTTTGAATCAACAGAAGTAGAAGTTATCGCCTCTAGTGCAGCCATAGCCAACTATACTGTTACAGAAGATTTTGTTGACAATGCAATAATTACTGTTAATGTAACTGGAGGTTTGGGGCAATACCACTATCAATTAGATGATGGACCTATACAGTCTAGTAATGTATTTAACAATGTCACTTCAGGTGACCACATCATTACAATAATTGATGTTTTTGGAGGATGTAATGTGTTAATACTTGAAGTTACTGTTATCAAATACCCAAAATTTTTCACCCCAAATAATGATGGAGTTAACGATACTTGGAACATTTTTGATTTAGATAATCAGCCAGAGGCTATCGTTAAAATATTTGATAGGTACGGAAAATTCATCACTCAAATTAGCCCATCTGGCAGAGGTTGGGACGGGACGTATAACAGTAGAAATTTATTTGCAAGTGATTATTGGTTTACAGTAATCTATAAAGGTCGTAATGATGAAGACAAAGAGTTTAAAGCTCATTTTTCATTAAAACGATAGTAATAAGCATTAATCTGCATCAGATTAATGCTTATTCTGTATCTTTCAGCAAAAATTTGAACATTGAAGTGGATTTATAACATCATTATTTGTTGTTGTTTTGCCTATAGCTGTACACTTGTAGCGCAAAACACGATTACGGTTAATGCCAAATTTAATCCTGAAAACAACACCATTGTTGTAGCCCAACAAATTACTATAACAAACACCTCTTCAAAAGTATTAGACAGTGTGTTTTTGTATGATTGGAACAACTCATATGCTAACAGAGATACTGAATTGGCTAAGCGATTTGCTGATGAATTTAGCGGAAAGCTACACTTTGCAAAAGATCACGATAAAGGCGCCACACATATATCAAGTATCTTATCTGAGCAACATGAACTACAATACTCCAGAAAAACATCTGATGTTATTGCAATAAATTTACACCGTAAACTCAAACCAAATGACCGTATTTCATTACAATTAGATTACACATTACAATTACCCTCAGATAAATTCACTCGCTTTGGTATAAGCTCTAAAAAAAATGTCAAATTAAAAGAATGGTATTTAATACCTGCAAAACTAACGGATGATTGGGTGTATTACAGTAATAAAGATCTTGATGATTTATATTTCCCGAACTCCAACATCAACTTAACCATAACCACACCAAAAACCCACAAAATTTTTAGTGATTTAGATAGAGTTTCATCTCAACAAAATGGCGATAGTATTACTGTAAGTTTTACAGGAAAAAATAGAATCAATTCTGAAACACACTTTACTATTAATAATAATTTTAGTGAATTAGCTACTGACAAATTCACTTACGTTACTAACATTAATGATGATGGTATTGGTTTAGCCATAAAAGCTATAATACATGATAAAATAGCGTATTTTTTACATGATCATCTTGGTGCATATCCGCATGAAAAATTATTGCTTTCTGAAGCAGCTTACAAACGAAATCCGGTATATGGTTTAAACCAATTACCTAATTTCATTAGGCCATTTCCTGACGGTTTTCAGTATGAAATCAAAATTTTAAAAGCCACCATAGCCAAGTATATTAAAAACACCATCAATACAAATCCGCGTTATGATTACTGGTTAAATGATGCCCTTGAAAGCTATTTGATTATTAAATATGTTGAGGCCAATTATCCTGATATGAAAATTTTAGGAGGACTTGCAAAAATTTGGGGTATTCGCTCTTTTGAACTTGCTAAAAAGAAATTTAATGACCAGTATTACTATTTCAACTTATATACTGCAAGAAAAAATTTAGATCAGAAATTAAGCACTCCCAAAGATGGGTTGCTGAAATACAATGCAAACATCTCTAACAAAAATAAAGCCGGTGTAGGTTTACTCTACTTAGAGGACTACATTGGTAAAGGCGCCGTAAGTACTGCCATTAAAGAGTTTTACGATACAAATAAACTCAAGAACAGCACTTCAGCAAACTTTATAGAGTACTTACAATCCAAAACTGATAAAGACATCAGTTGGTTTCTTACAGACTATGTGCATTCAGATTACAAAATTGATTATGTCATTTCTGATGTTATTGACAAGGGCAACAAACTAAGCGTCAAATTAAAAAACAAAGAAACTACGGCCACTCCAATTTCATTATACCAACTCATTGATGGTAAAATTATCAGCAAGCATTATGTAGACGGGTTTACTGGCCACAAAACTATAGAGATACCAAACAACAAACCCAGTAGAATTATTATCAATTATGAAGGTATTATTCCTGAATATAATTTGAGGAATAACACAAAAACTATCAAACCTCATTTGTTCAACAAGCCTCTAAAGTTCACTTTTGTTAAAGATGCTGAAGCGTCTAATTACAATCAGGTGTTTTATGTACCAGAATTAGGTTATAATTTATATGATGGGTTTTCACCAGGTTTAACACTTACCAACAAAACATTACTTCCTAAAGCATTTACCTACAAAATCAAACCAATGTATGGGTTAGAAAGCGAGAAACTTGTAGGAAGCATTTCATTAAATCACACGTCTTTTTATAAGGATAAAAATTTATTTAGTACTGTTTACGGACTCTCGTATCAACAATACCACTATGAGCAACATCTCAAATACCAAAGATTCAATCCGTATATCATTTTCAACTTCAAAAACAAGAATGATTTAAGAGATAATGCTCATACCTATATTTTGGCAAGAAATATAAGCGTTGAAAAAGAAAAAAATGAATTCATTACAGATGATACCCCAAACTATAATGTTTTTAATATCAAGTTCGGAACATCAGACCGAAACCTTATAAATTATAACGCTTTTAAAACTGATTTACAATTGTCTAAAAAGTTTGGAAAACTCTCTGCTAGTTATGAATATCGCAAACTATTTTCAAATAACAGGCAGTTAAACTTCAGAGCTTACGCAGGTACATTTTTATACAACAACACCAACTCAGACTTTTTTAGTTTTGCGCTAGATCGTCCTACAGACTATTTATTTGACTATAATTATTATGGTAGATCTGAAAGTACTGGTATTTATAGCCAACAAATTATTATTGCTGATGGTGGATTCAAATCAAAACTTAACACCCCTCTGGCGAATGATTGGATGATGACACTAAACACCGGAACTACTCTTTGGAAATATATTTTAGCCTATGGAGATGTAGGGCTATTGCAAAATAATGGCAATGCAAAATTTGTTTATGACTCGGGTATTCATCTTAACCTAGTACCAGATTATTTTGAACTCTACTTCCCTGTGTATTCTAATTTAGGCTGGGAAATTAGTCATCCCCAATACGCCAATAAAATTAGGTTTAAAGTTACCTTAACTCCAAAAGTTCTTATTGGTTTATTTACTAGAAAATGGCTATAACATATTAAATATTCATTAATCAAAAATCTAAAAACCGGTTATTTTTTGAGTTATTTTCACAAAAAACCAACCATAAGTGATTATTCTTCAAAATTTTCACTCATTTCGCTCTTGTAAAAAACGTATGTTTTTAGTATTTTTGTAGCTCATGATAATTCACATATAACTATGAGCAATACTAGTAAATCAACAAAAGACATCACATTTGAAGACTTTAAAAAAGAAGTTTTAAACGATTATACCATCGCATTAACAAGTCGTGAATGTAGTTTACTAGGTCGTCGTGAAGTACTGACAGGAAAAGCTAAATTTGGAATATTTGGTGACGGAAAAGAAGTGCCACAATTAGCGATGGCTAAAGCCTTTCAAAATGGTGATTTCAGATCAGGATATTACCGTGATCAAACTTTTATGATGGCAATTGGCGCCTTAACAATTCAACAATTCTTTGCTGGATTATACGGTCACACAGATATTGATGCTGAACCAATGTCTGCCGGAAGACAGATGGGAGGACACTTTGCCACACATAGTTTAAATGAAGATGGGTCATGGAAAAATTTAACGCAGCAAAAAAACTCAAGCTCAGACATCTCTCCTACTGCAGGGCAAATGCCTCGCTTATTAGGACTTGCACAAGCCTCTAAAATATACAGAAATGTAGAAGGTATCAATGCAGAAAACTTCTCTGTAAACGGTGATGAAATTGCATGGGGAACTATTGGTAATGCCAGTACTAGTGAAGGACTTTTCTTTGAAACTATAAATGCTGCTGGTGTTTTACAAGTACCAATGGTTATGAATGTTTGGGATGATGAGTATGGAATTTCTGTACATGCCAGACATCAAACTACTAAAGAAAATATTTCAGAAATTTTAAAAGGATTTCAACGAGATGAGAATGGTAACGGCTATGAAATATTCCGTGTAAACGGATGGGATTACCCTAATTTAGTAGATGTTTACCAAAGAGCCGCAGCAGTTGCTCGTAAAGAACACTGCCCGGTATTAATTCACGTGAAAGAATTAACACAACCTCAAGGTCACTCTACTTCTGGGTCACATGAACGTTATAAATCTAAAGAGCGTTTAGCATGGGAAGCTGAATACGACTGTTTAGCTAAAATGCGCCAGTGGATGATTGACAACAACATCTTTACTGAAGAAGAAGCAAAAGCAATTGAAAAAGACATCAAGAAACAAGTACGTGTTGGTAAGCAAGATGCTTGGAAGGCTTTCATTACGCCTCAAAAAGAAGAGCAGGCAGAAGCTGTGGCCGTCTTAAAATCTGCTGCAAGCAATTCTAACAATAAAGCGTTTATTGAAAAACTAGCTACAGAGTTAGAAACTCTAAAAGAACCTATACGTAAAGACATCCTTATTGCTACAAGAAAAGCCTTACGCTATTTGACGTCAGAAACATCAGAAACCAAGACTGCTTTAGTGAATTGGATTGCAAACTACAAAGCAAAAATTCAACCTAAATACAGTGCTAACTTGTATTCAGAAAGTAATTTAAGAGCCGAAAACATCAGTGCTGAAGCGCCTCAATATGATGACAATTCTGAACTTGTAGATGCGCGTTTAATTATGCGTGATAACTTTGACGCCATTTTTGCCAAATACCCAGAAGCCTTAGTCTTTGGAGAAGACGCTGGACATATTGGAGATGTGAATCAAGGGTTAGAAGGTCTACAAGAAAAATACGGCGAGTTAAGAGTTTCTGATACTGGAATTCGTGAAGCCACTATATTAGGGCAAGGTATTGGTATGGCAATGAGAGGCTTACGCCCAATTGCAGAAATACAGTACTTAGATTACATATTGTATGCCTTACAAATCATGTCTGATGATTTAGCTACCTTACAATACAGAACAAACGGAAAGCAAAAAGCACCGTTAATTATTCGAACTAGAGGACACCGTCTAGAAGGTGTTTGGCACTCAGGTTCACAAATGGGTGGCTTAATTCACCTATTAAGAGGTGTACATCTTTTAGTACCTAGAAACATGACTAAAGCCGCAGGGTTTTATAACACATTATTAGAATCTGACGAGCCGGCTGTTGTTGTGGAATGTTTAAATGGTTACCGTTTAAAAGAACAAATGCCTACCAATTTAGGAGAATTCAAAACACCAATTGGTGTTGTTGAAACGGTTAAAGAAGGGGCAGACATCACCTTAGTATCGTACGGATCAACACTAAGAATTGTTGAAGACACTGCTAAAGAACTGGCACAAGCAGGAATTGATGCAGAAGTCATAGATGCACAGTCATTACTTCCTTTTGACATCAACCATGATATTGTAAAGTCAGTACAGAAAACTAATCGTTTATTAGTGATTGATGAAGACGTCCCTGGTGGTGCTTCTGCGTATATATTACAAGAAATTGTTGAAAAACAAAATGCTTACCGTTACTTAGACAGCAAACCACAAACATTAACTGCAAAGGCGCATAGACCTGCCTATGGAACAGATGGAGATTACTTCTCTAAACCTTCTGCAGAAGATATTTATGAAAAAGTATATGACATGATGCATGAGGCAAATCCTAAGAAATATCCTGCATTATTTTAATCATTTGTTTACTGATATATATAAAAGCTCCGATGTAACATTGGAGCTTTTTTTTGTATATTTAAATAGTCACTTACTAAACTAAATATGCTAACAAAACAAGAAAAGTCAGCGTTCCGAAGCACATTATTTTGTCACCTAGATGGTATTGCTACTACCACTACTCTATTCGCCTTATATAAAAAAGGACTCTTGAATAGAATACTTGAACAACAGACTGTAAAACTAGAAACCATTTCTAAAGAATTTAATGCCAATACTGGCTACTTAAATGTTGCGCTTCGTGTATTATGCTCACAAGGTTGGTTAACGCAAAACTATAAAAACGATGGCATCTACTTTTCTGTTAACAACAATAGTGTAAAGGTGTTTCAATTAGCACCATTACTTGAAGATGCCATAAACACCTTGAAATACAGTACAAAATACCCCACAGAACGTATTGGCGCTGATGCTTTTATTGCTTTAGAGCATGTGTTTAACAACTTGAACCAAAACTATAATATAGATAACCCAAATGCAATTGAACAACAATTATTAACACACATTGAAGGGCTTGTTATTGCACCAATAATTGTAATGCTTGGCGTTAACGGGATGTTTCATAAATATTTTATGGAGGCTTCATTTAGAGCGCAAGAATACCATAAGGATCCTGAAAGTTTTAAAAAAATATTAGATTTTTTTACTCATCTTAACTGGTTTATCAAAAAGAACGACACTTATCAATTTACAGATAAAGGCTTATTCTTTGCAAAACGAGCAAGTGCCTATGGCGTAACTGTGTCCTACCTACCAACATTTCACCAGTTAGATGACCTATTATTTGGCGATCCTTTAGTGTTACAATCTGACAATAACGAACCAGAAAAGCACGTGCATAGGGAAATGAATGTATGGGGAAGCGGCGGAGCTCATAGCACTTATTTCAAGATCATAGATGATATCATTATTGAAATATTCAACAAACCCATTGAAGAGCAACCCAAAGGGATTTTAGACATGGGCTGTGGTAATGGTGCTTTTATCCAACATCTTTTTGATGTTATTGAACACCAAACCCTAAGAGGTAAACTGTTAGATGATCATCCGTTACTGTTGGTTGGCGCTGATTTTAACCAAGCCGCTTTAAAAGTTACTAGAGCCAACTTGATAAAAGCTGATATCTGGGCCAAAGTCATCTGGGGAGATATTGGAAAACCTGAGCTTCTAGCGACTGATTTAAAAGACAACTATAATATTGAACTCAAAGATCTGCTTAATGTAAGAACATTTCTTGACCACAACCGTATTTGGGAAGCACCAAAAACACCAACTGGTCGACAAAGCACATCTACTGGGGCATACACTTATAAAGGCCAACACATTAACAATGATTTAGTAGAAGACTCTTTATTAGAACATTTATTAAAATGGAAACCATACACTGAAAAGTTTGGATTGTTAGTGATTGAATTGCATACTGTAACACCAGAACTTGTCGCTAAAAATATTGGTAAAACTCCAGCTACAGCATATGATGCTACACATGGCTACTCAGATCAATTCATTTTAGAATTAGACGTTTTCTTGAACATCGCAAAAGAAGCTGGCTTATACCCTGATGACAATTATAGTGTCAAATTTCCAGACAATGCTCTGGCCACCGTTAGCGTGAACTTATTAAAAGGGAATTATTGACCTGTTGACATTATCAGATGAAACAACTAACTTAGCTACTATAACTAATAAAAAGAAGTAAACTCTATTTAATTTATGTTGCACAGCATATGCCTAATACCTAAAACAAACAGATGAAAAACTTTGGTAAAACAATAAAAATCTTTCTTATAGATGGAGAACCAAATGGGAGAATGACTTGTGAATTATCAAATTGGACAGGAAAAGCATTAAAAATTCCAAGAAAGAAAATCAAGCAATCATCTGACAGACCAGAATTAGAAAACACTGGAATCTATATTTTATTTGGCAAATCTAACAAGATAGAAAACAAAGAATTAGCATATATAGGTGAAGCAGAAGGAATTTATAAAAGATTAAACCAACACCTATCTGCAAAAGACTTTTGGAACGAAGCTTTAATATTTGTAAGCAAAGATGAAAATCTAAACAAAGCGCACATTAAGTACTTAGAAAGTAGACTTTATGAAATTGCCACTAAAGTAAATCGTTATGATTTGGAAAACGGAAACAATCCTACAAGATCGACAATTTCTGAATCTGATCAAGCAGAAATGGAAGAGTTCATAGAAAATATTAAGCTTTTAGTTAATGCTCTAGGTTTTAAAATATTTGAGGACTTAAGAAAAGATCTAACTTTTGAAGAGGAAATAAAAAATACATTTTATATAAATGCTGCTCGTGGTTCAGATGCTAAAGGTCAAATGACAAATGAAGGATTTGTAGTATTAAAAGACTCTGAAATTGCGACTTCTATAACCAATTCATTCCCAAAAAATTGGACTAATATAAGACAAAGTTTAATTGATGATGGAATAATAGTTCCTATTGATAATAAATTAATATTTAAAAAAGATTATTTATTTTCTAGCCCTTCTGCAGCTGCAGCAATTGTAATGGGAAGAAGTGCAAACGGATTAACTGAATGGAAACTAAATGATGGAAGAATATTAAAAGCTGTGGAATCAGAAAATTAAAACAGCAATAACATCACTAAAACAAATTCTCAATTCATTATCTTAAACAGCAATTCTTTTAACAAATCATGCTGCGGTAAGTTTGTAGCTCCAACGCCTTTACTTTTTAGATCGGCTTCACGTAATAATGCTACAACCTGACTCACTTTTTTCATTGGGTAATTTTGTCCTGCTGCCTGATATTCTTTCACAAAAAATGGGTTAATTTTCAATGCTTTAGCCACACTAAATTGTGATTTATCAGATAAGGCATGATACTGCAACAATTGTGAGAAAAAATTGTACAATAAAGAAATCGTCATCACTGTAGGATTGTCTTTGGGGTTTTGCGCAAAATAATTGATAATTCTATTCGCTTTCAATACATCACGCTCACCAATAGCTTTACGCAATTCAAAATTATTATAATCTTTACTTATCCCTATATGTTCTTCTATATGAGTGGGTGTAATTTCTGAACCTTGTGGCAATACCAATTGCAATTTCTCTAATTCGTTATTGATTTTACCCAAATCGGTTCCTAAAAACTCCACTAGCATTTGTGACGCTTTCTGAGCAATACTAAATTTTTTACCGGCTAACACACGTCGTATCCAATCTGGCACCTGATTATCATATAGCTTTTTGCTTTCAAACAACACACCAACTTTATCAAGCGTTTTGTATACTTTTTTTCGCTTGTCGAGTTTTTTATACTTGTAACAAATGACCAATACCGTTGTTTGTTGCGGATTAGCTGCATAGCTTTCTAACTTATCTATAGTCCGGCTTAAATCTTGCGCTTCTTTAACAATGACCACTTGGCGTTCAGCCATCATAGGATACCGTTTGGCATTTGATATAATATCTTCAACCGTGACATCTCTACCATACAATACAGTTTGATTAAAGCCTTTTTCTTCTTCAGACAATACATTTTTTTCAATAAAAGATGAAATCGCATCAATATAATACGGCTCCTCACCCATTAAAAAATAAATAGGTTTGAAGTGTCCTTTTTTAATTTCTGATACTATTTGCTTGACTTTATCCATAAATTCTCACTGAAAATTGTCTACTTTTACACGGTGCAACAACTTAATTTTTCATCGTACAAGTTCCGTTTCAAAAATAGCGAAAATAAGCTCAGTATTTTTGATGTTATCAGGAAAAAATTTATCATCATTACACCCGAAGAATGGGTACGTCAGCATTGCGTTCAGTTTTTAATACAAGAAAAACATTACCCAAAATCTTTAATTAATGTTGAAAAAGAGCTCTTTGTAAACGGACAAAAAAAGCGGTATGATATTGTGGTATTTCACCCAAACGGCAACATTAATATTTTAATTGAGTGTAAAGCGCCAAAAGTGACTATTACTCAGACTACCTTTGATCAAATTGCGCGATATAACTTAACGTTAAACGCCAATGTTCTTATGGTCACTAATGGGTTACAACACTATTATTGCCAAATGGATTTTGAAGAAAAGCGCTATAACTTCTTAGTTGACATTCCAACATACAATAAGAATTTGTAAAATTATATCTTGAATTTACGCACACATATATATATCTTTACTTTTTTAAAGACCATTAACCCCTATGACATTTTTAGCAATAAATTGGAATCCGAGTGACACCTTAATTCAACTAGGACCTTTACCTATAAAATATTACAGTTTGATGTTTGTAGTGGCCTTTGTTGGGGGCTTACAAATTATGAAACGCATTTTTAATCATGAAAAAGTGTCTTTAGAAAAATTAGATACCTTGTTCATTTATGCCGTAATTTCTATTTTATTAGGGGCGCGTTTAGGACACGTCTTTTTTTACGATTGGGACTATTACCAAAATCATCTTTTAGAAATTATCTTACCATTTAGATTAGACCCTTTTAAATTCACCGGAATTGCTGGTTTAGCAAGTCATGGAGCAGCAATTGGGGTTATTATTGCAATGTACATGTATCATAAAAAATATCCGGACATTAAATTATCATGGATTTTAGATCGGGTTGTTGTACCAGTAGCTTTCGGAGCAATATTTGTACGTTTAGGGAATTTAATGAATTCTGAAATCATCGGAAAAGTTACAAATTCAGACTACGGATTTCGTTTCATTCAACAACACTATAGAGCTCAAGAAGCTGTTAATTTAACAGGTATTAATGATATATCTAAAGCCTATGACGCCATTGCAAACAGTTCTAAATTTGCACATTTATTAGAAGCCGTACCTTTAAGACACCCAGCACAATTATACGAATCTATTTGCTACATTTTTGTATTTGCCATTTTACTATTTACCTATTGGAAAACAGACAAGAAGCACAAACCATTTTATATGTTTGGGCTATTTTTAGTGTTACTTTGGACCGTTCGTTTTATAGTTGAATTCTATAAAAAATCGCAAGGTGGGTTTGAAGACTCTTTAGGAAATGTATTGTCTACAGGGCAATGGCTGAGTATTCCGTTTATCATCATTGGCTTATATTTTATGTTTCGTCCAATCAAAAAAACTATCTAATGACAAAACAGTCCGCAATACTCTCAATTCTATTTACCTTCTTTATTACCCTATTTTCTTGTAAAGAAGACAAAGCAACCACCTCCGTACAACAAATAAAAGTTGAGTTCAAACATGAAGGTCATCTTAAAATAATTGACAGTAGTGGTATTGTAAAACAAGAGCTAGACATTGAAATAGCTGATAATACTTTTGAGCAACAAACCGGACTAATGTACCGCAAAAAAATGAAGCAAAACAGAGGTATGCTCTTTGTGTTTGACAACTTACACAAGAGAAGCTTCTATATGAAAAACACATACATCTCCTTAGACCTTATTTATATTGATGCGGATAGCAACATTATAAATATCATTAAAAACGCTGAACCTTTAAACGAACAATCATTACCGTCTGATGCTCCTGCAAAATACGTTTTAGAAATCAATGCTGGCTTAAGTGATTTATGGGGATTAGTACCTGGAGATTCAATTAGCTATACTAAGCTGTAGTGTATATTAAGTAATTTTATTCCTTAGCTTTTACACATCGTCCTCTTGGTTGGTTTGCTTTATGAAGCACAATATCTGAATGTAAAAATTCTGCTGCCTCAGCTGAGCCTTTCACCTTAGATGCACTACGCGCTAACATCTCAGTCTCAAATTCATTTAGAACGCTATCTCTTAAACCTATTCCCCTCCAATTAGACAACGGTCTGCATCCTTTATAAATTCCTCTTGCTAAAGCTAAAGCATCTAGTAAGGCTTGATTTGCACCTTGCCCTTTAAACGGACTCATAGGATGTGCAGCATCTCCTATTAAAGTAACCTTATCACTTTTTTTAAGCATCTCTGGGCTTAGCAATTCTCTATCATACACAGGGTAACCTGATATCAAATTATCTTCCGTTGCAGATAAAATTTGAGGGATTGGGTCATGCCATTGCAATCGTCTACACGCTTCTTTTTTTAACGCTGAAGGTCCTTTTTGACTGAGTTCTTTTGCATCATCTTCTGATATAGGAAAACTTAACTGCCACATTATTGAGTCTGAATCATATGGCATCATATATATGCGTTCATTTCCATTAGCTGTCTGAAACACTGTAGCAGAATCTAATAACGGATGGTCATTATTGCTCAAATTTGTTAACGGACATATGCCTAATATCACAATACAACCCAAATAGCGTAATGGTGTTATGTGCTCTCCTATCAATTGATTTCTTACTGAACTCCTAATACCATCTGCGCCTACAACTAAATCTGCTTTAAAATGTTTGACCACTCCATTTACGTCAAAGTTTAAGTCAACAGCATCATTGTCATCTTCTTTATAAGATTGCAACTTATGATTCCACTGCACCATAGTGTCTCCACCTAGTTGCTCTAACAGTGTCATTCGCAAAGATTGTCTTGCGATATGAATATTGGTTTTTCTCACTTTTTTTTCTGGCTCAGAAGTCAACCATTTGCGCATTCCCCATTCACCTATGATTTCCCCATCTGTTGTGTGAACTATATGACGGGTTGAAACCACGCCTTTTTCTAATGACGGAATTCCAAAACCTGCCATAGCTTTACTGGCTTGCTGCAAAGTTAATCCGTAGCCTTGTGATCTGGCATCAAAGCTTTCATCGCGCTCAAAGAGTGTAAATGGTATACCTCTATGCAAACAGGCTACAGCTAAAGCTACACCTCCAATACCTGCGCCAATAATTGCTACATGAGGATACATATCATCTGGTTTTGGATACTCATTTGAGCTTGTTAAGCCTGTACCCTTACAATATTTACATATAGCCAAATGTCCTTTAGGTTTAATTGGCATCTGACCGTTTTTATCAGACTGCATATATGCATCAAGTGCAAGTTGATATTCCCGACGATGTTTTTTTTTAACTTTTTGTCTTTTTTTTCCTAGTCCTTTACACTCTATGCAAACTGTCCATTTATTTGTAAATATATCGTTGTTTTTCACGTGTACTAACTTCTACTGATGGGTTAAATTTAGGAGTTATTTTTATTCTTCAAAACCTTAACTATTCTATTAATGGATATTTCTGACAAATGCCACAAATGCAACTTGGCATCTGTTGTACTCGTAAACTGAACAATTACTGCATCCAACTCTTCATCATAAATAGCAAAACTTTGGTAGCCAGGCACCCATCCACTATGTTCATATTTATATATTGAGGAATATAGGTCTTGCTCTCCATCATTAAATATTGTACCATCATTTAAAGCTCTAATAAATTTACCCACATCTTCTACTGAGGCTACCATACCAATATCATCCGTTTTTAAATCTAGAGGATGACCTATATGATAACCGCTCATTACATGATCAATATTCACATCTTTAATGGATTGATATGTATTTTGTAAACCAAGAGGTTTAAGTATATTAGATTGAATGAACTTAAAATAATCATGACCTAATGTTCGCGTCATCAACTCTCTAAGTAACAAATAATTGGTGTTACTGTATTCATAAGATTCATCTGGAGCAAAACTTGCAGGAAGTCCGAAAATGAGTTCTAGGTTTTCTTGATTAGTTGCTTTAGGTGCTGCCCAGTAATTTTCTGTATCGGTATAATTTGGTATACCACTACGATGCTGCACCAACATTTTTAAAGTAATCTGCTCTGTATTTGGGATCTTTCCCTTCAACTCAGGAAAATAATACGCTACTGTTCCCTCTAAAGATAACCGATTGGATTGTACTAATTTAGCTATTGCAACTGCAACGTACAATTTACTAACACTTGCAATTTTAAATAATGCATCTGGCTTTGCAGGAATCTTATTCATTTCATCATGCCAACCTGCTGTATGGAGTTCAGGTTTCGCTCCTTTTTTATCAATATAGACAATAACACCTTTTGATCCTTGAGAAATTGTTTCGTTAAGTTGTTCTTGTACAGAACTTGGCAAAGGCATGATCCACGCTTTTACTATAGACCATGGTACGAAAGCTAACGAGGCTATACTTGCAATGATAAATCCAATTTTTAATATGTTCTTTATCTGTTGTTTAGTCATGACTTATACAAATTTATAGAGTACGAATATCATTAAAAATTACAGGCTACAAAATATAAAAATTCTGAATTGTAATTTCTTCTAGATGAATTGACATTATATGCTTTTATGCATAAAAAAAGTCCGAAGTACACTACTCCGGACTTTTATAATTTGTCATTAAACAATTAGGCTACTGCTACCTCTTCGTCTAACTCGTCTTCTTCTTTTTTATCTCTCTTTAATTCTTTGCTTCCAACAGTATCAAACATAACTGGAGTTGCAATAAAGATAGATGAATATGTACCTACAATTACACCAATAATTAAGGCAAAGATAAATCCTCTAATAGATTCACTTCCTAAGATGAAGATTGTAATCAATACTATTAATGTTGTAATAGACGTATTTAATGTTCTACTTAATGTAGAGTTTAAAGCTTGATTTACAGTTTTACCAAATGCCCAATCTTCATTATCATTAAAGAACTCTCTAATTCTATCAAATACAACTACGGTATCATTTAAAGAGTATCCAATAACCGTTAAGATTGCTGCAATAAATGCTTGGTCAATTTCCATATTAAACGGCATGAATTTGCTCGTTAATGAGAAGATTCCTAATACGATTAACACATCATGGAATACAGCTGCAACAGCACCTAAACTAAATTGCCACCATTTGAATCGCATCAAAATATATAAGAATACTACTATTAAAGATCCTAATACTGCCCAAACAGATGCTTTTTTAATATCATCGGCAATAGTTGGTCCTACCTTCATGGTTTGTACAATTCCTAATTTCGCATCAGTTGTTGCGCCGTTTTGGAACTGCTCAAGTGTCATATCAGTTGGCAAATAACTTTTTAACTGCTCAAATAACATGCTTTTGATTTCAGCATCTACAGCTAACCCTTTTTCAGCAATTTTATATTTAGTACTAATTTTTAATTGGTCATCTCCTCCATAAGTTTTCACTTCAGCAGAACCGAATACATCTACTAATTTAGCAGCTACTTCATTACTATTCATAGCCTGATCAAAACGCACTTGGTACGTTCTTCCTCCTACAAAATCAATTCCTTGATCTAAACCATTAGTAAATAATGATCCTAAACTTGCAACTAATAATACTCCAGAAATGATGTAAGCCATTTTACGCTTTCCTAAGAAAGATACTGCTAAGTTTTTCATGAAATTTTTAGTAGCTCCAGTAGAGAATGTTAATACTCCACCTTTATTGAAGTTCCAGTCTACAAATAATCTTGTGATGAAAATTGCAGTAAATAATGATGTTGCAATACCTATCATTAACGTTGTTGCGAATCCTTGAATTGGTCCAGTACCAAATACAAATAAGATGATTGCCGTTAAGAAAGTAGTCACGTTAGCATCTAAAATAGATGATAAGGCATTACTAAATCCGTCTTGAATTGCTTCAGCTTGAGATTTCCCTAAAGCTAATTCTTCTTTAATACGCTCAAAGATAAGTACATTCGCATCTACCGACATACCTATGGTTAAGACGATACCCGCAATACCAGGTAATGTTAATACAGCACCTAATCCTGCTAAAATTCCGAATATTAATAAGATGTTTATTGCTAAAGCGATATTAGCGTAAATACCTGCTTTTCCGTAATAGAAAATCATCCAAACAAATACCATTAATAAGGCAATTGCGAATGACATTTTTCCACTGTCAATAGCCTCTTGTCCTAATGATGGTCCTACTTCTGCTGATTGAATAATATCTGCAGATGCTGGTAATTTACCTGCACGTAAAACATTTGCTAAATCTTTTGCTTCATTTAAAGTAAAACTTCCTGAGATTTCTGTTTGTCCTCCTGTAATTTCTTGTCTTGCAGAGGCATCAGAATATACAATACCGTCTAAAACAATAGCAACTGTATTTCCTTGCTTAGCAATGTCTCCAGTGATTTTAGCCCATTGTTTAGCCCCTAAACCATTCATCGTAATTCCTACAGAAGCATCTCCTGTTTGCGTATACTGTTGTCTTGCATCAGTAATTACATCTCCTAACATTGCTGGAGCACCAGCTCTATCAGATTTTAAGGCTAATAAAGGCACATAGCTATTTGCATCATCTTCAGCAATACCAAAGTTAGCTTTGTCTCTAGCTGTAAATACAGTTCCCCATCTGAATTTAGCATACTTGATTGCTCCTGATTTTAAATCTTTAGCACCATTTAAATAACTGTTTACTGCTGCTGTATCTGAGATCTTAGCAATTGCTAAACGTGATGTAGGTTGCCCTTGAATACCATAAGGATTTAAAGACATCACCTCAAATAATGGGTTTGATTCGTTTGCCTTATTGATAGAATCGTTTTCAGCTCCTAATAATTCATCAGCTGATGTTTCGTCTTGAGTTTCAGTTTCAGCTGTAGTATCTTTAGCCATAACTTCAGCTTTCAACTTACTGTTAACATCTACTAAATATTGTGCAGCTTCAGCAAACATGTGAGTTTCATAAAACTCTAATTGCGCTGTACTCTGTAATAATTTCTTAATTCTGTTTACATCTTTCGCTCCTGGTAACTCTACTAAAATACGAGCAGATTTTCCTAAACGCTGAATGTTTGGTTGTGTAACCCCAAATTTATCAATACGCTTTCTTATAACTTCAAAAGCAGATTCAATAGACTCATCTAATTTTTGCTCTAAAACAGGCTTCACCTCATCATTAGTCATTTTAAAGTTCACTGAACCTTCTAATGTTTTATTTGCAAAAATATCTGTTGCAGCAAGTGGTGTTGGAGTTCCTCCTTTTGCATTTACCTCATCAAACGCAGTAAAAAACGACTCTAAATATGTATCGTCAGAGCTTGTTTGTAATTCATCTGCTCTAGTTAATGCCTGATTAAAAACTGGATTCTTTGTATTATTAGCCAATCCTTTAATGATATCTTTAGCAGATATTTGAAGAATAACGTTTACCCCTCCTTTTAAATCAAGACCTTCATTTAAAACTCTCTTTTTAGCATAATCATAAGAAATACCTGCAATTACAGATTCACCTCCTATAGAGTCAAGATATTTTTTCTCTAATTCATTAGCATTATCTGCACCTTTAGCAAATGCAGTTGCTTCTTTCTCTACCTTGCTTGCTATGTATGTAAATGACAGCTGATAAATACTAACAGCTACAAATAAAAAAGCAAACAATTTAACTATTCCTTTGTTTTGCATTATGTTTTATTTAATGGTATAATTTTGTTTAAAAACGAGCAAATATAATTTTTCTCAAATGAAAAACCAATATATTCTACTTGTTTTTAAAAGAATTCTTTATAAAAAAACCAACAGAAAACTGTTGGTTTTTTTTATGATTATAAATAGGTCTCTTTTACATCCCTAATTGCTCAGTTTTTTCATACCCTTCTAAAGGCGTCAGATCAAATTTATCATCAGACACAGCTTCTTTTTTCAATTCTGTGACTTCCATTTTCACAAGAATTTCAACTCCCATTTGATTCATTTGCATCTCTGAGTACAACGGAAATCCCTTAAGTTTACCTCCTAAACCAGCTATTTGTTGTGAGGTTGCAGACAATTTATCTGTTGTATATAATATCATTTTCACCTCAACACCTTGCTTCATTAACGCTACATCATGACGCGTACAAGTATAGCCTAACACTTCTTTGGTTTCATCTACCTTAACTACCGACACATCTTTTAATTCTTCTTCTGATGGGTGCATATCATTTATAGCATATTTTTTACCCATCATTGGATTATCCATCATAAGTAACATCTTATTTGCCGCACCATCCATTATTGCTATGGTATTACCAGTCATCGGGCTAGAGGTTTCTGAACGCGATTTATCTCCTTTAAAATATGTTGTTGTAGTTATTTCTCCTAACATAGCCAACTGCATATTGGCTTGTTCGTTATCACTAGACATGCTTTGTTTAGCTACCACTACACCTTGACTAAGGTTACTTTGTGAAAATCCGATTGCGCTACAAACTAAGGCGACTGCTAAAATTATTTTTTTCATTTTTTATAGGTTTTATTGGTTATTAATTAAGCACAAAGACCACTTTTAAAGGTTAAAAGTGGTCTTTGTTTGTTTTTATATCATTATTTAGAATGTTATAATTCTAATAATCCATTTGTTTTCTTTACGCCTTCAGCAGACTCAGCTAATTTAGCTTTTTCAGCATCAGATAAACTAATTTCAACAATGTTCTCGATTCCATTAGCCCCTAATACACAAGGCACTCCGATTGATAAATCATTTAATCCGAACTCACCATTCAATAATGCTGAACAAGGGAAAATCTTTTTAGTATCACAAGCAATAGCTTGAACCATTGCTGAAACTGCTGCTCCTGGTGCATACCACGCAGATGTTCCTAACAAGCCTGTAAGAGTTGCTCCACCAACTTTAGTATCTTGAACAATTTGATCCATTCTATCTTCTGATAAAAACTCAGAAACTTTTACACTATTTCTAGTTGCTTTATTGATTAATGGCACCATTCCTTTATCTGAATGCCCTCCAATTACCATACCATCTACATCAGAGATAGGTGCTCCTAAAGCCTCAGCTAATCTGTACTTGAAACGTGCAGAATCTAACGCTCCACCCATACCAATAATTCTATTTTTTGGTAAATCTGTAGTTTTATGTACTAAGTATGTCATCGTATCCATTGGGTTAGATACAACAATGATAATTGTATTTGGAGAATGCTCAATTAAACTTGAAGACACAGACTTTACAATTCCTGCATTAATACCAATTAACTCTTCACGAGTCATCCCTGGCTTACGAGGAATTCCTGATGTAATTACACACACATCACTTCCTGCTGTTTTTGAGTAATCATTTGTAGATCCAACAATTTTTGTATCAAAATTGTTTAATGATGCTGTTTGCATTAAATCCATTGCTTTACCTTCTGCAAAACCTTCTTTAATGTCTAAAATTACGACTTCTGAAGCGAAGTTTTTAATGGCAATATATTCTGCACAACTTGCACCTACTGCTCCTGCTCCTACTACTGTTACTTTCATTTTTTTGTATTATAAAATTTATTAATTGTGTTTGCTCTTTTTTCTATTTACGCATCAATATTAGCGTAAGCTGCATTTTTCTCTATAAACTCTCTACGAGGTGGTACTTCATCACCCATTAACATAGAGAACACACGATCTGCTTCTGCATCACTATCTATGACAACTTTACGCAATGTTCTGTACTCTGGATCCATAGTGGTTTCCCATAATTGGTTAGCATTCATTTCCCCAAGACCCTTATAACGTTGTATTTTTGCACCATCACCATATTTTGCCATTAAAATATCACGCTGGTCATCATTCCATGCATACTCACCTTTAGCACCTTTTTTCACCAAGTATAATGGTGGCGCTGCAATAAACACATGACCTTTTTCAATCAATTCTCGCATGTATCTAAAGAAGAAGGTCAGTATTAATGTTGCAATATGACTACCATCAACATCGGCATCACACATGATAACAATTTTGTGATAACGCAACTTTGATAAATTTAAAGCTTTACTATCTTCTTCTGTTCCGATGGTAACTCCTAAAGCGGTAAAAATATTTCTAATTTCTTCGTTTTCAAAAACCTTATGTTGCATGGCTTTTTCAACGTTCAAAATTTTACCTCGTAATGGCAAAATTGCTTGAAACTTTCTATCGCGTCCTTGTTTAGCCGTTCCACCTGCCGAATCTCCCTCTACAAGGAATACTTCACATAATGCAGGATCTTGTTCAGAACAATCCGACAGTTTACCAGGTAAACCACCAATACTCATTACGGTTTTACGCTGTACCATTTCACGCGCTTTAGCAGCAGCATGACGGGCTTGTGCAGCAAGGATTACTTTTTGAACTATCGTTTTTGCATCTTCAGGATGCTCTTCTAAATAATCCGTTAACATTTCTGAAACCGCCTGGCTAACTGCAGCAGACACTTCTCTGTTTCCTAATTTAGTTTTGGTTTGCCCTTCAAACTGAGGCTCTGCAACTTTTACAGATACAATTGCTGTTAACCCTTCACGGAAATCATCTCCAGAAATATCAAATTTTAGTTTTGATAGTAATCCAGATGTTTCAGCGTATTTTTTTAACGTATGAGTTAACCCTCTTCTAAAACCAGACAAGTGTGTTCCTCCTTCATGCGTATTAATATTGTTTACATATGAATGTAAATTTTCTGAATACGATGTGTTATACACCATTGCCACCTCTACAGGAATGCCATTTTTTTCACCTTCCATAGCAATAACAGTAGCTGTTAATTGCTCTCTTGTAGCGTCTAAATACTTTACAAACTCTGATAATCCTTCAGTAGAATGGAACGTTTCAGAAATTAATTCTCCTTTCTCGTCTTTATGTCTTTTGTCGGTAATCGAAATTGTAAGACCTTTATTCAAAAACGCCAACTCTCTCAAACGAGCAGCTAAAGTATCGTAGTTATAAACTGTTGTATCTCTAAAGATGGTATCATCAGGAGTAAACGTTACCATAGTTCCTTTTTTATCTGTATCACCAACAGACTTTACAGGATATAAACGCTTCCCTTTATTATACTCTTGCTCCCAAATTTTTCCATCTTTATAAACCGTAGCTTTCAAGTGGTTTGATAACGCATTAACACAAGATACCCCTACTCCGTGAAGTCCTCCTGATACTTTATATGAATCTTTATCAAATTTACCTCCAGCTCCAATTTTAGTCATTACAACCTCTAAAGCAGAAACTCCTTCTTTTTTATGAATTCCAACAGGAATACCACGACCGTTATCTAAAACTGAAATTGAATTATCTTCATTAATCCACACATTAATTTCAGTACAGTGCCCTGCCATTGCCTCATCTATGGAGTTATCTACAACTTCATACACCAAATGATGCAACCCTCTTACTCCAACATCTCCTATATACATTGAAGGACGCATTCTTACGTGCTCCATACCCTCTAGAGCCTGAATACTATCTGCTGAATACTGATTTTGTTTTATTTCTTCACTCATAATATTTAGTTGCTAATTAATCTTCATTATTTCGAAGACAGACAAATATAAGAATTCAAAAAGGAAATTAACGCTTATAAACAAGACACAACACAGAAGTTATCAACAATACATCTTATTTATAAAACACGCTTAAAAGCCTTTATTTACACTTTAAATACGATTTAAAGAAAATTAAACTCGATATTTTCTAATATCCAGAAACAAAACACGCTTAAACACGCTGTTTTAAAACACTACTGAATGTGCTTTTCTTTTTCTTGTATCCATTTAGACAAGTACTTGGTACTTTTTAAACTATGATGTTGCAACATAGCACCTATAAAATTTAACGAACGATGCTTAGATATATCATTCATTAATGCATTCACTTTTAACATGAGCGAGTGTTCATATTTCGCAGAACTGTATATTGTATTTATAAGATGCAGCCCTTTTTCTTGAGCATCAATCCACTTATCTTTATTTTGATATATAGCCACAGTATTGTTTACCATATGCTCTATAGTATCATTAATACTACCCGGCCATGGCAAATTATGTTGCATACCTTCAGCACCAATACTTGTAGTGACGCTCGGTAACCCGTTTTGCATAGCATCAGTAAATTTACCTTTAATACCAGCTCCAAAACGCAACGGCGCCAAACAAACTCGTGAATTTTGCATCACTACATGAATATTTTCTGCCCATCCTTTTACTAAAAACCCTTGTTGCTCATTATGTAATTGCATCGTCTTTTCTGGCGGATACGAGCCGTAAACATGTAATTCTACTTTTGGTAAGTGTTGCCTCACTAATGGCCATACAGATTGTTTTAAATACTGCACCATATTCCAATTGGGTTCGTGTCTGAAATTCCCTACACACATTATGTGTTGTCGCTCTTCAAAAGAAGGCAGTCTTTTTAACGCATCATCAGAAATTTCATCTAGTTTAAACGGTAAATAACATAACAATGAGCTATCTATTTTAAACTCATCTTGCAATAATTGCATTTCATAAGTAGATATGATCAATGACACATCACAACGGTAAATACTTGCAATTTCACGCTTAGTTATATCAGAAGACAATAACAATTCAGTAGAATACTCTATTTGTTTTTTAAATGCTTCTTGGCGGGTTTTTCGTAAGCAATGTAAATCTTCTGTATCAAGAATCCTAATCGCATCGGGGCAGTGTTCGGCAACACGCCAACCAAACTGTTCTTCAACCATAAACCTATCGAATACGACAACTTCAGGATTTAGTTCTTTGATGTAAGTATCAAAACTATCTTGGTTCAGTTGTATAGATGTTGTCATCACACCTTGCGATGCAATATCAACCATATGCTCGGTTTCTGAAGCTGTAGTTGCAAAATGCACTTGGTAATTTTGAGATTGAAACAATTTAATTAATTGCATCATTCTACTTCCAGCTGCCGAAGAATTAGGCTCAGGCCATACGAAACCAATAATGAGCACCTTAACTTTCATTACAATTGATGTTTTGTATATTCAGATTGTGGCAATTCAAAAATGATGTTATCAGGAACGTGATCATCTTTACGAGTTGGATGTTGAGTAAACTGATGTTTTAACAACAATTCTATTGAACTTTTGTTGTTTTTATGCGTGTAAGCATCTATCTGACACAGCTCCAATTGTTGAAAACCGAAGCGTAATACTAAACGTACTGCCTCAGTCATAATACCTTGTTTTTGAAAATCTGGATGCAAATCATACCCCAGTTCTGCTACTGTATTATCTTTTGAAAAATTCCACAAACAAATTGAGCCCACTAAAGTATCATCCTCTTTTACTGTTATTGCCCAATACGATGATTTATGTTCTAAAACATCTTTCTGACGTGCTAATATAAATGCCTCAGCTGTTTTAATTGACTCTTCTGGTGGGCGCATTATGTACTTCCCTACAGTTTTGTCTGACCGTAAAAAAAACACCTCATTAACATCTTTTAGAGTTACCTGACGTAAACGCAATCGTTCAGATTCTAACACAGGAGATGTTTCAACATCTAAAATACTCATAATTGTAAATTTTCAATTGCAGCTTCTGCACAACGCTCACCATCCATTGCAGCAGAAATAATTCCACCTGCATATCCTCCTCCTTCACCACAAGGATACAAGCCCTCTACCTCCGGATGAACTAATTTCTCATTTCTAGGAATATTAACTGGTGAAGAGGTTCTTGATTCTACCCCAATAACATTAGCTTCTTCTGTATAAAATCCATTCATTTTATTACCAAAGGCCGCAAATCCTTTTCGCAAACGTCCTCCTATAATTTTTGGTAATAATGAGTGTAATGGCGCCGATTTTAACCCTGGTTGGTATGATGTTGTATTCAAACTATTAGATAAGCGTCCTTCAACAAAATCTGTCAATCGTTGAGCTGGCGCTACTTGAGTTCTTCCGCCTGCGTTAAACGCTAACTTTTCAATATCTTTTTGAAACTCTAAACCTTTTAAAACGCCGTACTTATTATATGTTGGCAAATCAGTATTTACATTTATTTCAACTACAATTCCTGAATTTGCAAATTCATTGTTTCGTTTTGAAGGCGACATTCCATTAACCACAACCTCACCATTTGCTGTTGCTGCTGGTACAATAAACCCACCAGGACACATACAAAACGAATACACTCCTCTACCTTTCACCTGATGTACCAAACTGTATGCCGCTGCTGGCAATAATTCATCTCGCTCACCTGTGCAATGGTATTGTATTGAATCTATAATATGCTGTGGGTGCTCAACACGAACTCCCATAGCAAACGACTTTTCTTTTAATGCGATATTTTTATCATGTAATAAATGATAAATATCTCTAGCAGAATGCCCTGTAGCTAAAATAACCGCATTCACATCCATTTCAGAACCATCTGCTAATTGAATAGCCTTGAGTTTATTATTAACTACAGTAAAGTCTACCACTTTAGCATTAAAGTGGACTTCTCCACCATATTTTAAAATGGTTTCTCTAATATTTTTAACAACTTTCGGCAACTTATTGGTTCCAATGTGCGGATGAGCATCTATCAATATTTGATCAGTTGCCCCATGGTAAACTAGGTTCTCAAAAATTCTTCTCACATCACCACGCTTCAAACTACGGGTGTATAATTTTCCGTCAGAATATGTACCGGCACCACCTTCTCCAAAACAGTAATTAGAATCTGAATTGACGTAATGGTCTTGATTGATTGCTTTTAAATCACGACGACGCTCTTGAACATCTTTTCCGCGTTCTAAAACTATTGGTTTATACCCTAATTCTATACACCGTAACGCTGCATACATTCCTGCAGGACCAAACCCTACAACATGTATTTCTTTTGCGTTAGACACATCTTTATAGTCAAAACTATACTCTGAGGTTTCTGGCGGAAGTTCTTTTATATAAACAGCTACTTTGTAATTAAATACAATTAAAGCTCTACGCGCATCAATAGACTTTCTTAAGATTTTTACCGCAGTAATATCTTTTCTATCTATACGTAAAAACTCTGCTGCTTTTATTTTCAGAATCCCTTCTTTTTTCTCTTCCTTTATAGATACTCTTAACTGAACCTCTTTTACCATAACGCAAAACTACTTAATTTATAAGACTTTTAGCTTTGTTACGATGTAAAAAAGCCCCCATTAATGAAGGCTTTTTTTAAGAGTTTACTATTAATAATTAGTATTAGTCTAACCAAATTTTGAATTCTTTTACCCGCTCTCTGCTCACTATAATTTCTTGTTCATTAAAGCTATGCAAATGGATTTTTAAGCGTGAATTGGTATAGGCTACAATATCTTTTATCGCATTTATATTTATAAAAAACTTCCTGCTAATTCTATAGAACATTTGTGGTTCTAATACATCTTCTAGTTGCTCAAGTGTATAATCTATCAAATAACTTCTGCCTGATGTGGTGTGAAGATATGTGGCTTTATTTTCACTAAAAAAACACTCTATTTCACTTACAGCAATCATTTTTAAATGTTGACCAACTTTTATTGTAAACCGGCTTTTATATGTTTTTTCGGTGTTTTGCACTAATATTTTTTTCACATCATCTAATGACACTAGAGTATCAGGTTTTTGAGGCTGAAACTGTTTAAACTTATCAATTGCAGCCAGCAAATCATCTTCATCAATTGGTTTTAGTAAATAATCAATACTATTGAGTTTAAAGGCATCAAGTGCATACTGGTCATAAGCAGTTGTAAAAATCACCGCGCTTTTGATTTTAATTTCTTCAAAAATATCGAATGATAATCCGTCAGAAAGTTGAATATCTAAAAAAATAACATCAGGATGGGTGTTATTCATAAACCAGTCTTTTGCTTCTGCCACAGAGTGCAACATGGCTTTTGCTACGATATTGTGTTTTTCTAATAAACGGTTTAACCTACGTGCTGCCGGTTTTTCATCTTCAATTATTATAACATTCATTATGATATGATTCTGTTGATTAGTGCCATTGTTGTTCTTGAGTTTCTTCCTTTTCTATAAACTCTTTGATTTTTCTATTCTCCCAGTCTTTACTAAACACATAGTCTTTTCCTATAACGCCGTAAAAATGAAAGAACAGACCTATACCCCAAAATAGCCAAACTGCAAAAGTTCCGAAATCAAAAAAGGCCTCACTAAAACTTTCGCCATTACTTATATTTCTTATAATTTTATTACTACTAATAAACGTGTTCACAATAACATAGGCTGCTAAATGGCCATAAAACCCTTTTATATTAGCTACTCTTTTTTTGGCGCGCTCATAACGCTCTTGCTCTTTATAATCTTCCATTGTTACTCCCATTTATGACTATTAGACTCTTCTTCTGCTAAAAACTCTTTCATTTTTCGTTCTTCCCAATCTGCTCCAAAGATGAGATCTTTACCAAATACGCCAAGGGCATGAATTGCCAAACCAATTCCCCAACCTAATGCTGTAGAGAATGTGCCTAAGTTCACAAACTCAGATTTATTGTCATAAGCACTGTAAATAAGTAACAGTAAAATGACATTTATAACTACATACACAAATGCGTGAATGTAAAACCCTTTAATATTTTCTACTTTTTTCTTTGCTCTAAAATAACGTTCTTCGTTTTTATATGTATCCATGATAGTCTTTTTTAAGTATTAAAATTACTCCCAACGATTGGTTTTTGCCTCTTCTTCTTGCATAAATTCTTGCATTTTACGCTCTTCCCAAGCTCTTCCTAAATATTTGTCTTTACCAAATACATGGTAGGCCTGAAAGGCGATTCCTACTCCCCAACCTAACATTGGGTACACAAACCATTTGTGTTCATGCCAACTTGTGGTGTAGTTGATAAAAAATAAGAATGGTATTACAAAACAATAAGCTATAATACTCCAATAGAATCCTTTTAAGTCTTCAAGACGTTTTCTTGCATTAGCGTAATTCACGTTTTTTGATGTTGATTTCATGATTGATGATTTTTTAGTTAATAATGGTAATTCTACTTTAAATTCGTTGTTTGATTGATTGATACTGATGGTTCTGGTTGATAAAATTTGATAGCGTTCTTTAATGTTTAACAAGCCAATACCACTAGACTTTTTAAGTGATGATTTTATTTGTAAATTGTTACTAACATATAAAGTATTTTCTCCTTCTTGTATTTGAATTTGCAATGGTTTATCTGCACTCACTATATTGTGTTTCACACAATTTTCTAACAAAATTTGCAATGATAAAGGCACAATTTTAGCATCTGGACGATTAACATTATCAGGAATATTACAGTCAATAGCTTCTTCAAATCTCATTTTTAATAGAGATACATATGTTTTAGCAAACTTCAACTCTTCTTCTAACGACACTAAATCTTTATCCTTTTGTTCTAACACATATCTATACACTTTAGATAATGCTGTAGTGAAATCTTGTGCTTTATCTTGATCTTCTTCAATTAAAGAAGTCAACACATTTAAACTATTGAATAAAAAATGTGGATCTAACTGACTTTTTAAACTTTCATATTTGGCATTGGCAGTACCCGCGATAATTTTTTGTTCTTTAATTTTCTTATCCTGTAACGCTTTGTAGTAATAAAATGCGTTAAAAAACAGAATACCAATTACAGTAATTATGAATGGTATAACATAAAAACTTGGTTGTTCGTCGTTTAAAAAATCATATATCGGTTTTGCTTTAACAATAACTTCTTCTATTAATCTCAACAGAAAAATTGCAGTCATAGTCAATAAAATAGAAGCCACAATACTGCTATAAATTCGTCTTTTTGTAAAATTGTGTTTCCCAAAATTTTTATCTAACCATAAAAACACATAAGCGTTTACCCCATATAGCACAAATGCATATAACATAAAAAACATAAACGTTAGTAACAATTGACTATTGAATTGAATATGAGCGCCATTCATCACTCTAATTGTTTGCATTACAACAAATACAACACAACCAAATAATAGGGCTAGCTTACTATGTTTAAAAAGTTTTTCCATGCGTGATAATTCTTGTACAAATGTCTATGAAATGTGTTTTTAAAAAAAAGTTTAGATACCGAACTGTAAATAAACTATTCTGAATTGTAAATTTATGGTTTAAAAACTATTTACACCTGTAACGATATGAGTCTTTTTAAGACTTATGATATACAACTAAAAGAACTTCGTGAAAAAAGAACTTGAACATCGTTTTGTCACTCAATTAGAGAAACATCAAAACATTATTCATAAGGTATGCAGGTTATACACCAATAACCAGGATGCCCATAATGACTTGTTTCAAGAGGTTACCATACAACTTTGGCGCGCATATCCTAAATTTAGAGGAGATGCAAAATTCAGTACCTGGATGTACAGAGTAGCTTTAAACACAGCAATAACGTTATATAGAAAGTCTAAAAGACAGATTCAAACTAACGATATATCTGATTTTCATTTTAAAATTAAAGCTGATGAATACGATGATACTGAAGAAGAGCAACTGAAACTAATGTATAGCGCTATTAAAAAGTTATCTGATATAGAGAAGGCCCTTATATTTTTGTATTTAGAAGATAAAAGTTATCGTGAAATTGCAGAAACAATGGGAATTAGCGAAGTCAATGCACGAGTAAAAATGAACCGTGCAAAAGGAAAATTAAAAAAAATATTAAGTCCGTAATTATGAAAGAATTAGACTTACTAAAAAAAGATTGGAATAAAGAGCAACACCCTAAGGTGAGCTCTGAAGCCATTTATAAGATGATTTTAAAACGATCGTCTTCCGCAGTGAAATGGATTTTCATTATCAGCATTATCGAATTTGCATTAGGATTAATTTCTGGGGTTGTATACCACCCTGAATTAAACTCAGAATATAAAATGCCTTGGATCTATGGCTGGCCAACCACAATATTTGTAACTATAATTGCATTATACTTTATCGTGGTTTTTTACAAAAATCACAAAACTATAAACACAACAAACAGTGTAAAAGAATTACTAGAAAGCATTATAAAAACACGAAAAACCGTTAAACAATATGTCGTTATTAACTTAAGTTATTTGGCCATACTAACCGCCTGTGTGCTTATAAATACTTTAACAACACCATCTAATATTACAGGAAAAGTCATTTTTCAATTACACTCTATTAAAGACTATTTTATAATTGGTATGGTTATTTTAATAGCAACCTCTTTAATTATCGGATTTTGCTTATTTGTTTATTTCCTTTTATACGGACTATTAATGAGAAAATTAAACCGCAATTATAAAGAGTTAAAACAACTAGATTTATAAAAAATAAAGGGACACTAGCTAGTGTCCCTTTTTTATACGATTAATATTCCCATTCTCGCATCTTGTTCAACTCCTCCATTTCTTTTAAATTTTTAGCAGGAATAACTTTCAAGAATGATTCATGCTGTTCAATAGCATATTCTATTTTAGTTACAATGTCATCAATAGATTCATTCTCATAATCAATCTCTAATGGTTCTTTAATGATAAACGATTGTAAAATCCCTTTTTTCTTTAAACGCAATCCTTTTTTATCAAATGAACGTCTGAAACCATCAATTACAATTGGCACAACAATTGGTTTATTTTGCTTAATAATATGAGCAGTACCTCTTCTAATTGGCTTAAAAGGTGTAGTAGTACCTTGCGGAAAGGTAATTAGCCATCCATCATCAAGCGCACGACCAATATTGGTCACATCACTCATTTTTACTTGACGCTTTACATCTTGTCCTTTACTACGCCATGTTCTATCAATACTCACGGCGCCAACATAAGCTAAAATTTTTGGTAATAAACCAGCTTTCATCGTCTCTTTTGCCGCTACGTAGTATATATTCAATTTCGGCTGCCATAAATACCCTACGTTTTTTATAGAATCTACACGACCACTTAAACTCGCATTAAACACATGAAACATTGCTGTAACATCTGCGAAATAGGTTTGATGATTAGATATGAATAGTACATTGGTGTCAGGCAAATCTTTTATGATTTCTGACCCTTCAATTTGTAATTCATTAAACCCTCTAAAACGTCTGTGCGATAACACACCAACAAAACGAATTAGAAATTTTTTAATAAATAATATATGTCCGAAAGGATTTTTTTTAAATAACCCCATTAATCTTTTAAAATTTTTAGAATGGCAAATGTAAAAAAATTAATAGCCAACTGACAATAATAAGTCCTTTATCTCACTTAACATCATTGCTGTGGCTCCCCATATAACCTCATCTTGAAATTTAAACACTGGTACTTCTAGGTCTTTTGCGTATGATGTTGTGATAATTTTTGTTGACACAAAATCATCTGAAAGTACGTGTTGCAAAGGAATTTCAATTATTCGCTCCACTTCTTTTTCTTCAAGTATATAGTATGGAGGTTTAGAAACTATACCTAAAAACGGTGTCACTAAAAAATTACTCGGTGGTATATACACGTCTGTTAACTCTCTTAAAACGGTAATATCATTGGCAGCAACGCCAATTTCTTCATGAGTTTCTCGTAATGCAGCAGCTTTTAAATTCGCATCGGTATCTTCTAATTTCCCACCAGGAAACCCTATTTGATTGGAATGAACACCTTGATACGTTTTACGCAACATGAACACCATTTTCACTTCATTATTTTCATCTGGACATAATAAGGCTAACACAGCTGCATGCTTAGGGTTTCGTTCAGCTACATTAATAGTTTTCCCTAATTTCTTTCTAATTTCAGGTGCCATTTTAAACTGGGCATCTATACCTGGCAACGCTATTTTTTCTATTTTTGAAGCTAATTGTTCTATGCGTGTTAAAGTCATGATTAAAACTTGTCGTCTATATTTATGTACTGTTATTCTTTTTTTGAGTTGCCAAGATAAGCAAACTCAAAAAAACACAACTACTACTGTACCAGCTACACCTGTAAAAAAAGTAGTTCCTAATCGTGTTATTGAAGACCAACCATTAATTACTCAAACCAATGTAATTGATTATTTAACCACCTACGGTCAAAAACATCAGGAGGAAAACGCAATTATCTCTACCCGTTTTGGCGATATACACATCCAATTATTCAACGACACTCCTTTACACAGAGCAAATTTCATTCTTTTAGTTAAAGAAGGGTACTTTAACACCACTTGCTTTCATAGGGTTGTTGAAGATTTTATTATTCAAGCTGGACAATCAGATAAAAATAGTACTCGTGTTTTACGACAGAAAATTGGGAATTATAAAATCCCACCGGAATTTAGAAATTACCAACACCACAAAGGTGCTTTGTCTTCTGCCAGGCGCTGGAATCAAAATCCTAAAAAACTATCCGATGCTTACGAGTTTTTTATTGTTCATAAAAACAAAGGTTTACATCATTTAAACAACGAACATACCGTTTTTGGTAGAGTTACAAAAGGTTTAGAGGTTGTAGATCAAATTGCTCAAGTAGCTATTGATAAAGGAGAATGGCCTTTAAACAATGTTAATTTAAGTGTTACAGTTCACTAAACATCATCAATTATGATGAGATAAAATACCCGCTTTATGGTATTTTATGCACAACATAGTTTTTGTATCTTTGAAATAGTCATAAGACACACTTATGATTAAGTAAGTTTTTTTGGGGTAAAAATCTCTGTGTAACAGCAGAGATTTTTTAGTTTACAATTTGGCCATAATATTCTACAGTTCAGCAATTCGTATTTCTCCTTTTCGTATTCTCTTCTGATATTTGTGTCAAATCACTATCAAAAAACAACATCATATTATGAAAACAATTATTCTAACTATCATTTTGGCAATTTGCAATTTTATAAGTCAGGCACAAGAACAAAACGGAATTGACATTACTGTCACTATTTCTAATGTAAAAAACAATAACGGATTTGTACTATTAGGTTTGCACAACCAAGACACATTCATGAATGCAAACACAAGAGCTTTAGACCACAAAAAAGCATCTATTCGTAACGGTAAAATTGAGGTTGTATTTACCAATGTTTCTCCAGGTGAGTATGCAATACTAGCCATACATGATGAAAATGATAACTACCAAATGGATTTTGAACCTAACGGTATGCCCAAAGAATCTTATGGAGCGTCAAACAATGAAATGAGTTTTGGCCCACCAATGTTCAGTGATGCTAAATTTACTGTAACTGATGAGGACCTTAACTTATCTATTAGATTTTAACCCAAGCAATTATGCGCTATTTATCTTTATAAAGTGTTGGCAAACTTAGGTTGAATTTTACTGCTAAAATCCTGATGACTATAATAATTAATGATGTAATGCTATAATTAACTACTAAAAGCACATTGAAGTTATAAAGCACTAAAAACATTATCCCGCCTACAACACAAGCCGTGGCATAAATTTCTTTTCTAAAAATAACCGGAATTTCGTTACTTAAAATATCTCTAATAACCCCACCAAAACTTGCCGTAATAGTCCCTAGTGCCAAACAAATTACTGGGTGCAAATTAGCATCTATACCTTTTTCTATACCAATAATTGTAAACACCCCCAAACCGATGGTATCAAACAAAAACAATGAGGTTCTTAAATAACTTATTTTTTTTATAAAGAGTATAGATAATACTACTGATAACGATATCACAAACATATACTTCACATCTACCATCCAAGTCACTGGTGTATTTCCTATGAGTACATCGCGTAACGTTCCGCCTCCAACAGCAGTTACAAAAGCGATGATAAACACCCCGAAAGGGTCTAATTTTTTATGATATGCTGTAAGCACACCCGACACCGCAAAACTTACTGTTCCTAAAATATCTAAGACCTCAAAAAGCATCCAAAATCAATTATAAATTACTAACAAAGGTATTGCGCTATTTGTGAATATTATAACGAATATGCCTAATATTTTAGTCAACCACTATTTCAGAATAAAAAATCTATTGAAATTATTTTTACCATAGTTTTTGTCGATTGTTTTTATATCTTTATTGCCTGAACATATTACTTATGACAATTACACAATTAAACTATATTTTATCTGTAGCAGAGTATCAAAATTTCACGAAAGCTGCTGAACATTCCTATGTCACACAGCCTACTTTAAGTATGCAGATTCAAAAACTTGAAGATGAATTAGGGGTGAAAATTTTTGACCGAAGCAAAAAACCTATTGAATTGACAAGTGTAGGACAAAAAATTGTTGAGCAGGCGAAAAACATTGTGAATGAATCTAATCGAATCTCTGATATTATAGACCAAGAAAAAGGGTTTATTGGTGGTGAGTATAAAGTAGGGATTATACCTACCATTATGCCTACCTTACTACCTATGTTTCTCAAAACATTCATTAAAAAATACCCTAAAGTAGAACTTAAAATAAAAGAGTTAACTACAGAAGAAATCATCAAACAATTAAAAGAAGGGCATATTGACGCCGCATTAGCAGCTACGCCTTTAGACGATGATAACTTAATTGAATCGCCGTTATATTATGAGCCTTTTGTAGCCTATATACCAAATAACCACAGGTTAGCTGACAAAAAAACTATTGCTGTTACTGACTTAGATTTAGAAGATATATTACTACTTGAAGACGGGCATTGCTTTAGAGATGGCATCATTAATCTTTGTAATGCTTCACGAGCAAATACCTCAAAAAAATTCAAACTTGAAAGCGGAAGCTTTGAAACATTGATAAAATTAGCCGATGAGAATTTAGGGATGACCTTATTACCCTATTTACACAGCAAACAAATACAATGTGATGATGAGCCTTTACGCCATTTTAACGACCCAAAACCTGCAAGGGAAGTCAGCTTATTGTACACCAAAAGCAAGTTGAAAATTCAAATTACTATGGCATTAAAAGAGACTATAGAAGCTGTAGTGAGAGGGGCTATTGCTTTTCATGATGTTAAAATCATAAGCCCAAAAAAGAATTAAATTTTATCTTATTAAAAAAGGTCGACTACTATAAGTAATCGACCTTTTCTTTATGCTTTTAAATAAATTAAACACTGATTCAGTTCTGGTTTTTGTAAAGTCAAGTTTCCTATCCAAATTTTCAATTCTTCAACTTCATAAGGTAGTAGCCTTTCCACTGCTTTTTGAAGTTCTTTACAAAAAAGATTAGCATCAAAACTCACTCTTTCAAGTACAGTTTTGGTATAATCAAACATTGCTCTTGCCATGCTTTAAGTTGTATTTAGGGTTAGTAACTGTATAAAGAAACGGAATAATTTACAGTATATTATTAAGCATATGTTAAATTTTATTAACAATATTCAAAAACTTCCTCATATCCGTATTAAACACACAATATTTCTACTCTATATTTTAAAATCTATTATCACCATCTAATAAGTCACCCAATCCACCTAAAATACTTCCTTCGCCTTTACTATTACCCGTTCTTGGCAATGCAGCAATAACTCTAGATGCTAATCTGCTAAACGGTAATGATTGAATATAAACCGTTCCAGGACCTTGCAAAGTTGCAAAAAACAACCCTTCACCACCGAACACTGTATTCTTAATACCACCAACAAATTCAATATCATAATTCACAGTTTGAGAAAACCCGACCAAACATCCAGTATCAACTTTTAATGTTTCGCCTGCTGCAAGATCTTTTCGACAAACTGTTCCGCCTGCATGAACAAACGCCATTCCATCGCCTTCTAATTTTTGCATGATAAATCCTTCGCCTCCGAAAAACCCTCTACCTAGTTTTCTTGAAAATTCTATACCTACAGAAACGCCTTTAGCAGCACATAAAAACGCGTCTTTTTGGCAAATGAATTTACCATTTTTCTCTGCTAAATTAATTGGGATAATTGAACCTGGATACGGTGATGCAAAACTGACTTTCTTTTTTGCTTGTGACACATTTGAAAATACCGTCATAAATAAACTTTCTCCTGTTAATAAGCGCTTACCTGCCGAGAACAACTTTCCTAAAACACCTTCATTCTGATTAGAACCATCTCCAAATATGGTACTCATTTCTAATCCGTTGTCCATCATCATAAATGATCCAGATTCTGCTACTACACCTTCTTGTGGATCTAATTCAATTTCCACATATTGCATTTCTTCTCCGTGAATTTCGTAGTCAATTTCGTGTGCTATCATAAGTTTTATCTTTTATTATTATATATAATATGTGTCATAAAAATATATTCTGTTACACCATATGGGTTATGATTTCACCTTTAATGTCCATTCAAAATTAAATGATGATACTTGAACACCTTCATTATTTGTTCCTATAGCGTTCATGACAATAACTTGCCCTTCTCCAGTGGCAATTGCTTTTTGAATAACCGCTTCTAATTGTTCGCCATCTTTGCAAATAAAATTAATTCGTCCCTTAGCCTTTTTGGTGAACTGAGCATTGTTACTTGCTACCAACATTGAAATATTTTTACCCGACTCTCTAATTTTTTGCATTACTAAAGCCCCTGTAGCTAATTCAGCCGCCATACCCTGAACTGCCCAAAACATCGACCCAAAAGGGTTCTGATTTATCCATCTAAATTTCACACTGGTTGTACTGAGTTTATCTGTTATTTTCGTTAGTCGTACTCCGCATAAAAATGCAGAAGGGAGTTTTACTAATAGGAAAAGATTAATTTTTTTAGGGCTTAATACCATGGCTTTTATTTTTCACTAATTTATCAATTTACAAGTACACTTCAAGTATTAATTTTTGTTAAAAATATGTTAAATCAAGGTACTTTGTTTTGCATAGTACCTTTTTTTATTCATATATTTGCATAATATAATACTATATCATCAATCATTATGTTAACAACTAATCACAAAAACATTGCAAGTTTTATCCATATAGGGGTGTTTGCAAAGTATGTATTTCCGTTGGGCAATTTTATTGCACCTTTGTTAATTTGGACCATAAACAAAGACCGTTCTGACTTCATCAATCAAAACGGAAAACAAGTCATCAATTTTCAATTAAGTGTTATTGTATACTTAATTGTAATGGCACTAATTTGTATTCCGTTTGCTTTACACATGGGGTTTAGCATTGAACAGCTTCAAGAACTTAATGGTACTATTACGGCTTATGATGTATCAACATTCACCACTAACATCATCATATTTATCATATTAGGGGTATTAGCTATAGGACTACTAATTTTAGAACTCTATGCAACAATAACAGGAGCCATAAAGGCGAGTAATGGCGAGTTATACCACTACCCTATTTCAATACCATTTATAAAATAATCATCATCAAAAATCAAAAAATGAACAGTTTACACAACATTAAAAGACTGAATCTATGAAATTAGAAAACACAAAAGCTCAAATGAGAAAAGGTGTGTTAGAATACTGCATCTTATCTATTTTAGAGGATCATGATGCGTATGTGGCCGAAATTTTAGACACCTTAAAAAACGCAAAAATGCTTGTAGTTGAGGGAACCATTTACCCATTACTAACAAGATTGAAAAACGCTGGACTACTCAACTATCGTTGGGAAGAATCAACTTCCGGGCCACCAAGAAAGTATTACACTTTAACGGAAAACGGAAAAACCTTTTTAAATGAATTAACCAAAACTTGGGAAAACTTGCACCAAGCAGTAACAATTGTAACGAGCAAAAAAAACACTAACGATGAATAAGACAGTAAATATAAATTTAGGAGGTATGATTTTTCATATCGATGAAAACGCATATCAAAAGCTGCAAAATTATTTAAATGCAGTTAGACGTTCTTTTGCAGGAGCTTCTGGAGAAGATGAAATAATAGCTGATATAGAAAGTAGAATTGCTGAATTATTTTCTGAAAAATTACAGCATGACAGACAAGTTGTTAGCAATAAAGAAGTTGACGAAGTTATAGAGGTTATGGGGCAACCAGAAGATTATATGGTTGACGAAGATATTTTTGATGAAGAACCTAAAACACGAAAAACTTCAGCAAAATCTAATCGTAAATTATTCAGAGACCCAGACAATAAATACATCGGTGGGGTATCTGCTGGTTTAGGACACTATTTTGGCATAGATGCATTATGGGTACGTTTAATATGGGTTGGTTTATTTTTTATAAGTATAGGTACATTAGCCATATTTTCATACTTACTGCTTTGGGTTTTAATACCTAAAGCAGAGTCTACAGCAGATAAAATTGCTATGACTGGTGACCCTGTAAACATCTCAAACATTGAAAAAAAAATTAAGGAAGAGCTAGAAAGCGCTACAGACATGGTTAAAAATGTTGATTACCAAAAATATGGTAACAAAGCACAATCTGGTATTTCATCATTTTTTGACGCCATAGGAAAAGTCTTTTTAACACTATTTAAAGTGTTCGGAAAGTTTGTTGGGATCATGCTAATATTAACCGGAGCATTTACAGTTGTTGGCTTATTGATAGGAATGTTTACAATGAGCTCTTTTGATTTATTCAACTTGGGCATCATTAATCAATTAGACATTTATGACTATGCACCTGTTTGGCCAATATGGGTCATTTCATTATTAGGCTTTTTTGCAATAGGAATCCCGTTCTTTTTCATTGCGTATTTAGGACTAAAAATATTAGTCACAAACTTAAAGTCAATTGGTAACATTGCTAAGTTTAGTTTATTAGGTATTTGGTTATTATCATTAATTACATTAGCTGTATTCGGACTAAAAACTGGACTAAAAACCAAAGAACAAGATCATATGCTTGTTAAAGAAGAATTGGCTATTACTGCTCAAGACACTTTAAACATAGCCATGACAACCAATGAGTTGTTCACATCACGTATGTATAGAAATACGAGTGAGAAGTTTGTATATGATGAAAATGACACCAAATATATCTTTTCTCAAGATGTGAGATTAATTGTAAAATCTACTAAAGACTCTATTGCGAGCATCAAAATTAGAAAGGAAGCCAGTGGTGAAAATCATCAAGACGCCAGAGACCGTGCAATGGATATTGACTATAACTATAGTTTAGAAAACAACACGTTGTTATTAAACAATTACTTTCTGGTATCACCAGATAAAAAATATAACAATCAAGAAGTTGAAATAACATTGTACCTACCTGAAGGAACTATAATTTACGCTGATGATAACACCTATTACTATCATAGAAATAGTGACTATTATGGTGATATTTTAGAAAATGGTGATGAAGAACACTACTTAAGAGTTTTAGAAGATGCAACAGAATGTATCAGTTGTGACCCAACAGATTTCACGATTGAAGATACCGAAAACGGAAAAGTTATAATTAATGAAAACGGCATCAATATTACCATAAATGAAGATGGTGAAAACGGAAAAATTATTATTGACAAAAATGGTTTAGATATCGACATCAAAGAAAATGACGACAATTTTGAAATGAAAATTGATGAAGATGGGATTAAAATCAAAAACAATGATTAATTCAAAACTGAATTATTAACCAAAAAGCAATCAACATGGCAACAGTAATCAAAATATTAGTAAAGTTTATAATCCCCTTACTTATAGCTATATTATTCTCAAGTTGTAATTTTGATATTAATATTTCTGGCGTAAAAGGAAATGGTAATGTGATTACTCAAAAACGTTTATCTGATGTCAAGTTTACAAAAATTGATGCTTCAGAGGGCTTAGATGTCTATTTAACAAAAAGTATTTCAACCGCTGTAAACGTTCAGGCAGATGAGAATATTCAAGACCTTATTATTACAGAAGTAAAAAACGGCACATTGTATATTCACACATCTTCATCTTTAGGTAAAGTTCACGCCAAAAAAGTATTGGTTAATTTTACCATGCTCAATGAAGTTAATAGTAGTAGTGGCGCAGAAATTCACACTACCAACTTTATCATATCAGATACTATTGAAGTAAACGCTTCTAGCGGGAGTGATCAAGACATCGCCATAAAAGCTACCAACATAAAGTGTTCGGCAAGTAGTGGTGCAGAAATTAACTTAAGTGGCAACACCACAAACATTATGGCTAACGCTTCAAGTGGTGCTGAGATTAATGCCAAACAATTAGTCTCAGAAATTTGCGATTCTAATGCTTCAAGTGGTGCTGAGATTGACTTAAATTGCAACAAAACTATTACTGCTGAAGCATCAAGTAGTGCAGATATTTCGTATTCCGGCAACCCTAATAACGTTACAGTTTCTGAAAGTTCATCCGCAAAAATTACAAAGAAGTAGCTTCATGAAACTCACGTAATAAAAAGCCGCTTAAAATAAGTGGCTTTTTATTTTTTTAATATACCACATACCTATACACCCATTATTTATGTTTATATTGCTGCTTATTATATCTTGGTGTTTGATTAAAATGGCAACATTTTTGTAACACACAAATTAATAGCAACATTAAAACTATTAAGAATGAAGTTTAAAATTATTTTATTAGCCTTATTTGTAGGAACATTTGGATTTTCTCAAAAGAAAGAAAAAATCAAAGGGAATAAATTTGTTAAAGTGAAACAGCATCAAATTGCTGAGTTCAAAGAATTAAACTTAAACGACAAGTTTGAAGTGTTTATACTTAAAGGTGACACACCACAAGTAGAAATTGAAACAGATGAAAACTTGCATGATATCATACAATTTGGTGTTGATGATAAGGGAACTTTAAATTTGAGTACCTCTCATCAAATTGTTTCAAAAAAGAAACTAAATATCAGAATTACTGTTACTGATAAATTGAATTCAATTATAACAAGCGAAAAAGCAATTGTTAACTCTTTAATTGATTTAGATTTGAAGAAAATGACTATTAATGCAAAGGATAATTCTAAAGTATTTATAACAATAAAAACTGATGAATTTAAATTGGTAACCGAAAAAAGTGCTAAGGTTGAACTGAATTTAAATACAACCAAAAGTATCCTAACACTAAGTGAGTCATCTAATCTAAAAGCATTAATTAATTCTGATAATTTAAAAATAGATTTATATCAAAAAGCCAATGCAAAAATTGAAGGTGAAGTTGATTTATTAGAACTTAGAGCAGATAATGCTTCAAACTTTCACGGTGAAAAACTAACCTCAACAGATGCTACAGTAATTGCAGAAGGAAGTTCTGATTGTGACTTGGAAGTTAAAAACACATTAACCCTTGAGGCTTCGGGTTCTTCAGAAGTAAATATATACAATACGCCTAAAATTGAATTGAAGCGCTTTGAAGATTCTGCAGCGATTTATAAAAAATAATCACAACATTCTTATAACAAAAAAGCCAATCTATCTAGATTGGCTTTTTTGTTTTGGTGTAGCTAAAAAGACGCTTAACCTTCTTTAGCTGCCAAATAACGCTCAGCATCTAATGCTGCCATACAACCTGTTCCGGCTGCAGTAATTGCTTGTCTGTACACATGATCAGCGGCATCACCAGAAACAAAAACTCCAGGAACGTTTGTTCTTGAACTTCCTTTTTCATTTACAATATACCCTGTTTCATCTAAAGTAATGTAATCTTTAAAAATATCAGTATTTGGTTTATGACCAATAGCTACAAAGAACCCAGTTGCAGGAATGTCCTGCTCCTCACCTGTATCTCTATTTTTAACTCGTGCTCCGGTAACCCCGTAGTCGTCTCCTAAAACCTCAACTGTTTCTGTTCTTAATAATATTTCTATGTTCTCTGTGTTTTTCACACGTTCAGCCATGATTTTAGATGCTCTGAAATCATTACGAACTAACATAGTTACCTTTTTACAAATTTTTGATAAGTAATGTGCTTCCTCACAAGCAGAGTCACCAGCACCTACAATAATCGTTTCTTGGTTTTTATAGAAGAACCCATCACATACTGCACAAGCAGAAACACCACCTCCCATTTTCAAATATTTTTGTTCAGAAGGTAACCCTAAATACTTAGCTGATGCTCCAGTAGAAATAATTACAGTATCACAGTGAATTTCTTTATCATCATTAACCCATACCTTATGAATATCACCTGAAAAGTCAACTTTAGTAATCCACCCAGATCTCACATCTGTTTCAAAACGTTCAGCTTGCTTGCGCAATTCAATCATCATTTCCGGTCCTGTAATACCTTCTGGGTATCCTGGGAAATTTTCAACTTCATTAGTAGTCGTTAATTGTCCTCCAGGCTGTGCCCCTTCATACATTACTGGTTTCATATTTGCTCTTGCCGCATATATTGCTGCAGTATATCCTGCTGGTCCCGAACCTATAATTAGGCACTTTACTCTTTCTATTGTGTCAGACATAATTTATATTCTTAAAAACTGTTATTCATAATTTGAATCACAAAAATATAACTTTAAATGAGATAAGTTTCGCATAATCATATCAATATTCCTTATTGTAATATAAGTGCGATCAATCTATTTGTGTATACCTATTTACTACGCGCTTTTAAAACACTTACCACATCTTTTAATGTGAATTTTTTAGCTTGTAATAGCATCAGATAATGAAACAGCAAATCTGCCGACTCTTCTAAAAATAAATTGTCATTATCATCCTTGGCTTCTATAACTACCTCAACTGCCTCTTCTCCTACTTTTTGAGCTACTTTATTAATTCCTTTAGAAAATAGCGACGCGATATAAGACTTTTCAGTATCAGCATTTTTAATACGTTCAGAAATTGTTGTTTCCAATGCTGAAATAAAAGCCAAATCATCATCATTTGTTTCTGCCCAACAGGTGTCTGTTCCTTTATGGCATGTAGGGCCAACAGGGTTAACTTGAATTAACAACGTATCGTTATCACAATCGTTTTTTAAAGCGACTAAATTTAAGTAATTTCCACTCTCCTCCCCTTTTGTCCAAAGACGCTGTTTGGTTCTGCTATAAAATGTTACTTTTTGGGTAGCCAATGTTTTTTCATAGGCCTCAGCATTCATGTACCCCAACATTAATACGTTTTTAGTTGTTGCATCTTGTATGATTGCTGGCACTAAACCATCATTGTTTTTATTGAAATCGATTGTCATAATCGTACGGTTATATTGTTATTATGTAATTCTTGTTTTAAATCCGGGATGCTAATTTCACCAAAGTGAAAGACACTTGCAGCCAAAGCAGCATCTGCTTTACCATCAACGAATGTGTCTGTAAAATGCGACATTTTACCAGCACCACCAGACGCAATTATTGGAATATTAACTAATCCTGATAACTCCGCTAACATTTCATTAGCAAAACCATCTTTTGTACCATCATTCTCCATTGACGTGAATAGTATTTCTCCTGCGCCTCGTTTTTCTACTTCAATAGCCCAATCAATCAGTCTGATATCTGTAGCTTGTTTACCACCAACCAAGTGTACCATCCATTCACCATTAATGCGCTTGGCATCAATAGCTACAACCACACATTGGCTCCCGAATTGTTGTGACAACTCATTAATTAGTTCTGGTCGTCTTACTGCCGATGAGTTGATAGACACTTTATCTGCACCAGATTTTAGCAGTAGTTCTACATCTTCAACAGATGAAATTCCACCGCCAACCGTAAATGGTATATTTACTTGTTCTGCAACTTTTAGGACTAGATCTACTAAAGTTTTTCGACGTTCTTCTGTTGCTGAAATATCTAAAAACACCAATTCATCAGCACCATTTTCGGCATAGGTTTTTGCAAGTACAACCGGGTCTCCAGCATCTCTTAGATTTACAAAATTCACACCTTTTACGGTACGCCCGTTTTTAATATCTAAACAGGGTATAATTCGTTTTGTTAACATATTATGTATTGATAATATAGTTTTCTAATTGTTGTAATGAAATTCTATTTTCATAAATAGCTTTTCCGATAATTACACCTTCACACCCCAATTCTGCCAACTGAGGTAATTCTTCAAATTTAGAAATTCCACCAGAAGCGATTAATTTTAGTCCAGAATCAGATGTTTTTAAAATTGATTCATACAATTGGAATGATGGTCCTTGTAACATCCCATCTTTTGCAATATCAGTAGAAATCACATATTCTATCCCTTCTTTTTGATACTCTTTAATAAACGAAATTACCTCTTGGTCACTCTCTTCAAGCCAACCAGAAATTGCGATTTTACCATCGTTAGCATCGGCCCCTAAAATGATTTTATCTTTTCCGTATTGTACAATCCATTCTTTAAACAGCTTCGGATTTTTTACAGCAATACTCCCTCCTGTTATTTGACTTGCACCTGACTCAAAAGCAATTCTTAAATCGTTATTAGCTTTTAATCCACCTCCAAAATCAATACTTAAATTAGTTTTAGATGCTATTTGCTCTAACACTTTATAGTTAACTATTTGACTGGCTTTAGCACCATCTAAATCAACTAAATGTAAGTGCTGTATACCACAGTCTTCAAATTGCTTTGCTACTTCAAGTGGATTTTCATTATATATCTTTTTTGTATTATAATCACCTTTTGATAAACGCACACATTTACCTTCTATAATATCTATTGCTGGTATTATTCTCATAATTCAATGAAGTTTTTTAATAGTTGTTCACCTGAAGTGCTACTTTTTTCTGGGTGAAATTGCACACCATAAAAGTTATCTTTTTGTAATGCCGAAGCATATTCTATATCATATGTGGTTGTAGCTATTTGGCAGTTACACGTTTCAGCATAATAACTATGCACCAAATACATATAATCGTCTGCTTTAATCCCTTTAAACAATGGTGAATTCAGGTTTGAAATAGTATTCCACCCCATTTGTGGCACTTTAACATTCGATGAAAACCGCTTTACAGTAACATCAAAAATTCCAAGACCTTTTGTATTATTTTCTTCAGTAAACTCACACATCAATTGCATCCCTAAACAAATTCCTAGCACAGGCTGTTTAAGTGTTGGCAATAGTACATCTAAACCACTCTGTTTAAGCTTTTGCATTGCAAAACTAGCTTCTCCTACACCAGGAAAAATCACTTTATCTGCAGATTTAATGATCTCAGGACTGTTAGACACAATAGCATCATACCCTAATCTTTTAATGGCAAACTGAACACTTTTGGTGTTTCCTGCACCATAATCAATGATAACAATAGTCATTATAACATGCCTTTAGTAGATGGTAAAATCATTTTTTCAGGGTCGCGTTTTACAGCAACTTTAATAGCCTTTGCAAACACTTTAAAAATCGCCTCTATTTTGTGGTGTTCATTTGTGCCTTCTGCCTTGATATTCAAGTTACATTTTGCGCCATCTGTAAATGATTTGAAAAAGTGGAAAAACATTTCTGTTGGCATTTTACCTATCATTTCACGGTTAAATTCTGCATCCCATACCATCCAGTTTCTACCTCCAAAATCAATTGCAGCCTGAGCTAAACAGTCATCCATTGGCAAACAAAATCCATAACGTTCTATACCTAATTTATTTCCTAAAGCCTCTGCAAACACTTCACCTAACGCTATGGCTGTATCTTCAATAGTGTGGTGTTCATCAACCTCTATATCACCTTTAACATCTATAATCAAATCCATTTGACCGTGACGAGCAATTTGATCTAACATGTGATCAAAAAATGCAATTCCGGTATTGATAGTACTTTTACCGGTACCGTCTAAATTTAAATCAATTTTAATTTTAGTTTCATTGGTATTTCTTACAATTGAAGCGGTACGATCTTGGAGTTTTAAAAACTCATATATGGCGTTCCAATCGTTACTTTCTAAAGCAATATAAGCGTCTAATTCTTCACGCTTTACAGTAATTTCATCAGTTCCTAAAAAGGTTTCATCATTGATGTAAATTCCTTGTGCTCCTAAGTTTTTAGCCAATTCTACATCGGTTAATCGATCTCCAATTACAAACGAGTTTTCTAAATCATATTCTTCAGAAAAATACTTTGTTAACAAGCCAGTGTTTGGTTTTCTTGTTGGTAAGTTGTCTTTAGCAAATGTTCTATCAATAATTTCTTCTTCAAAAACAATTCCTTCTTCAGCTAAAGTTGACATGACGAAATTATGTACTGGCCAAAATGTATTTTCTGGATATACCTCTGTACCTAATCCATCTTGATTTGTAACCAATACTAGCTCAAAGTTAAGTTCTTTCGCTATTTTACTTAACCCTTGAAACACTTTCGGATAAAACACTAATTTTTCAAATGAATCTGTTTGCTCATCTGCTGGTTCTTTTATTAGAGTTCCATCTCTATCTATGAATAATACTTTTTTCATTTTATAATGTTTTTAGCACATCAATTAATTTATTGTTTTCTTCTTTTGTTCCTACCGTAACCCTTAAACAGTTATCACATAACAACTGACTTGTTCTATTTCTAATTACAATACCTTTCTCAATTAGTTGGTTGTATCGTTTTGTTGCATCATCAACTTTTATAAGAACAAAATTTGCATCTGAAGGATAAATTGTAGTAATATAATCAATTTGCAGTAATGAGTTTATTAAAAGCTGACGTTCCTTTTTAATTAATGCAATTTCCTGAAGAACTTTATCGTAATTAGTCAAACGTTCAATGGCACTAGACTGTGTAAGTTGATTAACATTATACGGAGGCTTAATTTTATTTAAAACAGATATAATTTCTGCAGAAGCATAACAAACTCCTAAACGAATTCCCGCCATTCCATAAGCTTTAGATAAAGTCTGTGTAATGACTAAGTTTGGAAACTCTTCCAAGCGGTCTAACCAACTCTTTGTCTCTGAAAAATCAATATATGCTTCATCAATAACCACAATACCTTCAAAACTATTCAACAAGTTTTCAACTTCAAAAGCATTAAAATTATTACCTGTTGGGTTATTTGGCGAACACAAAAACAATAGTTTACTATTTGCGTCTGCTTGAGCTAAAATTTGCACAACAGCAGGTTGAAAATCTGATGTTAATGTGACTTCTTTTGTAGCTACTGCATTGATATTTGCCAACACGCTATACATTCCGTAAGTTGGAGGTAATGTGATAATGTTATCTTTATTTGGTTCACAAAACGCACGAAATAACAAATCTAATACTTCATCACTTCCATTACCTAATAAAATATGTTCTGTTGAAATATTTTTTTGCTTAGACAGTAATTGCTTCACGGATTGCTGTTGCGGATCGGGATACCTATTTACGTTGGTTTCAAACGGGTTTTCATTTGCATCTAAAAACACCATTTCTGTATCAAAATCTGTAAATTCATCACGTGCAGATGAATACGGCGTGATATTTTTGATATTATCTCTAACTAAACTTAACACACTCATTACTTTAAACTATTTAATCTTAATGTTACTGCATTTTTGTGAGCCTGTAAACCTTCAGCTTCAGCCATTAACTCTATGGCATTACCAATATTCTGAATACCCTGTTGCGATATGTTTTGAAAGGTGATGCTTTTGGTAAAGCTATCTAAATTCACCCCTGAGTATGCTTTAGAATAACCATTTGTAGGTAAAGTGTGATTTGTACCAGAAGCATAATCTCCAGCGCTTTCTGGAGTATATGCTCCAATAAACACTGATCCTGCATTTGTAATACCATTTACAAAAAACTCATCGTTATTTGTTGATATTATTAGGTGCTCAGGTGCATAATCATTTATAAATCCTAAAGCATCATCACTACTTTCAATTAAAATTGCTCGTGAAGCTTTTAAAGCTTTTTCAACTACATTTTTTCTTGGTAATGCTTCAGTTTGTATTGCTACTTCATTAAGCACTTTATCAATCACTTCTTTTGAATCAGACACTAATACAACTTGACTGTCTGCACCGTGTTCTGCCTGACTTAATAAATCTGACGCCACAAAAGCTGGGTTTGCTGAAGCATCAGCAACAACAAGTAACTCACTAGGTCCCGCAGGCATATCGATGGCAATACCGAATTTTGTAGCCAATTGTTTAGCAACAGTTACAAATTGATTTCCCGGACCAAATATTTTAGACACTTTTGAGATGGTTGTAGTTCCGAATGTCATTGCTGCTATAGCCTGAATACCACCAACTTTGTAAATTTTAGTGACACCACATAATTGTGCAGTGTATAAAATTGCCGGATTAATATTACCACTTTTATCAGGAGGTGAGCACAACACTATTTCTTTACAGCCTGCAATTTTTGCAGGAACGGCTAACATTAATACTGTAGAAAATAGTGGTGCTGTACCTCCTGGTATATACAATCCTATTTTATCAATTGCTCTTTTTTCTTGCCAACATAAAACACCAGGCGTTGTTTCTATACTTACTTTTTCTGTTTTTTGTGCAGCGTGAAACGTTTCAATATTATTTTTTGCTAACTGAATAGCATCTTTTAATTCATCTGAAACTCGTGTTTCTGCTTTGTCTATTTCTTGTTGACTTACTGTATTGTTTTCAAGTGTAACACCATCAAAAATTGACGTATAACGTTCAACTGCTTTATCGCCATTTAAAGCCACGTCTTTAAAAATTTGATCTACAGTATTCTCTATATCTTCAACTGATTTTGTAGGACGTTCTAATAAAGACTTCCAATTAGTTGCGTTTAATTCTATTACGTTCATCATATCTTAATTTATAGTACCATTTTTTCAATTGGGCAAACTAATATCCCTTCTGCTCCTTTATTTTTTAATTCATGAATTACTTCCCAGTATTCATTTTTATTCATTACTGAGTGTACTGAGCTCCACCCTTTTTCAGCTAACGGTAATACAGTAGGGCTACGCATACCAGGTAAAATATTTATTATTGCTTCTAATTTTTCATTAGGGGCGTTTAACAATACATATCTAGAGTTACGACCTTTTAAAACTGATTGAATTCTAAACTGTAACTGATTTAGTGCCTCTTGAACATTATCATTTATTTTTGGTGATAATGCCAAAACCGCTTCAGAAGTTAACAGTACTTCTACTTCTTTTAAGTTGTTTTTGAATAGTGTAGATCCACTAGACACGATATCACAAATACCATCGGCTAAACCAATATTAGGGGCAATTTCAACAGACCCGTTAATGATGTGAATTTGTGTTGATATTCCTTTTTCTGACAAGTACTTCTTTACTGTATTAGGATATGATGTAGCAATACGTCTGTTTTGAAAATAAGACATTCCTGTATAATCTTCAGACTTCGGTATCGCTAATGACACTTTACATTTTGAAAAGCCTAAGCGCTCAACTATACTGATACCATCTCCTTTTTCTATCAAGACATTTTCCCCTATAATTGCGATGTCAACTACACCATCTTTCAGGTATTGAGGAATATCACCGTTTCTTAGATAAAAAACTTCTAATGGAAAGTTACTTGCTGAGGCCTTTAATTGATCTTTTCCGTTGTCAATTGAAATTCCACAGTCTTTTAATAATTGTAAGGAGTCTTGATTTAATCGTCCTGATTTTTGAATTGCTATTCTTAATTTACTCATGTTGTGTTTATAATGGTACTTGAGTAAATCGGTAAAGAAAATTAGTAATAACTAAAAAACCCGCTTGATTTACTCAAGCGGGTTTTAAAATATATTTATTTGATTTTATTCAATACATCTTCAGTTCGCTTGAGTGCAAATATGAAAATGATGATGATGTAATTGAATAAAAGCCATGTCTGTTTTTGTTTCGACAAATATTTCTAATTATTTTATCATTATCCAAATAATTGGCAATTTATTTTTAAAAACAGGTATATAAATATGTTTTTATTATTCCTTTATTGTTATCTAAAGGTATGGCCAAAAGCTCCTGAACATCGTTTACCTTCACATTAAATGGTTCTGCTAAAATATTAACCCCACTGTTATTTTTTAACCTAATACCTTGCCCGGAAATAATATCAGTATTTGCAATAAAATCGTCTTGTGGAAGGTGCTCGGTTAAAATCACATATTTATATTCTGTTAGTTTTGATACTATACTTGCAATTTCATTATTAGACAAATGTTGTAACACTTGCCTTAGTATCACACAATTCCCTTTAGGCCATTGGTCTTTAGCAATATCGATACATTTAAACTCTAAATTTTCATCTTTAAAACGTGTTTGGTTACGTATAATTAAGTTCTCAACTATATCAACTGCTATATAGTTTTTACTGTACTTTACTAATTCTTTACCTATATTAAAATCGCCACAGCCCAAATCACAAACTGTTAATGGATTTGAAAACGATTGTAAAAAAGATTGCACTACAGTTATATATGGGGCTACAAATTTTGTTAGATGCGACCCTTCTCCTGAATAAAACTCATGCGCATCACCTCCCCATAGATTCATATCATAAACCTGCGTCATTGCGTCTTTTGTAGGCCATGGGGTTTTGTTTTTTCGCGATAAATTCATCTGTCTCTAATCTAACGTTTGATGGTCTTTTGTAATTTTAAAACAGCGTTCTTCGCCTAAATATAACGGATTACCATATTCCTCAGACCAAAATCCATCTAATATTCCTGTTGTTAAACAACGGTAGACTACTACACCTTTATACATATTAAAATCTACTCCAAGGTAATTGAAGTTAATTACCAATATATTATCCTTAAAAAAGCCTTCGCCAGTTTGTTTTTGCTCACCATTAATTAACCATTGCGCTATAATTCTAAAATTATCATCTAAATACAAATTCAAAACACCTTTATAATTCACATCAGTATTATCTTGGTTTTTACCAATTATAGTATACTCCCCTACTAGATCTTGAACTCGCATTATAGTTTTGTTTTATAGTTACAAAAAAAAGCCTCACTTAAATAAAGTAAGGCTTTTTTGATATTTCAGTCGGGGTGGCAGGATTGTAACTACCACTCTAATGTCTTTAATTATCAATTAGTTACAAGTTGTTTCCTTTTTGAGGTAACCGAATAGGTAACTTTAATGATATGAACTTTCGTTTTGAATTGCTTTATACAAAAGAGGTAAAAATATAAAAACCTTATACATACAAAGCAACATAAATTTACGCAAATTTTATGATTTATGGAAGTGATTTTATAACTAATTAATATACAGATTAATGATTTCAATTTCTATTCCAGAATATTCTGAAAAATCATTGATAGTAACAAATTGATGAGGTTCTTTGTCTAAAAAGTTCTTGATATCATTTAATAACTTGCGTCCATAACGTTCACTACGCCCTGTGATGCGCTGAATGTCTTTTGGGTATATACAAGCT
>JBMYYK010000003.1:0-99411 GCA_049609325.1 Flavobacteriaceae bacterium | reverse complement strand
GAAGCGGTTTACTTAGATTTTAAATCGGCTATTGAACGTTACGGTAAAGAACAAGCAAAATTAAAAGGAATTGCTAATCCTTCTGCAGATAAAGTATATGAGTTAGGGCAAGCTATCGTTGAAGCAAAATATGGTAACTTATTCCAGATGTACGAGAAAATCGTAGATGAAAATCCATATAAAACTCCTATGATGATTTACCCAGCAACTCACTACACAATGGGAGGTATTTGGGTAGATTACAACTTGATGACTACTATTGAAGGATGCTACGCCATTGGTGAAGCTAACTTCTCAGATCACGGTGCTAACCGTTTAGGAGCTTCGGCTTTAATGCAAGGTCTAGCAGATGGGTATTTTGTATTACCATACACTATTGGTGATTACCTATCTAATGATATCCGTACAGGAAAAATTCCAACAGATACAGCTGAATTTGATCAAGCTGAAAAAGACGTTAAAGATCGTATCAACTTCTTCATCAATAATAACGGAACAAAATCTGTAGATTATTTCCATAAGAAATTAGGAAAAATCATGTGGGATAAAGTAGGTATGGCTCGTAATGAAAAAGGACTTACTGAAGCAATGGCAGACATAAAAGCTATTCGTGAAGAATTCTGGAAAGATGTTAAAGTACCAGGAAATGCAAATGAAATGAACCCTGAATTAGAAAAGGCTGGTAGAGTAGCTGATTTCTTAGAGCTAGGAGAGTTATTTGCTAAAGATGCTTTAAACAGAAATGAATCTTGTGGAGGACACTTTAGAGAAGAATCTGCAGAAACTGACGGCCCACAAAAAGGAGAAGCAAAGCGTGACGATGCAAATTATGCTTATGTTGCTGCTTGGGAGTATAAAGGAGAACCAGCAGACGCCGTTTTACATAAAGAACAATTAGAGTTTAACGATATTGAATTAAAACAACGTTCATATAAATAAAATTGACATTATGAATTTAACACTAAAAATTTGGAGACAAAAAGACGCAAATGACAAAGGTCAAATGGTCGATTATAAAGTTACCGATATTTCAGAGCATATGTCATTTTTAGAAATGATGGATGTTTTAAATGAGCAATTAATTAACGCTGGTGAAGAGCCTGTAGCTTTTGATCATGACTGTCGTGAAGGAATTTGCGGGATGTGCTCAATGTACATTAACGGTGAAGCTCATGGACCTGATAGAGGCGTAACAACTTGTCAGTTACACATGCGTATGTTTAAAGATGGTGATACAATTACTATTGAGCCATTTAGAGCAACTGCTTTTCCGGTAATAAAAGATTTAGTAGTAGACAGAACATCTTTTGAACGTATTCAACAAGCAGGAGGGTTTATTTCTGTAAACACGTCTGGAAACACGCAAGATGCCAACGCTATTCCAATTCCTAAACAAGACGCAGACGACGCTATGGATGCAGCAACTTGTATTGGTTGTGGTGCCTGTGTAGCAACGTGTAAAAACTCATCGGCTATGTTATTTGTAGGTGCTAAAGTAAGTCAATATGCCTTATTACCACAAGGGCGTGTAGAAGCAACAGAACGTGTGCAAAACATGGTTGCTCAAATGGATTTAGAAGGCTTTGGTAACTGTACCAATACAGGAGCTTGTGAAATTGAATGTCCTAAAGGAATTTCTTTAGAAAACATTGCTCGTATGAACTCTGAATTTATGAAAGCAAGTTTGAAAGGGTAATAATTTATCAAACATCATATAACAAAAACCCAAGCACAATTATTGCTTGGGTTTTTTGATTTCCGTACTTTTAAAATTCAACTGCTTTTTTTGACTTATGAACACATTTAACTTCAAATCTAAACTTCCACATGTAGAGTCCTCAATATTTTCAGTAATGAGTGCTTTAGCTCAGCAACATGATGCCATCAATTTATCTCAAGGCTTTCCTAATTTTAAAAGTGACCCTAAATTATTAGAATTGGTGACTAAAGCGATGAACTCTGAGTATAATCAATATGCGCCTATGGCTGGAGCTATGGAATTACGTGAAGCCATTGCTGGTAAATTTAAGCAGTTATACCAAACCACATACAATCCAAAATCTGAAATAACCGTAACAGCAGGGGCTACACAAGCCATTTACACCATTATTTCTGCATTTATCAAACCACATGACGAGGTTATTGTGTTCACGCCTGCATATGATTGTTATGAGCCTACAATCGCCTTAAATGGCGGGAAAACAATTTCTGTACAATTAGAAACACCCACTTATAGTGTAGACTGGAATGAGGTGGCCTCAAAAATTACTAGCAACACTAAAATGATTATCATTAATACACCACACAACCCAAGTGGTACGGTATGGTCTAAAAATGATATGCTACAATTGCAACAATTAGTTACAGGAACTGACATAATAGTATTAAGCGATGAAGTGTATGAACATATTATTTTTGATGACGAACACCACCAAAGCGCCTGCTTATTTCCGGTTTTAAAAGCACAAAGTTTTATTGTGGCGTCTTTTGGTAAAACGTTTCACAATACCGGATGGAAATTAGGCTATTGTTGTGCGCCAGAGTATTTAATGCAAGAATTTCAGAAAGTGCATCAGTTTAATGTGTTTTGCGTGAATCATCCTATGCAAGTAGCTATTGCTGAGTATATCAACACACCGCAACATTATTTAGAGTTGCCTAGTTTTTATCAAAAAAAACGAGATACTTTTTTGAACCTCATCAAAACGTCGCGTTTTAAAATCACGCCATCAAAAGGCACCTACTTTCAGGTGTTAGACTTTAGTGCCATTACTGATGAAAATGATGTAGACTTTGCTAAACGACTTACAATAGACTATAAGTTAGCAAGCATTCCTATGTCAGTTTTTAATGACGATAAGGCGGATCATAAGGTGTTGCGATTCTGTTTTGCAAAAACTGAAGACACACTACAAAAAGCATCAGAAATTATCAATTCCATATAAAATTACTTCTGCTATAAAAGACATCTAATGTATTTCAAATACAGGAACTTGAAACGATTCAAAATGTTCAAACCAATGCTGCATGCCATTGGCCAACATAATAGCTTTATTAGCGGCACCAATACCTATGAAGTCTAAGTGTAAATTCTGGGCCGTTTTTAAATCCCAAAGGCCATCACCTACAGAAATAATCTGATCAAAATCGGCAACGCTATAATGTGATTTTGCTTTTTCAATGGCTTCAAGTACAAATCCTTCTCTACTAAAACTCGTTTTTGAAGTTGACAACACATTTATATTCATTGGTAATCCGGCAGATTTCATTTTATAAATTGCTGATTCTGGTAAAGATCCCGTTGCAAACGCAATGGCATATTCACTTAACTCTAAAGCTTCTAATAAGTCTTTAGCACCAGAAATAGCTGTAGTTTTTGGTTGTGATTTTAAATACCTCACAATCTGATTTTCAAAATCATCAAGTAATGCTAAAGGCATGGATTTAGAAAAAAACTTCTCATAATTATATTTTAACGCATAACTATCAGTATGATGTTTCAAGGCATTAAAGTTGGTATCTACGTCACAAATACCCACAGAATGCATCGCTTTAACAATGACCTCATGATATCCAGACACACTATCGATTAATGTGCCGTCAATATCAAAAATTATAAGTTTAGTTTTTTGCATTTTTTGAAGAGTAGATTAGTCTATAAAATTAAGTATTTTTATAACGTAACAATCTACAAAATTAGAAACAATGGCAGAGCAGCTTTCAGTAACTTATATCCAGTCAGATTTAGAGTGGGAAAACCCTCAACAAAACAGAATTAATTTTGAAAAGAAAATCTCAGCCTTAAAAACACAAAGTGATATAATTATTCTTCCTGAAATGTTTACCACAGGTTTTGCTATGCAACCCGAACATCTAGCAGAATCAATGGATGGTGCTACAATTAATTGGATGCTAAACATTGCTAAAGAACAACAAGCGGCAATTTGTGGAAGCCTTATCATTTCTGAAAACAATGCCTATTATAATAGGTTTGTGTTTGTGCAGCCAAACGGCACTATTCAACAGTACAACAAACGTCATTTGTTTACTTTAGCCGGAGAGCATATGCAATATAATAACACCACTTCTCAAGTAATTATTGAATATAAGAATTGGCGTATTTGCCCTTTAATATGTTACGATTTGCGTTTTCCTGTATGGTCAAGAAACACTCAACATTATGATGTTCTCATTTATGTTGCTAATTGGCCAACACCAAGAGTTAATGCCTGGAACACCCTTTTAAAAGCTCGCGCAATTGAAAACATGAGTTATGTAGTTGGTGTAAATAGAGTGGGTACAGACCCTAATAACAATACCTATTCTGGAAACTCAATTGTTCTAGATGCGTTGGGCAATGAATTGAGCCCAATATCTGAACATCTAGAAACCTGTGTTACGGTTAAGCTCTCTAAAACAGAGCTGCAAACGGTACGCAAAAAGTTTAACTTTTTAAATGATAGAGATCAATTTACTTTAGTGTAAACCGTTCTTCAACATCCCAGTTTGCTCTAATTTCTATAGCATCTGGATGATAAGATACCCGCTCTGGTTGCAGCTTTTTTAAATAATGACCAGTGTCGTATTTTTGGTTGTTATTGTCATCAAAAATAACACGCAAATTATACGTTGATGGGTCTACATTTACAAAATCAAAAACAGTGACCCCTGTACCAAACTTCTCATAGCTTACTTCACCTTTGCTAGTTACCAGCTGAACAATTAAAGGCGTTTTTGGCGCATTATTAAGAGTGACTTTAATATTACCATATGCAGACAATTTCTTGGTAGTTGTTCTGTAAACTAACGTGTCATTAGTCGCTTCAAAAAAGTCTGTAAATGCTTCAGGCAGAATATTGATTGTATACTTTTCATTTTCTGCTTTTTCAAATTTTAAATTGATAATGTTTGTTAGTTTTTCTATGGATGTTGTAAATGGCAACGCAATAGAATCTTGATTTAAAACATTAATTTTTGCGTTGTCAATTTGACTTATTGGAGTTGTTGATGAAATTTGATAATCGCCATCAAGAGTTAAGCCTCTCGTTACAGGTTTAAATGATAGTGAATCTGCTTTCACTTTTTTTCGCATACGTACTTTAAACGTATCTATTTGTTGTTCATGACGCATGATGAACTTCAAAGAGTCAACTTCTAAACTTGGTTTGAACCAATAGTTTAACGTATCATTATCAATCGGTTTTGTGACCATAGACCTTATATTTGCATCTGAAATAAGTTGGATACCTATTGGTTCAACTGCCTGCCCTTCATAACGAAACTTAATCCTGTTTAATCGCTCATGTTTTGGCCTTAAAGCTTTATAGTTTTCAATTTCTTTAAACAGTAACAGCTCATGAGACTCCTTACTAGGTACAGTAATCAACTCTTCTTTAAACGCTATTTTATCTGTTTTCTGATTAAACATAAAATTATCCGACTCTTCTTTTAAAGCTAATAACTGATATGTTCCAGCTTTTAAATTTTCAAATTGAAATGTGGTTGCACTGTCTAAGGTGTTTGTAATATATCGTGGTGGTGTATTATATACTGTAGAATCTGTATAAGTAGAATCTATTTCATATAACATTACAGATACAAAATCATCCGTAGTTTTTGCTAAGGCGTCTCTTACACTTCCGTTTAACTGTAATGAATCTATCGTTTCTCCTGTAGAAAATACGTATTTAAAATATTGATACGGATTCCCTTCATTATTATCAACTATACTCTTACCAAAATTAAAGGAGTAAGTGGTATTGGGTTGTAGCGTATCATAAATTTTAATCTTCACATACTTGCTTGCACCAGATTGCGGACTTATTAAAGGTTTGATTTTTAATGGCGGTGAAATAATTAATTGTTTATTAATATCATTTAATTTCACATACTCATTAAACAGTATTTTAATTTCATTTTCTGAAAAATTAGTACTATAATTTTCTGGTGTGGCAATTACCATTTTTGGAGGAGTGATATCTTTAGGTCCGCCAGAAGGACGTCCTTTTTTAGCACAACTTATTATACAAACGCATAAAACTGCTACTATAATTAGGTCTAATTTTTTCATGAAATTCTAATTGCTACAACAAGCTACAAAGTAACAATATATTTAATCATTTGTCAATCTAAGTCTATTAAATTGAATCCTATAAAAAAAGCAACGCATTACACGTTGCTTTTACCCAAATAAACTCATTATAATTTTTATTCAAAACTACACGGTAAAACTAAATATCTATAGGATGTTCTATGTAACGTTAGTATTAAACTACAGTTATTTTATAGCGTATAAGCCATAACCGCTAAACTTAATTTAACATTGTTGATGCGTTGTAATTCTTTTGCACATGCTTTTATTGTGGCTCCTGTAGTAATGACATCATCAACTAATAAAATATGTTTGTCTTGTAGACTTTGAGTGTCAGAAACTTCAAATATAGTTTGCACATTTCTCCAACGTGTTAGTCGGTTTTTAAGTGTTTGTGTGCTGGTATTTTTGTTTCTCAACAAAATGTTGTCACTATAGTCTGCATTCAAACTTTGCGCCAATTCTTTAGCAAAACCTTCTACTTGATTATACCCGCGTTGCCTCATTCGCTTACGATGTAATGGTACAGGAATAACAACATCAATAGTGTTATAATGATTATTAGATGTTAATTCCGTTCCCAGCCATTTCCCTAGGTATGCGCTAATGTGCTTTTGATTTTTATATTTTAAATGATGTATCATTTGGCGCACAGGTCCTTTTTTAGGATAATAAAACAGGGCAGTGGCATGTTGAAAATTCACAACGCCATAAAACACCTTCTTAATTAATTTTGAATCATTAACATGCAAGTTTGTAACTGGCAAATCATGCAAACAATGCACACATAATACTTGCTCTTGTGTGGCTAATACATTTTTACAGCCTACACAAACATTAGGGAAAAACAAATTAAGTAGCTGCATAACCATTGTTGTTAATTAAAAAAGGAGTTACTAAAGTTACAATTTAAAAAATGAATAATCTATTAAATTCTCAGGGCTTAAGGCATATTATCAATATAATAACGCAATTGATAACGATTACTCAATAGTTCCTTGCTTTTACTACGCAACAAAAAACGAACACTTCACAACAATTTGTGTAAATTATCTCAAAAGAGATGCTATATTTACTGTAGAGAAAAACAAAATTCCCCAAAAAAATTCTGTTTCTCGATAAAAGTTTGACCCCAAATCAACTTTACACCCCAATGTAAAGAAACTTATTAAAAGTAAAAAAGCAGAAATGATTACATTTCTGCTTTTTTGTACATTATAACCACCTATTTTTTAAACACTATCATAGCAATTTAAAATTGCGTAGTTTTGTACAACAAAATTACCTTTATGAGTAACATACGCATCACGAAATTATTTTCTTTTGAAACGGGCCATGCCTTATATGGCTATGATGGAAAGTGTAAAAATGTTCATGGCCACAGCTATAAATTAGCTGTAACTGTTATTGGGCAGCCTATTACGAAAGTTGGAGAAGTAAAGCTCGGAATGGTTATCGATTTTGGTGATTTAAAAAAAGTGGTGAAAGAAGAAATCGTAGACCTATTTGATCACGCTACAGTATTTAATAAAAACACACCTCATTTAGAGTTGGCTAAAGAATTAATAGACAGAGGCCACAGTGTAATTTTAGTAGATTATCAGCCTACAAGCGAGAATATGGTTATTGATTTTGCCGAAAAAATCAAAGCACGTTTGCCACAGAATATCCAACTTCACTCGTTAAAACTTTCAGAAACCGAAACCTCTTTTGCAGAGTGGTACGCTAGTGATAATGTCTAAATTCACATTACATATACCCGAAGGAAAGAAAGTCTATTTTTCATCAGACAATCATTTAGGCGCACCTACTTTTGAAGCAAGTAAACCTCGAGAACAAAAATTTGTAGCTTGGTTAGATGCTATAAAACATGATGCTGGAGCCCTATTTTTATTAGGCGATTTATTTGATTTTTGGTTTGAATACAACACTGTTGTTCCAAAAGGTTTTGTACGTACACTTGGGAAGTTAGCTGAAATTAGCGATAGTGGTATTCCTATCTATTTTTTTGTTGGTAATCATGATTTATGGATGAATGATTATTTTGAAAAAGAACTCAATATTCCTGTATTTCATAAACCACAAGAGTTTAGCATCAACAACAAAACCTTCTTAATTGGTCATGGTGATGGTCTAGGGCCAGATGACAAAGGCTATAAACGCATGAAAAAAGTGTTTACTAATTCGTTTTCTAAATGGTTATTTCGTTGGCTTCATCCAGATTTAGGAGTCAAATTAGCTCAATACATGTCGGTTAAAAACAAACTCATTTCAGGTGATGATGATGCGAAGTTTTTAGGTGAAGACAAAGAATGGTTAGTACAGTATTGCAAACGCAAACAAGCACAACACCATTATGATTATTTTGTGTTTGGACATCGTCATTTACCAATGACAGTTGATATTGCCCAAAACTCACAGTACATCAATTTAGGAGATTGGATAAACTATTACACCTACGGCGAATTTAATGGAGAAGTATTAGAGTTGAAAGAAAATAAGTAACTCTTATTTGATATCCTTCACCATTAATTGCAAACTCACATTACCTTGCCATTCATTTTCATCAATCACATAAGCAGTACTAAATAATTTTTTATTGGTAATTGTACTTAATTTTTTACCCAAGCCAAAACCAATACCAACTATAGGATTTGAATTGGCGTGTTTGGCAGTAAAACGTAAATGTTTATCGTCTTCACCAACACACTTGCCGTAGCCCGTATCTTGCAACTGTTCACTCATAAAAACAGGATGCATGTTTTGTGGGCCAAATGGGCCGATTTGTTTGAGTATACGCATCAGTTTAGTATCAATGTCTTCTAATGATATTTTCAAATCTATGGTAACTTCTTGGGTTAATAAACGTTCATCTATAGTTGATTTTACAACCTCTTCAAACTTTGTCTTAAACACCTCAAAATTTTCCGGAAGTAATGTTAGCCCAGCAGCATACTTATGACCGCCAAATTGCTCTATATGATCTGAACATTGTTCTAGAGCATTATACACATCAAACCCTTTTACAGAACGTGCAGAAGCAGCCAACTTATCACCACTTTTTGTAAAAACTAAGGTCGGGCGGTAATACTCCTCTATCAATCTCGATGCGACAATACCAATAACCCCTTTATGCCAATTTTCATGATACACAACGGTTGTAAATCGCTCTTCTTCTTTATTTACTTTTATTTGATGTAAAGCTTCTTTTGTAATGTGTTTATCCAGCTCTTTACGTTCTGTATTATAAGCATCAATTTCTGATGCAAACAGAATTGCCGTAGTATCATCTAATTCAGACAATAAACTTACCGCATGATTGCCGTGTTTAATACGTCCTGCTGCATTAATTTTTGGAGCAATCTGAAACACAACATCTGTAATAGATAATTCTTTCTTTGTACTGTTTTTAGTAAAGGCTTTAATACCCGGTCTTGGGTTTGAATTAATGACTTTTAAGCCATAATGAGCTAATATTCTATTTTCACCCGTTATTGATACAATATCAGCAGCTATACTTGTTGCAACTAAATCTAAATACGGTATAAAATCTTCTATAGATTGGTTTCTATTTGTACCTAAAGCTTGTATCAGTTTAAAGCCTACACCACAACCACTCAACTCATCATAAGGGTAGTTACAATCCTCTCTTTTTGGATCTAACACCGCTACAGCTTTCGGCAATACATTCCCTGGCCTATGATGATCACAAATGATAAAATCAATGGCTTTATTTTTAGCATAAGCCACTTTATCTACAGCTTTAATCCCGCAATCTAACGCTATAATTAAACTGATGTCATTGTCAGAAGCGTAGTCTATGCCTTTATAAGACACTCCATAACCTTCTGCATAACGATCTGGAATGTAGGTTGCAATATTCGGATAAATTGTTTTTAAATATGTGGCTACCAACGCCACTGCCGTAGTCCCATCTACATCATAATCGCCATAAACCATAATATTTTCACCTTGAGCAATAGCTTGTTCAATACGCGCTACAGCTTCGGTCATATCTTTCATCAAAAACGGATCGTGCAAGTGGGTTAATTCAGGTCTGAAAAACGCTTTAGCTTGCTCAAAAGTTTCAATTCCGCGTTGTACCAACAATGTTGCAATAATGTGATTGACCCCTAAAACTTTTTGAAGGTGAGTAATTTTATGAGATTCTGGTAAGGGTTTTATAGTCCAACGCATAGGTGAAATTTAGTTTTTATGTGCAACTATAGAATAGCACAAAGGCATTTTATTACCGAAGGGTTCTATTTGGTATTTTTTCTCTCCTATCTGTTTCGTGTGTAAAAAACAATCGTATGGAGAGTAGTTGTATTCTTTAAAATCAGTAATTGTTAATTTATTTGACAGTAAGCCAGACATGACCTCACTTAAGCCATGATTCCAACACACATACTTAAATTCTGCTTGAGCATCTTTATTGGCATAAGTACCTTGTTCTTCTTCTATTATAGGATCAGATTTAAAATAATTATACTTAACAGTTTTAAAATCGTCATCATACATCCACACATTTGGGTGAAATTCCACAAACACAAATCTCCCATTTGGTTTCAAAAATTGAGATATTATTTGTCCCCACTTATCCATATCTGGCAACCAACCAATCACACCATAAGACGTATAAACTATATCGAATTTCCCTTGTAAATTATTTGGTAAATCGTACACATCAGACACTATAAAGTTAGCATCTAAATTCAATTCTTCATTTAACGCAATAGCCTTTGCTATGGCGGTATCAGACAAATCAATTCCTGTTACTTTTGCTCCCATTCTAGCTAATGACAAGCTATCTTGACCAAAATGGCATTGCAAATGTAAAATGCGTTTACCTTTTACATCGCCTAATAAATCTAACTCAATCTTGTTTAAAGATGTATGCCCCGCTTTAAACCCTTCCATATCATAAAAGTCAGAATCTACATGATGTTGGGTGCGTTTGTTCCATGATTCTTTATTAATGGCTAAATAATTTTCGGAATTCATAGTTTACGAATTATGATAATTAATAGCTATGGTCACCTCTGCAAATTGTCTGAACATTACCATAACACCACAGTATTTATCAACAGACAAATCGACTATTTTTTGAATTTTCTTCTCATTTAAATCAGTACCATAAAAGTTATATTCACAAGCTACCTTATTATAATATCTTGGATGCTCATCTGTTAACTCAGCTTCAATAACGATATCAAAAGTATCCATGTCCACTTTCATTTTTTTAGCCAACATGGCGATATCAATTCCTGAACATCCTGCCAAAGAAGACAACATCATAGCTTTAGGGCGCAATCCTGCATCATTACCACCAATCTCTTTTGAAGCATCCATAACAATGTCTCCTCCTGGGTTAGTAGATTCAAAAGTCATGTCACCTTTCCAATAGGTTTTAACTGTATTCTTATCCATTTTAATTTGTTTAAAAATCAACAATTGTAAATGTACACAATCTGCATTATTTATACAGAATGCATATTGCAAAATACTTATAGAAACTGTACTTTAGGCATTCATAATTTATTAACTTAAAAAATAATACATATGCCATTAGTAACGCCATTACCAGCAGATCATGACTTAGAAACTCAAGAACTTGCTGCGTTTTTTAATGAAACTCTTGGGTTTTGCCCAAACTCAGTATTAACTATGCAACGCAGACCCGCCATATCTAAAGCTTTTATAAACTTAAATAAAGCTGTAATGGCAAATGAAGGTCGTGTAACCTCTGCTCTAAAACGAATGATTGCTTGGGTAAGTAGTAATGCTACAGGGTGTAGATATTGTCAAGCTCACGCCATCAGGGCTGCTGAACGTTACGGTGCAGAACAAGAACAATTAGATAACATTTGGGACTATAAAACACACCCTGCATTTTCTGATGCTGAACGTGCTGCATTAGATTTTTCATTGGCTGCTTCTGTGGTACCTAATAATGTTAATGCAGACATTCAAGCAGAATTACATAAACATTGGGATGAAGGTGAAATTGTAGAAATGTTAGGGGTCATTTCATTATTTGGATACTTGAACCGTTGGAATGACTCTATGGGAACCTCAATAGAAGATGGTGCTGTAGAATCTGGAAACCAATACTTAGGAAAACACGGTTGGGAAAAAGGGAAGCATATATAAGTCCTTTTACTTTTTATATAAAAACCCCTTCATCTTTATGTGATGAAGGGGTTTTTGTTTTTACATCTTGTGTATTTTACTAAAAATCAGTAACTTAGCTGTTACTTCCCATTTCTACTCATTTTATTAGTTTATTAACGTTTTTAAACCTTTTTATTATGCAACAAGCCATAACACATTGGACTAATGATGAATTTTTAGCCTACACTCTACTTTATTCAGCACATGCTGATTACTTTTTTGATGATGAAGAAAAAGATTTGATCCTTTCTAAAATTGACAACAACATTTATGATGACGTCTTAAGAGAATTATCAAAAGATAATGACTATCAAAGTCTTCAAAAAATTCTAGCCTACACACAAGAACACAAATTCAATAACAATGAAATTGATTTATTATTATATGAAATTGAACTACTATTTATGTGTGATGGTGAGTATGATGTATTAGAAAAAAATATGATGATGAATTTAACTCACTTGTTAAAACATCAAGACAGTACTGAACTAACACACTAAATTTAGTGAATTGCAATTGATTTAATTATCGCTTCCAACTCAAACATATAATCACGCTTGGCTATTTGTGGCGCATAAGTAAAGCCTTCTAATACTAATTGGCGGTTATTTTTTTCATCATCAATAATGTAATTGATAAATGGTCCTGCCATATAATCATTTTTTACATCCCAAATACCTCTTGTTTCAAGGGTTTGGTAATTATTAATTAAAGTAGCGCCTAGATAAGGGGCAAATGATTTTTCAGTAATCATATATGAGTTTTTAACCGGACCAGGTATATGTGCTTTACCAATAGAATCTCTAATTGCAACTATTTTACTAATAGCTGTACTATCTCTTTGTACTGTACCATAAGGTAATTCATAAATCATTAAATTCATGTCACCTGTTTTTATGTCTTTTCTAAGCCACATAAAATCTTCTGTTTTCTTAGCAATTCTGTAGCTAAACAATACGGACAAATCTATACCAAATACTTCAGAAATAGCATCAGTATCTAAAAGGTTTTTAGATATTTCAGCCATTTTATAGTCAATTTCAATCGCTTTGACTTTTGCTGACATTTTAGTTGCGTTTTCTTTCAAAACCGCTATCAAGTCCTCATTAGTTTCACCACTAATAAGTATTCCTAATTGTGGTTTTGCATAAACATCTTTTACAAATTTAATGCCTTTTGGCTGTCCAGATTTCAATTCAATAAACGTTCTGCTCTTTTTAACAAACTCATGAAACGCTTTTGGTTTCATGTGCTTTAATGAATACGAAGGCTCATCTTGCGGCATACCAATTACTGGTGCTGCAAAAATTGATCTTACCTCATCACCAGGTGCGCCATTCCATACGGCATCATCAGAAACTATTGTTAGAGTATTTAATGTTCCTCCTGAAGGCGATAAATACCGTTCTTCTGTATCTGAATTTTTTTTACAAGAACATAAAACTAATAAAGCGATGATTACTGTGAAATGAGATTTAAACATGTGGTTTTAAAATATGGTTTACGGTAAAATATACTATCAAATGTAGTGCCTTAATTAACTTTTCGGAATTTTTAACACCATGCCTGGTTTTAAACTAGAACCAGACAACTTGTTATGAGCTTCAAGATTTGCTGCAGATACGCCCGGATATCTCTTCGCAATTCCATATAGTGTATCTCCTGATTGAACCTTGTAAGTGCCTTTAGTAGTCATTTTTGCACCAGGTTTAATACTTTTTTGGACAACTACTTTATCTGGATGTCTAGGATAAATTATTAACCGCTGGCCTATTCTTAAATTGTTAGATCGTAAGCCGTTCCATCGTTTTATAGAGCTCACTTTTACACCATAGCGTTTGGCTATCTTTCCAAGGAAATCTCCCGAACGAACTTTATATCTAATTCTATTTGATGTTTTTACTAACTCAGGCAAGGGTTTTTCACGCTTGTTAAATTCTAAATCAGCATATGCATAAATATCCTTTTCATGGGTAATGAATTTTCCTATATGTGTTTTAGGCAAACGCAATACATAATTTTCACCGTCAACCACAGGGATAACATCCATTTTGTAAGACGGATTCATAAACTGAAGGTCTTCCATTTTAATATCTAATAAATCAGACACATGTTTTAATGCAATTTTCTTTTTTACCCTAATGGTATCTACTTCAAAATACTGATGTTCTGGTAATTCTGGTCTTAAATTATGCTCTTTTGCATATTCGAACACATACATTGTAGCTTGAAAAATTGGCACGTAACCTGCAGTTTCACGAGGTAAAAACGGACGGATATTCCAATAATTTTTACTTCCTCCTGAACGTCTAATAGCTTTTGATACATTTCCTGGGCCTGAATTGTATGACGCTAACGCGAGATCCCAGTCTCCAAAAATTTTATACACACGAGTTAAGTACTCACATGCCGCTTTTGTTGATTTATCTAAATCACTACGTTCATCTACATATGAACTTACATCTAAGCCATGTTCTTTACCCGTAGCATACATAAATTGCCACAACCCGGTTGCGCCAACTCTTGATTTTGCTCTCGGATTTAATGCCGACTCTACAATGGCTAGATATTTAATTTCTAATGGCATGTTATGAGCATCAAGCTCAGATTCAAAATGTGGGAAATAATATTCACTTAAGCCCATTAAACGCTCTAAAGAACTTTTTCTGTTCTTCAAAAAACGCTTGATAACACTTTCTAAAATTGGATTGTATTCAATATGAAAAGGGGTGCGATCATTCAATTTTTTTAAACGCGCAATTAGGGTGTCCTTCGGAAGCGCTGGATAATAAATAGTATCTGCGTTTACGTTTTTTCTAATGTGATTAATTGAATCGTACAGTTCATTATTATACAATTCTTTCAACCATAAACTATCTATTGATTTTGCATATTGAAACTCAGATTGGCCCTTAATACTGGCTTTTAATTTCTCTAAAATTAAAGGCAAACTGTCTTTAACTATTGAATCAGATTCTTTAGTTAAATTATGGTTAGCGTCTAAACTTAACGTGTCTATAGATTTATTTACTACCGGTGTAGTAATAGTGTCATTAACTTTCTGTTGCAGGGCTAGTGTATCACTTACTTTTTCTTGTGCAAAAGTTAATGTGGTCACCAACAATAGTGCTATTCTAAAATAATTCATCATCGTAGTAATTAACGGCATAATTGCTAAAATAGTATTTTCTTTTAAACCATAAGACTTCTATGATTTATTCATTGCTTTTGCCGTGATTACTAATATATAAATTATCAGTACTTATTATTATATGATGTTGCCAAACTTATAATTTATGTATTTAAACATGTTGCGCAACAATACACACATACTAACCTATTGTTAGTATGTGTGATTAAACTATTAATGACACTTCTATTTAGGTGTTTGAAAAATCACTCCAAGAGTGGTGAATGTTATCTTTGCTAGAAAATCCAGTAACATATTTAGTCATGATACGTTGTACAAACCCCATTTTTTTAAATTCATTTGGTCTGAATTTATCAAATCGTTTGTTTTTAACTTTTACAACTGTTTCTCCTTGATAGTCTTCTCTTCCCCAGGTATTTGGAGTTTTAAGTTTACTAAATACCGTTCTAATTCGTTGTTTCATACGTGATTTATTTAAAATTTGGTTAAAATTCAACTTCTCAATGTGCTAGTAGTCTAGACATTGTTTTAAATAAATTTCAGTGGGATATTGTATAATCTTAGACGTAAGAATTCGTAGGAGTTGACTAAAATACAAATTATTCTATTAATAATCAACATGTTACACGTAAAAAAAACTACTAATGCTTGAGTATAATATATAAAGCATTTTCAGTAATTTTGTACTTCAAATTTTGAACCATGTCAGAAGAAACTAAATCACTCAATTTTATTGAGCAAATTATTGAAAACGATTTAAATGAAGGCTTACCAAAAGAGCAATTACATTTTCGTTTTCCACCAGAACCTAATGGGTATTTACATATCGGTCATGCCGCAGCAATTTGCTTAAATTTTGGATTAGGTCAGCGTTATAACGCGCCTGTAAACCTTCGTTTTGATGATACAAACCCTGCTAAAGAAGAGCAAGAGTATGTTGATGCTATAAAGCGAGATGTGGCTTGGTTAGGATTTCAATGGTCTAACGAATGTTATTCTTCTGATTACTTCCAGCAATTGTATGACTGGGCTGTACTTTTAATACAAAAAGGAAAGGCTTATGTTGACGGTTTGTCTGCAGAAGAGATGGCCAAACAAAAAGGAACTCATGAAGAGCCAGGGGTTGAAAGTCCATACAGAAACACTTCTGTTGAAGACAATTTAGACCTATTTGAACGCATGAAAAACGGTGAGTTTGAAGAAGGTTCTTATGTATTACGTGCTAAAATAGATATGGCATCTGACAATATGTTAATGCGTGATCCTATCATGTATCGTATTTTGAAAAAAGACCACCATAGAACTGGAAGTGATTGGTGCATTTATCCAATGTACGATTGGACTCATGGAGAATCTGATTATTTAGAACATATTTCTCATTCATTCTGTACCTTAGAGTTTAAACCTCATCGTGAGCTTTACGATTGGTTTTTAGATCAGGTCTATGATACAGCCAATATACGACCTAAGCAGCGTGAGTTTGCACGAAGAAACCTAAGTTACACCATTATGAGTAAGCGTAAATTGTTGCGTTTAGTAGAAGATGGAATTGTAACAGGTTGGGATGACCCAAGGATGCCTACAATTTCTGGGTTAAGACGTCGTGGATATACCGCTGCGGCAATTAGGAAATTCAGTGAAGTCTCAGGAATATCAAAACGTGATAGTGTTACTGATGTATCATTATTAGAATTCTGTATTCGTGAAGATTTAAATAAAACGGCAACCAGAGTTATGGGTGTGTTAAACCCTGTAAAACTTGTTATTACCGACTATCCTGAAGACAAAACGGAATACTTAACAGCTGAAAACAATCCTGAACAAGAGAACTCAGGAACGCATGACATACCATTTTCAAGAGAATTATATATTGAGCGTGAAGACTTTAAAGAAGAGGCTGGTAATAAATATTTCCGTTTAACTTTAGGGAAAGAAGTCCGTTTAAAAAACGCTTATATTATAAAAGGAGAATCTGTTGTTAAAGATGCTAATGGCGTAATTACTGAAATACATTGTACACATGACGCCGATTCAAGGTCTGGTAGTGGTACAGAAGCTAGTACCCGTAGAGTGAAAGGCACATTACATTGGGTGTCTATACAACATGCTGTAAAAGCAGAAGTTCGCGCGTATGACAGGTTGTTTTTAGATGAAGCCCCAGATAGTCATTCTGATACAGATTTTATGAGTTTTGTAAATCCAAACTCGTTACAAATAATCAAAGAGGCTTTTGTTGAACCTTATTTAAAAGATGCTCAAACAGGTGATCGTTTTCAGTTTCAACGTTTAGGGTATTTTAATGTAGATACAGAAAGTACTCCTGAAAACTTAGTGTTTAATAAAACTGTAGGTTTAAAAGATTCATGGAAACCAGCCGCTTCAAATACGCAAAAGGCAACGAATACTGGGGATAAAAAACCACAGCAACAAGCACAAAAAAATCCAATTAATGAAATCAAAAAAATTGGTAAAAAATATGCCAATTTATCAGGACCTAAATTAGATGCGGCAAAAACAAAACTGTTAAAATATGCAGAAGAAGTGACATATGACGATTTAGAACCTTTGTTTGAAACGCCAGCAAAAAAGATAGGAACACGAATTGCTACGGTAATTACCTTAGGGGTGCTGCTTAAAAACGGTTTAGAAAAAAATGAGGCTATCAACCAATTTATAACAACAGCATTAGCTGATGATAATGCCTTATTAGTTGAAGAAGCTAAGGCCTTATAAATTCATTTCATTATTAATAATTAAAACCGGTACTTTAAGGAGTGTCGGTTTTTTCTTTATATAGAATATAGCCTTTACCGTGTTGTATGAATTCTAATTTTTGGTCTTCCAGACTAAATTTGAACTCTGCATTAAATTGTTTAATCGTAAATAAGGTTTCTGAAATGGCTTCTGTTTTATATGCTTTTTGCCCTGAACGTTGTACAACAATAGCATTATCGTCTTTAAAAACTTTAATTTTATGTGCATAACCTTCACCAGAATACACACCTTCAATAGCTTTAGCATGCGTTAATTTTATAGTTTGTAACCCTGGTACGGTAATACTCGTATTTTGAAGTACGGCAACAACAGCTTTTACAAGCGTGTTAAAGTCTAATGTGTTTGCATTAACACATAAGGTTAAGGTTAATTTATCATTGCTATTATATAGAGTTAACGATTGAAATTTTTCCATACGTCCGGAGTGCCCGTAAAATTCTTTATTTAGCATTGTATACCTAAACATGCCTAAACCGTAATATTTAGTCAGTTTTTGCATTTTGTCAACCCATTTCTTCCCTAATAGTTTATACGTAAACAATGCATTAATAAATTTATTAACATCTGTAGGAGTTGCTATTAATGACCCGGCACCAATGGCGTTAGTCATAACCCAAGTAGGAAATTTTTCCCATTCATCGGTTTTTCTATAAGAATACGACTCTTCATTATCTATATCAATTTCTCCTCCTACCTGAGTTTGATTTAAATCTAATGGAGTTAAAAGTTCATCTTGTAAAATGCTATTAAACGGTTTTGCATATATCTTTTCTGCTATAAACGCTAATAACACAAAGTTTGTATTAGAATATTCATGACGGTCATTAGGTTGAAAAATCACTCCATTTTCTATTATTTTTTGAAGAAATTCCTCTTGAGTATGCTCTACTATAGCCCAATCATAAAACACCTTTGATTTGGTATAATTGAACAAACCGCTAGAATGGTTTAATAAGTTTTTTATCGTGATTTGATGTGCGTTAGGAATTTCAGGAAAAAATGCATTTAACTTAGTGCTTAATTTTAATTTACCCTCTTCTACCAACTTTAAAATAAGCGTTGCCGTATACACTTTTGAGATAGACCCTATTTTGTATTTGGTATTTTCAGTGGCTAAAATGGTATTTTCAACATCTGCATAACCAAAAGAGCGTTGATAAATTTCAGTACCATCTTTAAAAACTGATACACTTCCCATTGCTCTATCTAAATTGGTAATTTGATCAAATAAAGCGTCTAGCTTTTTTGTTTGTGCATCTTGCGCGGTAATTACATTGCTAATACAAACAACAAATAGAAGTAGTAGTTTTTTTATCATCAAGTCTTTTTTATTAAAAAAATCCGAGTGTTTACTCGGATTTAATATTTATAGAAGATCAACTATCTTATTATTTCGCAATTTTATCCACTCTATTTTGATGTCTTCCACCCTCAAATTCAGTATCTAAAAACGTTTCTACCATTGCTAATGCTTGAGGAATTGATGTATAACGTGCTGGTATACTTAAAATATTTGCATTGTTATGTTGACGCGTTAAAGCCGTGATTTCTTTAGTCCAACACAACCCTGCGCGTACATTAGCATATTTATTAGCAGTCATTGACACGCCATTTCCACTACCACATACTAAAATACCAAAATCTACTTTTTGGGTATCTACATCATTAGCCACCGGATGAACAAAATCTGGATAATCAACACTTGCATTTTCATTGGTACCGTAATTAGTTACCGTAATTCCTCTGGCTTCTAACAGCTTGATAATTTCAAATTTATATTCCGTACCAGCGTGGTCATTTCCAATTGCAATTTTCATGAGTATGTGTTTTTAAGTTGTGCGCAACAAAAGTACATATTTAGTTGAAATTGTGTTACATCAGATTCAAGCTAATTCTAAAGCAATTTCAATCATTTCATTAAACGTACTTTCTCGTTCTTTACTTGTGGTGGTTTCTTTAGTCACTAAAGAATCTGAAATGGTTAAAATAGACAAGGCGTTAACATTGTGCATTGCTGCAATTGTATATAAACCTGCAGTTTCCATTTCTACACATAACACCCCAAACTTCGACCATTTTTCATACGATTTGATATCGTCTTCATAAAACTCATCACTTGTTAAAATGTTACCAGCTTTAACTGTTATTTGCTTTTCTTCAGCTATTTTTAAAGCGCTTCGGAAAAGCTCAAAACTTGCCGTTGGTGCATAATCTGCCCCACCAAAACGTAATTCATTTATTCCTGAAGTTGATGAAGATGACATGGCAATAACAATATCTCTAACTTTAATTTCTGGTTGGTATGACCCCGCACTACCTACACGAATTAAATTTTTAACGCCAAACTGCGTAATCAATTCTTGTGTATAAATAGAAATACTTGGCACGCCCATGCCCGTACCCATAACAGATATTCGTTTCCCTTTATATGTGCCAGTATACCCTAACATTCCTCTTATTTCATTAAAACAAACTGGGTTGTCAAAAAATGTTTCTGCAATCCATTTTGCTCTTAATGGGTCTCCTGGTAATAAAATTGTTTCAGCAATATCACCTTGTTTTGCACCAATATGTATACTCATAATTGTCTTTTATTAGTTAATAGTTTTCATCAGACACTTGTCCGGTTACAATAGCAATACCAGACGATGTTCCTAATCTACTGACACCTAAATTTATATAGGCTCTTGCAGTTTCAACATCTCGTATTCCTCCTGAAGCTTTAATTTTTACCGCATCATTTACTACCGATTTCATTAATGTAACATGCTCAATTTTTGCACCTCCTGTTCCAAATCCGGTTGAGGTTTTTATAAAATCTGCGCCTGCTTCTAAGGCTAGTTTGCTCGCCCTACGTATTTCATCATCAGTTAAAAAACACGTTTCTAATATTACTTTTAATATCTTATTTGGTAATTCAGCTTTAACAGCACTAATATCATCTGCTACTGTAGTAAAATCTTCAGATTTTAACGCACCAATATTTAACACCATATCTATTTCATCTGCGCCATCGTTTACTGCCTGTTTGGCTTCATATGCTTTAGCTGTTGTACTCATTGCTCCTAACGGAAATCCTACTACAACACAAACGTTTATAGAGGTGCCTTTCAGTTGTTCAGCTGCTAATTTAACGTGACAACTGTTTACACAAACAGAAAAAAAATGATGCTCTTTCGCCTCATTACAAAGTGTAATAATATCTGTTGTTGTGGCTGTGGGTTTTAGAAGGGTGTGGTCTATATATCTGTTTAATTTCATGATTTAAAAGTATGTATTCTTTAAATTTACAACTATGATAATTATCAGATGTTATAATTAGTATTAATTTTTTACATTCGCAGTACTTAAAATTTATACTGAAAATTATGTTGAAAAAAATAAGCCTTATTGCTGTTGTTGCAGTATCATTAATTTCTTGTCAGCAAGAAAAAACTGCATTTGTAGATAATGAAAAATTAATTGAAGAGTATCAAGAACGTAAAGACATTGAAGATAAGTACAAAGTTAAAGTAGAGGCATTAACTAGTAAAAAAGATAGTATTGGTAAAGCATTACAAGAAGAAGGTATGGCTTTACAAGCAAAAGGTGCTAACATGAGCGAAGCGCAACAACAAAAGCTGTATGGACCTTACATGCAAAAAAGACAGTTACTTCAGCAACAACTTCAGCAAGAAGAACAAATAATGGCTCAAGAAAGCCAAACAGAAATAGATGCACTTTTAAAGAAAATAGATGAAAGTATAGCTGCTTACGGAAATGCTAATGGTTACACTTATATTTTCGGAAAAAATAAAGTAGGTAGTGTATTATATGGTTCTGATAAAAATGATATTACACAAACAATTTTAGAAGAGCTTAACAAGGCCTATACTCAATCAAAATAAATGTTGATGACACATATAAAAAAAGCCCACTTGTTGTGGGCTTTTTTTATACAATTCATTTAATCTTGCTCTACGATAAACTTATAGACCAGCCCTGCTAAAATGGCTCCTACAATTGGGGCTATCCAAAACAACCACAATTGCCCTAAAGCTTCACCACCAACAAATAACGCTTGACTAGTACTTCTTGCTGGGTTTACTGATGTATTCGTTACAGGTATACTAACTAAGTGTATTAATGTTAATCCTAACCCAATGGCTATACCAGCAAACTTTGTATTTGCATTTTTATGTGTAGCCCCTAAAATAATGATTAAGAACATAAATGTCATTACCAATTCGGTTAGAAAAGCAGCGGTTAAATCATACCCTCCAGGAGATAATGCCCCATATCCATTAGCGGCAAAGTTACCTATATCACTACCATTACCAGTAACTATAATATACAGTACACTCGCCCCTAAAATTCCGCCTAAAACCTGAAAAACAATATAAGGCAATATTTCTTTAGTTTCTATACGACCGCCTATCCATAACCCTAAGGTTACAGCTGGATTAAAGTGTCCTCCTGAAATATGTCCTACAGCATAAGCCATAGTTAATACTGTTAAACCAAATGCGAAAGCCACGCCTATAAATCCTATACCCACATCAGGAAATCCTGCTGCTAGAACAGCACTACCGCATCCGCCTAATACCAACCAAAATGTTCCTATAAATTCTGCTACTAATTTTTTCATATCATTTGCTTTAATTCTTCTGAATTTAAACATTTAGATACAACTAGTACTGTTTTGTATTGATTTTTAGATGATTAACCAAAAAACATCTATTAAAAGTAAAAAGAGTTACATTCTGGAGGTAATCAGTATTCCTCTATTTTTTATGTAGTAATCTCGTTAATTTAATTGATAAATCTGTTAGGATTATTTTTGCGTTACCATTACGTTCAATATGATAAATGGCATCGTTTAATTCATCATTTATAGCTAAAATATTATTGCCATGTACAAAAGGGGCAAATTTTGCTAATGAGAAGTTTTGTGTTTGAGGCTCTATATACACCAAATTAGTTGCAGTATAATTGTATAATAAGGCTTGACGAAAAAAGTTTAAACAATAGTGCAAAAATTGCTTTTGCGTTTCACGTCCGGTTTTAGATATTGTATCACTCCACGCTAACAAATCATTAATTGCCGTTTTATTGCCTTTGGCTCTAAAAGCCGCACGCACCCAAGTGATGAACCATTCTTCAAACTGAATATCTTCAGAGTCTTGATTGTAAATATCTACAGCTTTATTGTAATTACCATCGGCTTGATGGGCAATTTTAACCGCTTCTGCCTGAGGCATATCAAAGCTCGATGTCAATTCTGAAACAATATCTTGTTCAGCTAATGCCGGAAAATGCAATACTTGACATCGTGAACGGATGGTATTAATTATTTGATCTTCATTTTCAGTAACTAACAGAAATACTGTTTGTTCTGGCGGTTCTTCAATCAGTTTTAACAGTTTATTTGCAGCAGCATTATTCATCTTTTCTGCCATCCAAATAATCATAATTTTATACCCACCTTCATAAGATTTTAGCGCCAATTTTTTAACTATATCTAAAGCTTCATCAACACCTATTTGTCCTTGTTTATTTTCAACACCTAATAATTTATACCAATCAAATAAATTACCATACGGCTGTTCTTTCACAAAACTACGCCAATCGTCTAAAAACAAATTACTCACAGGATGGCGTTTAACTTTGTCATTAGTAGCTACAGGAAAAGCAAAATGTAAATCTGGATGCGATAAGCCATCTAATTTTAAATGACAAGCTTGGTTATTGTCACCACATAAAATATAGCGTGCATAAGCCACAGCAGTAGCTAAAGTCCCACAACCTTCTGGCCCTACAAACAATTGTGCATGAGGAATACGACCATTATCCGCACTTGTTTTTAAGTGAGTAATTAAATGTGATTGCCCTATAATTTTACTAAAATCCATCACACAAATATAAGAGAATATTCATGGGCAACATCAATTATTGAAACTTAAAACGAGCTTTCAATCATTCATTTAAAACTCTATCTTTGCACAAACTTTAACACAGACACATGAAAACTATTAACGATTTTAATTTTAACCATAAAAAAGCCTTAATACGCGTTGATTTTAACGTGCCATTAAATGACGACTTTCAAGTAACAGATGCTACACGTATTCAAGCGGCTAAACCAACTATTATTAAAGTTTTAGAAGACGGTGGAAGCTGTGTGTTAATGTCGCATTTAGGGCGACCAAAAGGAGTTCAACAAGAATTTTCATTAGAGCATATTGTAACAACTATTCGTGATGTTATTGGGGTAGAAGTGCAGTTTGTTTCTAATTGTATTGGCGCAGAAGCTGAAGAGGCAGTAGCTAATTTAGAAGATGGTAAAATTTTATTATTAGAAAATTTACGTTTTCATGACGAAGAAAAACAAGGAGATACAGCATTTGCTGAGCAACTTTCAAAATTAGGAGACATCTATGTGAATGATGCCTTTGGTACTGCACATAGAGCACACGCTTCAACAAGTATTGTAGCCAACTATTTTGGTGATAATAAATGCTTTGGAAGTTTATTAGCTAAAGAAATAGAAAGTATTGATAAGGTGATGACTTCTGGTGAAAAACCAGTAACAGCAATTTTAGGAGGTGCTAAGGTATCCTCTAAAATTACTATTATAGAAAACATATTAGATAAAGTTGACCATGTGATTATTGGTGGAGGAATGACGTTTACTTTTATAAAAGCTTTAGGCGGACAAATAGGGAATTCATTAGTTGAAGATGAGTATTTAGACTTAGCAACATCTATTTTAGACAAAGCTAAAGCTAAAGGCGTACATATTCATTTACCAGTAGATGCTTTGGTTGCTGATGCATTTTCAAATGATGCCAACACACAATTGGTAGATACTACACAAATACCTGATGGTTGGATGGGATTAGATGTAGGACCAAAAACTACTGCAAAATTTGCTGAAGTATTAGCCAATTCTAAAACCATACTATGGAATGGGCCTTTAGGGGTATTTGAATTAGACAGTTTTTCAAAAGGAACCATAGCACTTGGAGAAGCTATAGTTTCTGCTACAGAACAAGGGGCGTTTTCATTAGTTGGTGGTGGTGATTCTGTTGCTGCTGCTAAGCAATTTGGATTAAGTGATAAAGTGAGTTATGTAAGTACTGGTGGTGGAGCCATGTTAGAAAGCTTAGAAGGTAAAACGTTACCAGGTATTGCTGCTATATTAAACGCATAACGATGGGAATTATAAAAGTTGAAAATATTAAACTTTATGCTTTTCATGGCTGTTTAGATGAAGAAGCACGAATTGGTAGTGAATATAGTGTTGATGTTAAAGTACATGCCAATTTAGCAACATCATCATTGTCAGATAATTTAAAAGACACTGTAGATTATGTGTTATTAAACAAAATTGTAGCCGATGAAATGGCTATTCGTTCACAATTATTAGAGCATGTTGCCCAACGCATTTTAGATAGTATATTTAAACAGAGTGCTTTAGTTAATTATGCCGAAGTAGCGGTTTCAAAACTGAATCCGCCAATAGGAGGAAATGTTGAGAAAGTTACCATAGTTTTAAGTAAAGAGCGTTGCTAATTAAAAATATCTTATTACATTTGTTATCACATTAGGGTGTCGTGGCCGAGTGGCTAGGCAGTGGTCTGCAACACCATCTACAGCGGTTCGAATCCGCTCGACACCTCAAAAACACCTCATCATACTCTTGATGAGGTGTTTGTATTTTATAGCTATTATATATATATTATACTTTATATAATTTTTCCATTGAAAATTAAATTTTAAATGATGCAAACAACACCATTTTTAACATTTGTAGGAGATAATTGTGGTAAAGCTAAAGAAGCCATAGATTTTTACGTTTCGGTATTTCCTAATTCAGCAATTAAACACATCACGTATTTTAAAGACGGTGAACCTGGTGGTCATCCTGAACTTATCAAATATGCGGTGTTTTCATTAAACGGTACTGAATATAGAATTTCAGAAAACACCTATAAACATACGTGGTCATTTTCACCTGGTATATCTTTATTTATTGATTGTAGTTCTGAAACAGAAATTGACATCTTTTTTGAAAAATTATCTTCTCAAGGGCAAATAATGATTCCTCTAGATAATTACGAGTCGGGCGATTATGGGTTTGGGGAAAAATTCGGATGGTGTGAAGATAAATATGGCGTGTCTTGGCAATTCAATTTGAATTCTAACTAATGAAATATATAATTGTCATTGTATCATTAATGTCTAGTGTAGTTTACGGACAACATTTTCATACAGAATATACCTATGACGAAATTTTAATACAAAACAGTTATCCAAAAGGGGGATTAAATTACACTCATACCGACGGGAACACTTATGTGTATGCAGTATTTTGGACTCAAATTACGAATACGTCTGATGATGAGGTAAACTTATCTATTAGTTTTAATAATAAACCGTTTACTATACCAAATAATCCAGATAACTTGTTTAGAGTATACCTTCCAAAAATTGATATGAACCGTAAAAAAGATGATTTGTATAATTACGGATTAGATGTCAAGTCTTTTTTACATACACATATTGATAAGTCTTCTGAATTAGAAATGACTTTAGCTTCTAATGAGTCGCATGTATTTTATACACTTGTTATTTCTACAAAAGCAATTAAAGGTACAATAAGAGCTGGATATCAATTACATCATAACAAGCTTACCTATGCAATTAATACACATAGTATGAGTTGTGGTAAGCTGATGGGGAAACATAAAAATTAACAACACTATTGAACTATTTTTATAAAAAAGTACTTCCTACAATAATTTATACTGATTATTTTGTTGTAAATTAACGTTTAAAATTCCTTCATTTAAGCGTCAATTACAACTACTGTATGAAATTAAATTTAACACCTAAATTCAATGCGTTATTTAAGTCAGTATCTGCTAGTTTTTCAAAACAAGAAGAGCAAGAAGATTATAAAAGGCTATTTGATAATGCTACTGTTTCTATTTGGAATGAAGATTTTACCTTAGTGTTTAAACAGTTAGATGAGCTTAAAAAACTCAATATTCCTGATATTAAAATCTATTTAGAGCAAAACCCTGAAGTAGTAGTTTCTTTACTTAAAACACTAAAAATTAATAGAGTTAACAAAGCTACTTTAAAACTCTTTAAGGCAGAGAATAATCAAGAGTTTTTAAAAAACCTAAATAACACCTTTGGTAAAGGGGCAAATACAGTTTTTATACATTTTATTGAAGCTATTTGGAATAATGAAACTTCATTCACCTCTGAAGTGAATTATAAAACCCTTAAAGGTGAAGAATTCCCCGCATTATTTTCAGTGCATATTCCTCAAACTGTATTAGAACAACAATCGGTACCAATTTGCATACAAGATATCAAAAAAATAAAAGTTTTAGATATTGAAAAAAAGAAATCATTATTTGAATTAAAGCAAGCACAAAAACTTGGTAAAATAGGAAGTTGGGAATGGAATATAAATTCAGATACTGCTATTTGTTCTGATGAAATGTATAGAATGTATGGAGTGGAAAAAGGGCAATTTAAACCTACAAGTAGTAATATTACAAAAACTACATTTGATGCTGATAAATTTAAATTGGAACAAGCAAAACATCAGTTGACTAAAGGATTACCAGTTGAACCTTTTGAATATAGAATTATTACGCCTAAAAATGAAATTAGATACTTAAAAATACTTGCTTTACAAACAAGTAATGGGAAGGTTTTTGGCGTTACTCAAGACATTACAAATATTAAAACCACAGAAAATAAATTAAGTGAAGCACAAACCTTAGCAAAAGTAGGTAGTTGGCTGTACTATATTTCTAGTCAAAAAATTGAATGGTCTGAAGAAATTTTTCGTATATGGGGTTTTGATTCGAAACTTGGTATACCAGATAATGATACTATTATTAGTAGAGTACATGAAGCCGATTTAAACCTATTTTACAAAGCGCTTGACCAAGGATTTAAAGGCATACCTTATAATGTTGAGTATAGAATTAATATACCTAATGAAGGACAAAAATATATTCGTGTAATTTGTCAACCAGAAGTAGATGCTAATGGAGAAGTAGTCTGTTTAACAGGATCTACTCAAGACATTACCTCTCAAAAAGCATTTGAAGAAGCTCAAATTAAAGATCAGCGTCTTAAAGCAATTGGAGAAATGTCATCCTCTATTGCACATGATTTTAATAACTCATTGCAACAAATGATGGGGAATTTAGATATCATAAAAATTCAAGAGAATTTATCTGAGACAACTTTAGAACGATTAAACAGTATTGAAGGTATTATTAATGATGTTGCTGATAGAGTAAGTGCTTTACAAAAATTTAGTGCTAAAGACACTAATAATGAACACCAAAAACCAGTAGATATTAATACTTTAATTGAAGAGGTTATAAACCAATCTAGGCCATTATGGAAAGATAATGTAGAAAAAGATGGATTAAATATTATTATTATAACCGAATTTACTGAAACACCTAAAATTAATTGTAATTCAGGCGAACTAAAATCTGCTATTTATAATTTGATAAAAAATAGTGTAGAAGCCATGCCAAAAGGAGGGAATATAACCATCAAAACACATGTTAAAAATGAACAAATTGTTGTTCAGTTTTCTGATACTGGTGTGGGTATGAACGATGATACCAAATTAAAAATATTTGAGCCTTTTTTTACAACTAAAGGATTCAAATTAGGAAGAGGTTTAGGAATGAGTGGTGTGCATAATATCATTAAAAAACATGAAGGATCTATTAGAGTAAAAGACTCTGAAATTAATAAAGGAACCACTTTTGAAATTGTATTTCCAATAAGTCAAACCTCTGAAACTATTGAACATAAACGTATAGAAACAACCAATACACATAACTCATATAATGTACTTTGGGTAGATGATGATTTCTTAATTACTGAATTTGCTGAAATTTTGGTAGAAGAAATTGAGCATAACTGTTCTAGTGTTAATAGTGGTAAAGACGCATTAACATATTTGAGTGAAAACAATTGTGATGTTGTATTTACAGATATAGGTATGCCAGAAATGAATGGATGGGAATTAGCAAAAGAAATAAGAGCACGCTATGGTGACACCATAAAAATTATAGCTGTTACAGGATGGGAAATTGATGACGCTACCAAAACACAACATGAAATAGATTGTGTTATGCAAAAACCTTTTGACGTTATAAAACTTAAACAAATTTTTGCAGAACTCTAATCCTTAAAATATACTGTTTTCTAAGTTGGTTTAGTAATATGTTCTATTTTATCTTGAATTTTTTCAAGCTTACTAGGAAACAAGCGTTGTATTATTAATGCTAAACCTATAAAAAGAATTACCAAACTAATAATTTTCTTCATTTTAAATACTACTCTTGGTGTGAGCTTGTGTTTAAGTTTTTTAGCTAAAAATATTTTTAAAATATCAACAACTATATAAGATATTAATATAGTACTTATAAATAGTATTACACCTTCTTGAGATGTTGTAATAGACTTTGCTAAAATGATAGCAGCAATCCAACCGCCTAACACACCAATATTGATAAAATTCAATAAAAACCCTTTAAAAAAGAGTTCTAAATAATTTTTCTTTATCACCACACTATGGTGTTCTCTAATGATTTGACGGTATGATTTTGAGGTTTTTATAAATGAAAATAAACCATAAAAAAATAACAATACACCACCAAACACTAACAAATTAGGGTCGTCTTTTACCTTATCTAAAATAGATGCTGTACTAAAAAAGGCTACGAAAATAAAAATGATATCAGCAGTAATAACTCCTAAATCAAATACAAGAGCAGATCGGAAGCCTTTAGTAACACTTGTTTCTAATAAAACAAAAAATACTGGACCTATAGTTAGTGCTAAAAGCACTCCAATTGGTATTGCCGATGCTATGTCATTAAACATAGTTCAAAAATACAAATAAACCCTATAATATACCGTATTATAGCATACTATTATATTTATATGTATTAAGGTATTGTTATTAAAATTATACTAAAAAATCCGATTCTATTGAATCGGATTTTTTAGTATTTATAGAAAAGAGTATTTACTCTTCTAATCGTTTATTTTTCTTGTTTAATTTAGCTTCTTTCATAGCTTCACCAATTTCATTACTTGCCGTAAAGCTTGCCACCATATCATTTAACATGTTACTACCTGCTTGTGGTGAATTTGGTAATAGGATCAAATTACTATTGGTTTCACCTCCTATAGATTGTAACGTATCATAATGCTGCGTCACAACAATTAATGCTGAGGCTTCTTGAGAGTTGATCCCTACTCTATTAAGTACATCTACAGATTCTTCTAAACCACGTGCAATTTCACGACGTTGATCCGCTATACCTTGTCCTTGTAAACGTTTACTTTCTGCTTCTGCTTTAGCTTTTTCAACAATTAAAATACGTTGAGCATCTCCTTCAAATTGAGCCGCTACTTTTTCACGTTCAGCCGCATTAATACGGTTCATAGCTTCTTTTACTTGTGAATCTGGATCAATATCTGTAACTAAGGTTTTGATGATATCATAACCATAAGTCATCATAGCATCATTTAACTCAGATTTTACAGCAATGGCAATATCGTCTTTACGTAAAAATACGTCATCTAATTTCATTTTTGGGACTTCTGCACGTACCACATCAAATACATAAGATGTAATTTGATCATGCGGATAATCAAGTTTATAAAAAGCTTCAAACACTTTTTCCTTAATAACTTTGTATTGTACAGATACTTTTAACTTAACAAATACATCATCTTTTGTTTTGGTTTCAACAATAACATCTAATTGCTGAATTTTTAAACTCAATCTACCTGGAATTCTATCTACTAAAGGAATTTTTAAATGTAATCCGGATTGACGTATACTGTGAAATTTACCGAAACGTTCAATAATTGCTGCAGTTTGTTGTTTAACTGTAAAGAAGGATGCTAGAAGAATAAATAGTCCTATAAATAAAAAAGGAAGCATTAAAATTGTCATAGAATGTTAGATATTAGTTGATTAATTAGTTTAGATATAAAATAAGTCTAAATTTGCAGCCTAAAGTTACAAATTATGAAAAGTATTTTAAGAAATTGTTTTTTAATTATTACTCTTTTGTGTTCAATAACTGCTGTAGCGCAAGGTAGAGGTGGTGAAGGTAAACACAACATGTTTGGTTTAAAAGCTGCTATGACAGTTTTTGATATTAAAACTGATAATTTTAATACCATTGCAGAATCTGGTTTTATAGGAGGTTTAGCAACTCGTGGTGATTTTTATGACAATTGGGATATTCAATTTGGTATAAATATTTCTAATAATAAATTGAAAGTAGAAGCTAGAGAATTACCTATAATTTCTCAAATCGAAGAACTTGAGTATAATTTATTAAATGCGCAAGTGCATTTATTATTTGGTTATAAAATATTTGGAGGTAATAAACGATTAGATAATAAATTTAAAATGACCGCTGAACTCGGACCAGTTTTAATGGTAAATAGTAAAATGAAAATGGCAAATGAAGATAAAGAAAATTATTTTATAGAGGAAGCTGGAATTACTGCTAAAGAATTGACTGATGTAACACCAGTGAATATTAATGGTGTAGTTGGATTATCTATGGGATTAGCACGATTAAGAATTTTTGGACACTACCAATATGGGTTTAATAACTTTTTAAATAAATTAAATAAAATTGATGGCGCTACAGAAAAATTTAAAGGTCATGTAAGCATGTATCAATTTGGGGTGTTATTATATTTTTAAACAAAATAATCATTACAATAAAAAACGCCACTTTAGTAAAGTGGCGTTTTTTATTGTAGTAAATTTATTTCTATTGAATTAAATTTTTAAGGCGTTGTATTGTCTCCTCTTTTCCTAAAAGAACCATGATATCAAAAACATCTGGTCCTTTCATAGCACCTACTAAACTTAAACGTAAAGGTTGCATCACTTTACCAAAACCAATCTCTTTAGAAGTTATCCACCCTTTAATAATGGTTTGTAAATGTTCTGAAGTAAAATTTTCAGTACCATTAATAATATCTATCAATTCATTTAATAATTCTGGCGTATCTTCTTTAACTGCTTTTTTTAATGCTTTAGCATCATACTCTGTTGGAGCTTCAAAAAAGAATGAAGACAAATCCCATAAATCATTTACAAATACTGCACGTTCTTTAACTAATGAAACTACTTTAGTTACAAATGTTTCATTATGAAATTCTGAACTAATTTCTGGTTTTAACTTTATAAACTCTTTTGCTATAATAACATCATCTTGTTTAACAAAATACTGTTGATTGAACCATTTTGCTTTTTCCGGATCAAACTTTGCTCCTGCTTTATTTACTCTCTTTAAATCAAAACTTTGTACTAAGTCTTCTAAAGAAAATAGTTCTTGTTCTGTACCCGGATTCCAACCTAAAAAGGCTAAAAAGTTAGTTACGGCTTCAGGTAAATACCCATCTTCTTTAAACCCTCTAGATGTACTTTCATAAGTTTTCCATTCTAAAGGAAATACAGGAAACCCCCCTTTATCACCATCACGTTTACTTAATTTTCCTTTACCGGTTGGTTTTAATATTAATGGTAAATGGGCAAATTTAGGTATATCCCATTCAAAAGCTTTGTATAATAATACATGTAATGCCATTGATGGTAACCACTCTTCACCACGAATAACATGACTGATTTCCATTAAATGATCATCAACAATATTTGCTAAGTGATAGGTTGGCATCCCATCACTTTTAAATAATATTTTATCATCTAATATATTGGTATCAATTTTTATTTCACCTCTAATTTCATCTTCTAAAACAAGAACTTCATCTTGAGGTGATTTGAAACGAACCACATATTTTTCACCAGAAGCAATTCTATCAGTAACCTCTTCTTCAGACAATACTAATGAATTATCAAGCTTTAAACGGTTATGCCAATTATAAATAAAGGTTTTCTTTTGTGCTTCATGATTTTTACGATGCGCATCTAAACTTTCTGCAGAGTCAAACGCATAATACGCTTTTCCTTCCTTTATTAACTTATCTGCATAATCTTTATATATATGTTTGCGCTCACTTTGTTTATAAGGTCCAAAGTTTCCTTCTTTACCTGGTCCTTCATCATAAGGAAATCCACACCATGCTAACGCATCTTTTATATATTGTTCTGCTCCAGGTACAAATCTATTTTGATCAGTATCTTCTACACGTAATACAAATGTACCACCGTGTTTTTTAGCAAATAAATAGTTAAATAAAGCGGTACGCACACCACCTATGTGTAATGGTCCTGTTGGACTTGGTGCAAAACGAACTCTTACGTTACTCATAAATTAGAAATTTAAAAACGCAAATATAACGTATTCCTTATATAGTGTGTTGTTCTTTAAACTGACTTTTTAAATAATTCAACGACTATTTACTAATTCGTTTTAATACAATTAATATATTTTGTATATTAAGGTATCCTTCCTATTTAAAATTTACTTCAATTTACTGTGCGTATTAATGAAAATTAATAAACTGTTAATTACTTTATAAGTACTTGATTTTTAACAACTCATTTTTAAAATGAATTGTTAATAAGTATAAGACTTTTTAGAGCAACTAAATTTTGATTTATTTTAAATTTTTACAATCCGTGACTTAAAATTACTACGCACTATTTTTTAGCATTATTTTCAAAGAAGTTTTTAATAGCTAATGTTAAGTTATCAACACCTAAATGTAAATTATTTATTTACATTTTTATGTGTATTACACTTATTAACAAGATGTGTATTATTATATTATTATCATTCAAAATTAAATAGTTAGCATGTTAGTAACTGAATCATTATTGTTAACTACTTTTAAAAACATACAATTACAACTACTTTTTAAAAAACTTATAGCAACTATTAACAGCCTATTATATACAGTATATCTATTTTAAAAATTTGAAAAAAAAGAAAACTAAATATATATATGTTAAAAACTGTTAGTAAATAAAACTGTGTAAAATTAAATAACATATAAAGTATTAAAGAGTCTTATTGAGTAAAAAAAAAAGAGACTTAAATAGAAACCTTTTACTACTCAATTTTAAAATTGTAATTTAGTAGTAAATAGAATTAAGTTGAGTTCATATAATTTAATAGAACAAAAAATACAGACTTTTATAAAGAAGTATTATACCAGTAGGTTATTAAAAGGAGTTATCCTTTTTTTAGCTATAGGTTTACTGTATTTTTTAGGAACACTTTTTATAGAGCATATGCTATGGTTAACACCAGTGTACAGAACTATTTTATTTTGGGTATTTATAGCTGTAGAAGTAGGGTTACTATACTATTTTATAGGTATACCTATTTTTAAACTTACTGGTTTACAAAAAGGAATTTCAAAAGAAGAGGCTTCAAAAATTATAGGTAATCATTTTCCTGAAATAAATGATAAGCTCACCAATTTATTACAGTTAAAAACTACTACTGAACCCTCGGAATTATTATTAGCAAGCATAGATCAGAAGGCTAAAGATTTATCACCTATTCCTTTTAAACTAGCAGTTAATTTGTCGTCTAATACTAAGTATATTAAATATGCTTTATTACCTATTTTGATAATAGTATTATTGTATTTTACAGGGCATCAGTCAGTTATGAATACAAGTTATGAGCGAGTAATTAATCATTCTGTAGCCTATACTCCTCCTGCACCATTTAATTTTATAATTCAAAATAATAAACTACAAGTAATTAAAAATCAATCGTTTACATTACAAGTAACAACAAAAGGTACTGTGATTCCTGAGCATTTAAAAATTCATTTTGCTAATGAATCTTATTTCTTAAAACAAACTGGTTTTAATACGTTTGAATATGAATTTACTCAATTAACAAAGGCTTTAAAATTTCAATTATCGGCTAATACTGTTACTTCTCAAGAGTATGTGATTGATGTTATACACGCGCCTAGTATTTTAAATTTTGAATTAAATTTAGAGTACCCAAAGCATACGTTTAAAACAAATGATAAAATTTTAAATACAGGTTCTGTAACCGTTCCTGAAGGTACAAAAATCAAATGGGTATTAACTACAGAGACTACTGATAATGTAGAATTTAAAACTCAAGATACCGTTGTAAACTTTTTAGAGCAATCTTCTAAATTCACTTTCCAGCGACAATTTTTTAAGTCTACCAAATATCAAATTTCTACTCATAATTCTGATATTAAAAATTATGAGAACTTAAAGTATACTATAGAAACTATTAAAGATGATTATCCTGAAATTTCTGTACAAACAAAAGCAGATAGTTTAGATGCACAAATTGTTTATGTTCTTGGTAAAATATCTGATGATTACGGATTGCGTAATTTGAAACTAAAATATAAAGTTGCTACAGATGAAAATTATAGTGAACAAATAATTCCTATATCACAAACAAATTTTGAGCAATTCACTTATCAGTTTCCTGGTAATTTAAATCTTAAAGAAGTTGTGCCTTATGAGTATTATTTTGAAGTTTCTGATAATGATGCTTTACATAATTTTAAAACGTCAAAATCACAAATTTTCAATTATCAGAAATTAACAGATAGTGAAGTAGAAAACAAATTAGTGAATGATCAAAAAGAAAGTATTTCAAATTTAAGTCAATCGCTCAATTCTTTACAACAGCAAGAACAAGAACTTAATAAGTTAAGCGATTTGCAAAAAGAAAAAAAAGACTTGAACTGGAATGACAAAACTAAATTACAGCAGTTTTTTAAAAGGCAACAACAGCAAGAACAATTAATGCAAAAATTCAATAAAGAATTGCAAAGAAATTTAGAAGAATTTCAAAAACAAAATTTAGAAAAAGATGAATTTAAGGAGGCTTTACAAGACCGTTTAAAAATTCAAGAACAAGAGCTTGAAAAAAACGAAGCTCTTTTAAAAGAATTGGAGCAACTCAAAGAAAAAATAAAAAATGAAGAATTGTTTTCTAAAATTGAACAATTATCAAAACAACATAAAAGTAAAGAACGCTCATTAGAACAAATTTTAGAATTGACTAAACGTTATTATGTCAATAAAAAGTTTGAAAAACTTTCTAAAGATTTATCGCAGCTTGCTAAAAAGCAAAATGAATTATCTAAACAATCTTTACAAAACAATACAAAAGAGGCTCAGGATAGTTTAACGAACCAGTTTGATAATTTAACTAAAGAACTGGATGATTTAAATAAAGAAAATGACGCGTTACAACGTCCTATGAATTTAGATTCTGACAAAAACCTTGAACAGCAAATTTCTAAGGACCAACAAAATGCTGCTAAACAATTAGAAAAAAAACTGCACTCAAAAGCGCAACAACATCAAAAAAAAGCAGCTCAAAAAATGCAAGACATGAGTCAAGCTATGCAAATGAGTATGCAAAGTTCTTCTAGTGAACAATTAGAAGAAGATGAGCAAACTTTGCGTCAGATTCTAGATAATCTAATTACTTTTTCATTTGATCAGGAACATTTATTGCTATATTTTAAAAACATACAAAATCGGCAATTTGATTTCCCTAATAAATTAAAACAGCAACATGTGTTAAAAGAACATTTCAAACATATTGATGATAGTTTATTTGCGTTATCACTTCGTGTTCCGAAAATTTCTGAAACTATTTTAAATGAATTATCAGAAGCACATTTTAATATAGATAAATCATTAGAGCGCTTTGCTGATCAGAAGATTTATTTAGGTGTTTCTAACCAGCAATATGCTTTAACTTCTGCCAATAACTTAGCTAATTTATTGGGTGATATTTTAAAATCTATGCAGGATCAGTTGCAACAGCAAAGTCAACCTGGTGCTGGTCAATGTCAAAAACCAGGTGGTTCTGGTTCTGAATTTCAATTATCTGATATCATTAAAAAACAAGACAATCTTATTAAAAAAATGAAAGATGGTCAATCAGGTTCATCTGGTAAACCTAATCAATCTGGTCAAAAAGAAAACGGACAAAATCCTGGGAGTAATTTGAGTGAAGAACAATCAGGTGAATTATTTAGTATTTACAAGCAACAGCAAGTCTTAAAACATCAATTGCAGGATGCAATTAAAAAATTAGGTTTAGGAACTAACGTCAATAAATTGGCAAATTCAATGAATAGTATTGAAAATCAACTTTTAGAAAAAGGTTTTGATGAACAAATCATCAATCAAATGCTTAATTTAAAGCATCAATTATTAAAACTTGATGAAGCGAGTTTTGAGCAAGGTCAAGATAATCGCCGTCAATCCAATTCCAATACTCAAACATTTATCAATTCATCTACTAAATCTACACCTGCTATTGAACAATATTTCAATGAAATAGAAATATTAAACAGACATGCCTTACCTTTGCACCCAATTTATAAGCAAAAGGTTAAACACTATTTCAAGCATACAGATGATTAATTTTGATTACGAAACAGATTTTAATATTTCTAATGAGTCTGATTACATTAGATGGATTTCTGAAGTTATTACCTCAGAATCTTATGTATTAGGAGAAATTAATTATACTTTTTGTGATGATGCATATTTACATAAAATCAATGTTGAATATTTAGATCATGATACCCTTACAGATATTATCACTTTTGATAATTCTATAGGTACAATGATACATTCAGACATTGTTATTTCTGTTGAACGCGTTGCTGATAATGCTAATGATTTTGATGTATCTTTTGAAGAGGAATTAAAACGGGTTATTATTCATGGAGTATTGCATTTATGCGGTTATAAAGATAAGAGTACTGAAGAGGCTGCATTAATGCGTTCAAAAGAAAATGAAAAAATACAAATGTTCCATGTGGAACATAAATAATTAAAACTAAATTGTTCCATGTGGAACATTATGATATAAACATGTTTGATAAAGTATATGATGTTATAGTTGTTGGTGCTGGTCATGCCGGATCTGAAGCTGCTGCTGCTGCTGCTAATAGTGGGTGTAGCACTTTACTGATAACAATGAGTTTACAAAATATTGCACAAATGTCTTGCAATCCTGCAATGGGTGGTATTGCAAAAGGGCAAATAGTTAGGGAAATTGATGCTTTAGGAGGATATTCAGGTATAGTAACTGATAAAACTGCTATACAGTTTAAAATGCTGAACAAAAGTAAAGGTCCTGCAATGTGGAGTCCTCGTGCACAATCTGATCGTATGCGCTTTGCAGAAGAGTGGCGCTTGATGTTAGAGGCTACGCCTAATCTTGATTTTTATCAAGAGATGGTTCGTGGATTAGTGGTTAAAAATCATAAAGTAGTTGGTGTAAAAACCTCACTCGGATTAGAAATAAAAGCGAAAACGGTTATACTTACTAACGGAACTTTTTTAAATGGTTTGATACATATTGGTGATAAACAATTTGGTGGTGGTCGTGCTGGTGAGTCTGCTTCAACAGGAATTACTGAAGAATTGATAAACTTAGGATTCGAATCTGGACGAATGAAAACCGGTACTCCTCCTCGTGTTGACGGTAGAAGTTTAGATTTTTCTAAAATGATAATACAACCTGGTGATGATAATCCTGAAAAATTTTCATACTCAGATGTTACAAAACCATTAACAGAACAACGTCCTTGTCACATGTCGCACACTAGTGCTTTGGTTCATGATTTGTTACGAGAAGGATTTGATCGTTCACCAATGTTTAATGGTAGAATTAAAAGTTTAGGACCGCGTTATTGTCCTTCTATAGAAGATAAAATAAATCGTTTCGCCGATAAAGATAGTCATCAACTATTTGTTGAACCAGAAGGATGGAATACTTGTGAATATTATATAAATGGGTTTTCAACATCATTACCAGAAGATGTTCAGTTTAAAGCATTACGTTCTGTAGTTGGTTTTGAAAATGTAAAATTTTTCCGACCAGGTTATGCTATAGAATATGACTTCTTCCCTCCTACGCAATTGAAGCATACATTAGAAACTAAATTGGTAGATGGTTTATATTTCGCTGGTCAGATTAATGGTACTACGGGTTATGAAGAAGCTGCTTCACAAGGTATGATGGCTGGTATTAATGCTGCTTTAAAAGTTAAAGAAGAAGACCCGTTTATTTTAAATAGAGATGAGGCATATATAGGTGTTTTAATTGACGATTTAATTACAAAAGGAACTGAAGAACCGTATAGAATGTTTACATCTCGTGCAGAATATAGAACATTATTACGTCAAGATAATGCTGATTTTAGATTAACCCCTAAAGGATATGACTTAGGAATTGCTTCTGAAAATCGTTTAAAACGCATGGAAGAAAAGCAATCGTTATCAAATAATTTTATTGAGTTTTTTAAGAATACAAGTGTAAAACCTGATGTGATTAATCCTATTTTAGAATCTAAAAAATCGTCGTTAGTTAAGCAACAAGATAAAATGTTCAAGTTGTTAGCACGTCCTAATATCGATTTGAAAGATATGCGTCAGATTCCTATTGTTGAGGACTATATCACATCTCATAATTTAGATACTGAAGTTTTAGAACAAACAGAAATTCAAGTTAAATACGCTGGGTACATTGCTAAAGAAAAAGTTAGTGCTGATAAATTACATCGTTTAGACTATGTTAAAATCCCAGAAAATTTTGACTATACTAAATTGAAATCTTTATCCACTGAAGCCCGTTTGAAGTTGGAAAAAATCCAACCCCGAACTATCAGTCAGGCTTCACGAATTTCTGGTGTATCTCCTAGTGATATTTCTGTGTTATTAGTGTATTTAGGTAGGTAAGAATTTTTAAGTTCCACGTGGAACTTAAAAAAATAATTTATAAACAATGGAGAGTATTAAGTTTAAAGAAGCTAAAACTATTAAAGTAAAAGCTATTGGTATTACTTTGATAGTTGTTAGTATTTTTATACTTCTTCAAGCGCCATCAGGAATAGTATTAACCTGTATAGGTTTAGTTGTTTTAGGATTACAAAAGGAACTAGAAGTATTCAAATCATTTGATAATAAAATGAACTTCTATTTTTTTAATTTGAAATTATATACAGTTACAAAGGAATTAGTCTGTCCAGAATACATTTCATTAGCTGCACAATCATTTAGTTTAAGTAATGATTTTAATACAGTTTCTGCATTAGGATCAACTGCAGAAATTGATTTTTATGTCATTCGTTTTTTTGATGAGAATAATAGAAATGATATTATTTTTAAATCTAAAAACAAAACAGAAGTTTTAGAAAAAGGCACAAAATTAGCTTCGTTATTAAATGTAGAATTACTGAATAAATTAGAACATTAAATTGAAAACAATTACCATAAAAGACCATTCAGTTTCAAAAGAAGTTTTTGAATTACGTTACAACCCAGAATTTGATATGTTTGAGACTTCTCCTCTACCGTCCCCTTCAGAGTTATCAAAATATTATGAGACGGAAGATTATATTTCTCATACAGATACTAAACGAAATCTATTTGAAAAAGTATATCATGTTGTTCGTAGTTATGCTATAAAAAATAAAATTGCTTTGATAAATTCACTATCTGAAAAAGGAACATTTTTAGATATTGGTTGTGGTACTGGTGATGTATTAAAAGCTGCTCAGAATAACGGTTGGACTATTACCGGAATTGAACCCAATGAAAAAGCAAGAGCTATAGCAAATTTAAAAACTAATAATAAAGTGTTTGACAGTTCTGAATTAAATAACTTAAAAGCTGGAAGTTTTGATGTTATTTCTCTTTGGCATGTGTTAGAACATTTACCAAACTTAGAAGAGCATATTAGTTTATTTAAACGTTTATTAAAACCAAATGGTAAATTAATTATAGCTGTACCAAATCATAAGAGTTATGATGCTAAGTATTATAAAGAATATTGGGCGGCTTATGATGTACCTAGACATCTTTGGCATTTTTCTCAAACCTCTATTAAATTGTTATTTTCTAAATTTGGTATGACTGTGACTAAAATTCTACCAATGAAATTTGATGCTTTTTATGTGTCTTTATTAAGTGAGAAATATAAAACTGGCTATAAAAATTTTATCAAAGCATTTTTCATAGGGTTGCGTTCAAATTTTAAAGCAAAACAAACTTCTGAGTATTCTTCCTTAATTTACGTCATAGAAAAATCAAATTCTTAATTTTAAGTATAATTTAAAAAGGTTTATATAAAAAGTAATGTAATTCCTTTAAAAAAATATTTAAGTGTCTTAAAATCGATATTATACATTTGAATATATAAATAATAATAATAATAAATAACTATAATTATAAATTTAAATTATAGTTTAAAATATTATCATAATATAATGCCACATCTACATTTCAGAGAAGTGTTTGTTGTAAATTGGTAATTCATAAAATATATATAATGCCAAGAAAAAAAAGTAAGCATAATAAGATACCTAACTTAACAGAAAAATTAATGAAGGTATTTACAAAACAACATAAAAAAAGTTTCAATTATAGGCAGTTGGCTACAAAGTTAGGAGTAGATGATGCCAATAGTAGAAATCAGATCATAAAAAAATTACGTCAGTTACAGCTTAAAGGAAAAATTGATGAAACTGAACGTGGACGATTTAAATTAAAAGAAAGTCAAGACGGAAGTTCTTATTATACAGGAATATTAGACATGGCTGCTCGAGGTAATGGTTATGTAGTGTGTGAGGATTTGGACGATGATATTTTTGTTCATGCCAATAACATCAACAAAGCTTTACATGGTGATGAAGTAGAAGTGTATGTGTATCGCAGACGAAAAAACAATAAACTAGAAGGAGAAATTACTTATATATCAAAGCGGGCAAAAGCTGAATTTGTAGGTGTCTTACGCTTGCAAAAAGATTTTGGTTTTGTTGAGTGTTCTAATTCTAAAATGTATGTGGATATTTTCATTCCTAAAGGGATGACGATGAATGCAGAAGATGGTGATAAGGTTTTAGCTGAAATACATGATTGGCCAGAACGTGCAAAATCGCCATTTGGTGAAGTTGTTCAAATTTTAGGAAAGCCAGGTGAACATAATACTGAAATACATTCCATTTTAGCGGAGTATGGTTTGCCATATGAGTTCCCTAAAAAAGTAGAAGATTATGCCAATGCTATTGATTTAACTATTCAACCAGAGGAAATTGCAAAACGTAGAGATATGCGCCAAACGCCTACCTTTACGATAGATCCAAAAGATGCAAAAGATTTTGATGATGCCCTATCTTTTGTACCACTAGAAAACGGAAACTATGAAATCGGAATTCATATTGCTGATGTGTCACATTATGTAAAAGAAGGTACAGTGTTAGATGATGAAGCTTATGAACGTGCAACATCGGTGTATTTGGTAGATAGAGTTGTACCAATGTTACCCGAAATACTTAGTAATGGCGCGTGTTCTTTGCGCCCTAATGAAGAAAAATATACCTTTTCAGCAGTATTTGAAATCAATGAAAAGACGCAAATTATTAATGAGTGGTTTGGTAGAACAGTCACCTATTCTGATAGACGATTTGCTTATGAAGAAGCACAAGCTATTATAGAATCTAAAACAAATGTAGTGCCTTCAGAAGTGTCATTAACTGGTGAAACTTATGAAGTAGAACCACATATTGCAGATGCCATTTTAAAGCTAGACGAATTGGCTAAACAAATGCGTGCTGATAGAATGAAAGACGGGGCTATTTCATTTGATAAAATTGAAGTGAAATTCAATTTAGATGAAAATGCTAATCCTACAGGAGTGTTCTTTAAAACTGCAAAAGATGCTAATAAATTGATTGAAGAATTCATGTTATTAGCTAACCGTAAAGTTGCCGCATTTATTGGTAAACAGAAGAAAACATTTGTATATAGAATACATGACGAACCTGATTCTGAAAAGCTAGGAAACCTACAAAACATCATTTCTAAATTTGGGTATAAATTAAATTTAGATAATGCTAAAACCACCTCTAATTCACTAAATAAATTGTTAGAAGATGTGAAAGGAAAAGGCGAACAAAATTTGGTAGATACATTAGCTATTAGAACTATGAGCAAAGCAGAATATTCTACTGCAAATATTGGTCATTACGGGTTAGCATTTGAACACTATTCACATTTTACATCGCCAATTCGTCGTTATCCTGATGTTATGGTACACCGCTTATTACAATATTATTTAGATGGTGGAAAAACGGTAGATACTGATGCTTTTGAAGCTAAGTGTCAGCATTCATCAAATATGGAAAATTTAGCAACAAAAGCTGAGCGTGATTCTATTAAATACATGCAAGTTAAGTTCATGCAAGACCATCAAGATGAAGAATTTGTTGGTGTTATTTCTGGTGTGACCGAGTGGGGAATTTATGTAGAAATTGTATCTAATAAATGTGAAGGAATGGTGCGTATTAGAGAAATAAAAGACGATTATTATTACTTTGACGAACAGCAATACGCTCTAGTAGGTGAAAATTCAGGGAATATGTATCAACTAGGAGACGAAGTACAAATCATGGTAAAAAATGCCGACTTAGTAAAGCGCCAGTTAGACTTTGTAGTATTAGGAAAAGTAGAACAATAAATTAATATTAAATATGCAGAATTGAAATCCGAGTATTATACTCGGATTTAGTTTTGTATATACTATGAAATAACCATAAGTAATACTCATGAAATATATCATAAAAACCTTTCAAGAACTTACAACTAATGAATTGTATGCTATGTTACAATTACGAAGTGAAGTGTTTGTTGTAGAACAAGATTGTGTATACCAAGATGTTGATGGTAAAGATGACAAAGCTATACATGTATTGGGTTATAAAAATAACGTTCTAATAGGATATTCTCGCCTTTTTAAGCCCGGAAACTATTTTTCTGAAGCAAGTATAGGTAGGGTTATAATTAAAGCCTCAGAACGCAAATTTGGCTATGGTCATGATTTGATACAAAAAAGTATAGAAATAATAGAAACCCAATTTAACACTAAAGACATACATATTTCAGCTCAAACGTATTTGAAGACATTTTATGAATCTCACGGATTTCAACAAATTGGAGAAGGCTATCTAGAAGATGATATTCCACACATTAAAATGATCAAAAGTTAATAGCTGTTAGCTATAAATTTAACATGTGTAGTATCATTTTTTATGTCGAATTGAACTAAGTTATCAAGTGCAGTACCATTTGTATAATAGCCTCTATTATAAAATTTAGTTTGCTTACCTACCCTATTATATTCTAAAACATAACTCCCATCTCTTTGATTTTTAGTCATAGATAAAAAGCGTTTAGCACTATGACTAGGTTTTAGGTGATCAAACTCAAGGAATTCTACTTTTTCAGAAGTATAGAATTTGATATTCTCAATAGCAAAATCAGAATTGTTTGTAATTTCAACATCAATTCCATTGTCTTTAAAAAAATTACACGAGGTTACTAGAGATAAAGAAAGAATTATCAAGACCTTAATTTGCATGGAAACGACGTTTTTTAACGATGTTTTTCACAATAATTTCAACACGTCTGTCATATTCTGCACCTTTACCTAGAGGTTGAGTTCTACGCATCCCTTTGTAACGCATACGTTCTTTAGGAATTCCTTTACGACGTAAGTACATGTAAATAGCCTTAGCTCTATCATGAGATAAGGTTTGTTTTTTGGTTTTACGATTTATGGCATCTCTACCATAACGTGTACAACATACATGACCTAAAATTTCAATATAAACGTCAGGTCTGTCATTTAAAATTTGCGCTAATTTTCTTAAGTGCGGAAATGATTTTTCAGTAATCCAAGCATAGCCTTCTTGAAAATGAATGTTTTCTAAAATGTATTTATCACCAATATTGATAGGCTCTACAATTTTATTCTGAATTAAGGTTTCATCAACCTTAGGTTTAGGAATACCCGTTGTAATATCAATAGTTACTTTACGATTTAATCCACGAACAATATCAGTTTCTACTTGATCAAATTTTTTGATAACCACTTCACCTTTTCCTTTTACAACTTTAAAAACATTTGGGTCAACCCCTAAGTTTAATAAATGTTGTTTCACATTCATGGCTCTTTTTATAGATAAATTCATATTGTATTTATCAGAACCTCTATCATCTGTATAACCGTATAATAGTATTTCTTTAATTTGATCTGACCCTAATTTAGTTATAAATTGTTCAACCTTTGTTTGCTCTTTTTCATTCAATTTAAAAATAGCAGTATCAAAATACACGTTGATATCACGATGTTGTTTTTGAGCTAATAAAATTGAAGAAAAACAAAGGGTTAGTAAGGCAACATAAAAATGTTTCATAATGTATAGGGTTTTAACAAATCTAATAAATTGAAATCAAATGTTGTACCAAAACTAATTTAAAATAGTGTCGTATTCTTTTGATTTTAAAATAGAAACGGCTTTTGTAATGGCATCATTATGGGTTAATTGGTAATTGTATAAGCCTTCTTTATAAAAGTAACGCGTAACCAACTGGTCTATAATTAACTGTTTAATTTCAGTGCTATTTTTATCTAAAGCAGCTGTTTTTTCTTTAGAAATACTAACAGATAAATTAGATATTTCTGTTGTTAAATTCATTTGATCTTCTCCAGCTTCACGCTTTAAAGTTTCAATTATTTTTTCGGTATTGGTTTTGTAGTTGAAATCACTTGAGCCTACAAATTGTTTAAATTCATCATAATTTGCATTAGTAAATACAAATTCATCTAAAGAGCTAAAATGATTCTTGTAATAAAATGCCGTACAGAAATTAAAAACCACCTGATCTTTCAATAAGGCTTTGGTAATAGGACTGATGTTATTGGCAGTAACTGTTACATCTGGAGCTACACCTCCACCGTCATATACGGTACGCCCTTTTTGAGTTTTAAACGCATTGTAATTTTTTTTATCGGTACGTACGGCATTACCCTTTGCATCTCTATTCCAATAATCTAAAGCTTGAATACATCTACCCGATGGCGTGTAATAACGTGATATGGTAACTTTTAACTGGGTACCATAAGTTAATTTTTTAGGACGTTGTACTAAACCTTTTCCAAAGCTGCGTTTACCAACTATTACAGCTCTGTCTAAATCTTGTAAAGACCCAGAAACAATTTCACTGGCCGATGCACTACGCTCATTTATTAATACCACAAGCGGAATTTCAGTGTCTAAAGGCTGTTCTTTGGTTTTATATATTTTATTGTACTTTTTAACTTTAGATTTTGTGGTGACTACCACTTGATCTTTAGGTACAAATAAGTTGACAATTCTTATCGATTCTCTTAATAAACCCCCAGGGTTGTTTCTCAAATCTAAAATTAATTGTGTAGCGCCTTGTTCTTTTAATTTGATTACCGCGGCTTTGGTTTGCTGAAATGCTTTACTGTTAAATTTACTCAATACAATATAACCAGTAGTTCCATCAATTATAGTAGAAAACGGTACGGCATCAATATCTATAGCAGAGCGCGTTAATGACGTTTCTTTTGTTTTACCCTGACGCAAGTATGTAATAGCTACAGTTGAATTTGCAGCACCTTTTAAAAGCGTAGCGGTGTTTTCTTTAGAATCTGCAACATTGATGCCTCCAATTTGTATAAGTTCATCTCCGGCTTTTAAACCAGCTTTATCAGCAGGATAATCTTTAAATATTTCAGTAATGAATAAGCGTCCTTGTTTTCTGTTAATAGCAGCGCCTATTCCTGTGTATTCGCCTGAATTATTTATTTTGTAGGATTCTACATCTTGTTCGTTATGAAATTGGGTGTACGGATCTAAGTCTTTCAGCATACTTTTAATGGCCGTATCCATTAATTCCCCTGGATTGGTTTCATCAACATAATTCATGTTGAGTTCTTTAAACAGAGTAGTAAATATTTCTATTTGTTTAGCTATTTCAAAGAAATCGTTTTTAAATGCAGAGGTTGTTACTAGTATAACTAGTGCAGCTACAGGTATTAAGATTCTTTTTTTAAGTAGTGTTTTCATATGTTATATTGTTTGTGCTTTTAACAACTACTTAAAGAAGATTACGGCATTTCTTTTTCAAGCAATTTCGCTAACAAGTGTTCTGTTTTAGAGTGCAACTCTTTAAAAGTTGGCATTTCTTTCCCAAGATACAAAAACATACAGACATACTTTTTATCAAGTCCGTCATGTACAATGTGTTTATTAAGCCGGTAAGCTTCCCGTAGTAAACGTTTAATTTTGTTTCTATCAACCGCTTTTTTAAAATTGCGTTTAGGCACAGACACTCCAGCTTTAATGAGAGTATCGTCTTCAAAATTGAGGTGTTTATAAACCAATTTTATAGGATACCCATTGATTTTTTGTCCAGATGAAAACAACTCATCTAAGAGTTTTTTACTTTTTAATTTTTCTACTGATGGGTAAGTCTGATTCATAGTGTAAAAATAAACAACCGTTTTAAATATGGCTACTCAAAAGTCATTTATCTGAATTTATACCGTAAACCAATAGCCATAGATGGTACACGAATTTTAGCAATATTAAAGTGATTGAATCCGGCAAAGAAACTCATTTTTTTCCAATGGTAATCCAATTGAATTTTAGCTTCATTTATAGTTCCATGTTCCATAAGATCTTGTTGCCAAGAGACTAATAGACTTAATGGTTTTTTAAGAAACAATCTTGCTCCTACTCCATACCTTAGCCCGCCACCAATATCAGTTACACCTGCTAACCCTAAACTCCACCAAGCAGTGATTCCTCTTTCTCTTATACGGTAATGGTTATATGTAATTCCGGATAATTCTAAAACTTCTGTTTTACCAAAATGACGTTCAGTAAACCGATCGTATTTAACAGTAACACCATGCAAATCATTAAAGCGATATTCAAGCTCTGGGTGTACTCCGTTAATATTAAATTGTCCGCTTGTGTAACTCAAAGACGCTTGAAGTAAACTAAGTCTAAAATTAGAGACCCCTTCTTCATCACCATAAAAAGGAATATATTCTCCTCCGGTGTTATTTTCATAAGGTATAGGGTTGTATACACTCACATTATGTGCATCACCAACTAACACATATTTTGTACCATGGTAAATAGGTTTAGCAATAAGTTCAACAAATAAAAATTGTGCTATTTTTTGACCAAATGTTTGTTTTTTGTCTTCGGAATCATCGTAATATGTATCATTTGAGTCATTAGAAGTAATCGACACTTCTGTCCGTTTAGCTAATCTTTTTTTAGCAATTTCCAATTTACTTTGTCCTGAGCACAATACAGAACAACACATACAGATAGCAAACAAAACTCTCATACTATAAATTTTAGTAGAGGTTTATCAAATAGTAAGCCAAGAATTATAATTAAGTCATAAAAAAAGGCTTTGAAATTAATCAAAGCCTTTAAAATAAGTATGAGTAATACCTTATTTTGTAAACGTATTATTAGTTCTATCTATATCTGCCATTAAAGTAGACGGATCTATAGTTAGAGTTTTAATGTCTTTTGTAGTTTCAAATGAATATGTAGGATGTGCCCAAGCCCAATCCGTTTTAACTGTTCTTTTTAGTTCAGGATAGGCATTTGCTTTTTCTGCTCTTGCCATTTGTAACGGAATATAAATATATTCTTTACTGCCGTCTGTGTATTCTACAACTACATCAATTGGCATTGGTAGGTCTCCTTTTCGTTCTAAAGTTACTGTGTTACCTTCTACTGATGTTACAGAGTAATCAATTGTTTTAGTAGTTTGTGTCCACTCAGTTAAGTACCAATCCAATTCAAAACCTGATACTTTTTCAGCCACACGTTTAAAATCGTTTGGAGTTGGGTGTTTGAAGCCCCATTGATTGTAATATTCTTTTAAAGTTTCTGCTAATTTATCTTCACCAATAATATAACCCAATTGCGCTAAAAATATTTCTCCTTTACTATACGCTGTTATACCGTAAGCCATGTTTGAGTGGTAACGGTCTGCATAAGTTGTTTGAGGTTCTTCTTTTCCAGAAGTTGCTAAATAGTTGTAGTTTCTATAGGCACCAGCAAACGGATTCTCTTTCCCTTCACCTTCAGCTAATGCAGAAATATAAGAGGTCATTCCTTCATCCATCCACTCGTGTTTAGCTTCATTGGTAGCAAATAAGTGTTGGAACCAAGCATGTGCCATTTCATGAGCTGTAACACCTACTAAACTTCCTAATTTACGTTTACCCGTGATTAAGGTACACATGGCATACTCCATTCCACCATCTCCACCTTGAATGACAGAGTATTGTTTCCAAGGATATGGCCCTACATGGTCATTAAAAAACGCTAATAATTCTGCAGTACGAGGTTGTAATTTTTTCCAATTCTCTTTGATGCTGTCATCATTTTTATACAAGAAATGCAAGTCAACACCATTCTCTCCTTTAATTTTATCGTGAATATAATTTGGATCTGCTGCCCATGTAAAGTCATGTACATTTGGTGCTACAAAGTGCCACGTTAATTTATCTCCTTTTGTTTTAGGTACAGTTACACCAGCATCTTCATACCCATGACCAATTTGATTAGGATTTTGTAAATATCCAGATCCCCCTACTGTGTAGTTTTTATCAATAGTTAATTTGACATCAAAATTACCCCATACTCCATGAAATTCTCTCGCGATGTAAGCATCTGCATGCCATCCTTCAAAATCATATTCTGCTAGTTTAGGAAACCATTGTGTCATAGATAATGCTACACCTTCGGCATTGTTTCTACCTGAACGACGGATTTGTAATGGGACTTGCCCTAAGAAATCCATGTTAAAAGTTACTTTTTCACCAGATTTGATAGGTGTGTTTAAAGTCACTTCTAAAACAGTACCAACAGTTTTGTGCTGTACAGCTACTCCATTTTGTGTTAATGAGTTGACTTTGATGAACCCAATTTCATTTGGTTGTAAGCCAGCTATTCTACTTACAATTTTTGGATTATCTTTTGTTCCAATATTAGTGGTCATTCGGCCATCAGGGTCAGGAACTGTAGCTAAACGCGCGTCCATTTCACTTCCTGGTTGAAAGGCATTGAAATATAGGTGGTAATATACTTTATCTAATTCATCAGGAGAGTTGTTAGTGTATACCAACTCTTGCTGTCCTTTATATTGATAGGTGTTCACATCCATATCAATAGCCATTTTATAGTCAACATGCTGTTGCCAATAAGTGTCTTTAGATGTGATAGAGGTTGAGTTTGTAACCGTTTGAATACTTGGTTGTATAGTGTTTTCTGTAGTTTTACATGATAACACTGTTAAGGCAGTAAGCCCTAAAAGAACTATTTTTTTCATCAAAAATTAATTTAAAGCCCTAAAATAAAAAAACCTCAGCAATTACTACTGAGGTTTAATATAATATTAAGAAGTGAGGTCTTATTTAGACATCATATCTGCCATAATTAAAGCGTTGTAAGCATTTACAATTTTTCCGCTTGTAGATACTTCGCTTAACATCTTTTTATTGTCTTTATCTCCACCCATTATTGCTTTTGTTTTAATAGGTAATCCTGAAGACATTAAAATTTGCTTTACTTGAGCCGCTTTTAATTTAGGGTAGTAAGAACGAATTAATGCCGCAACACCTGCTACATTTGGCGAAGCCATTGATGTTCCTTGTAAGTGTCTGTATTTGTTATGTGGTACTGGCGCATAGATTTTTACTCCAGGAGCAAATACATCAACATTTGTTTTACCATAGTTAGAGAAATTTGCTACTAACTCAGACCCGTACTTGTAATTTAATGCTCCAACAGTTAAAAAGTTGTCTGCAATTTCAGCACCGTTATCAACTTGGTCATTAGGGTACATGTTAGTTGTATCTAAATCTTTACCATCATTTCCAGCTGCATTTACAATTAACACATCGTGTTCTGCAGCATATTTAATAGCATCGTATACCCACTCTGCATGCGGAGAGTATGATTTACCAAAACTTGTATTGATAACTTTTGCGCCATTATCTACTGCATAACGGAATGCTAAAGCGATATCTTTATCGTACTCATCACCGTTTGGTACAGCTCTAACCGTCATAATTTCTACGTTATGAGCAATACCATTCATTCCTTTACCGTTGTTACGCTCTGCAGCAATAATACCTGCAACGTGCGTACCGTGTAAAGCACCATCTTTTTCTGGTCCCCACATGATGTTGTTACCATAGATGTTGTCAGAAATATCATTAGGGTTATCACCTACAACCGCTCTAAAGTCAGTTTTCATGTCTAAATGACTATTTAAAGCTCCTGCAAAGTGATCAATACCACCTTTTAATTGTTCTTTAACCTCGGCAATAGAACCACCGTATCCAAACATTTGCTTGATTACTGCAATACTTTGTGTTAAGCTTTCGTCTTCAGTTTTGATAGCTTCAACGTCTTCTTTTGTATAAGTGTCTTTTCCTAAATGCTTAGCAATTGCTGCATCTGCATTTGTTAAAGTTTGGTAGATACCTTCATAACGTGTTTTGTTAGCAGTAGCTTGTTGGTATTCTGCGTCATATTCTTTTTGTGCGCTAGCAACTGTAGCGGCATCTGCTAAAGATTTATCTCTTAAAATACGTACAAACTCTAAGTTTTCATCGTTACTATCTCCTAAGAAATTCCATCCGTGTACATCGTCGATGAATCCGTTTTTGTCATCATCTTTACCGTTGTTTGCAATTTCTTTTTTGTTTGTCCAAAGTACATTTTTTAAGTCTTCATGCTCAATATCAACTCCAGAATCGATAACTCCTACAACAACAGTTTTTCCTTTTTTACCTTGTAAAAACTCGTAAGCTTTATCTACACTCATTCCAGGAATAGTGTCTTTTACTAAGTCTAAATGACTCCAAGAGTTTAACTCGGCATCAGTTAATTTAGAGACTTTTAAAGGTGTACTGTCAATGTTTGTAATTGGTGTAGATACCACATTTGACGACCCACAACTTGCAAGAATCATTGCCGTTGTTGCTGGTAAGAATAATGATTTAATCAGTTTCATGTGTTTGTATTTAGTATTATTTAATTTTTTTAAAAAACGGTGTAATTTAAGAACTTTTTATTGAAGGATATGGTTCTTTAACAAGCTATTAGTAGTTTAATTGAATATTTCGTTACAGGTAAAGCGTTCTTTTAACACAATTCCTTTTTCTGAGTGTTGTACAGTAACAATTTCATTATGGGCATCATGTTCTAAAAACAGATAGAAATTTTCTGTAGCTGCACGTTGTAAAAAGGCTGCTTTTTCATCTAAACTTAGTAGAGGTCTTGTATCATATCCGGTAACGTATGGGACTTTTAAATGCCCTAATGTTGGCATTAAGTCGGCCATAAAACAGATGGTTTTGCCTTTGTAATTGATATGAGGAATCATTTGTTTTTCAGTATGTCCGTCAATAAATAGTACCCCAAAATCTAATTCTGATTGTTCTAAAAATCCGCTTTTTTCAGGGCTAGTCATAAAATTTAACTGCCCGGACTCTTGCATTGGTAATAAATTTTCTTTTAAAAACGACGCTTTTTCTCTAGAGTTGGGTTCAACGGCCCATTGCCAATGACGTTGGTTTGTCCAGAATTTTGCGTTTTTAAATTCAGGTTCATAGCCAGTTCGGTCTTTATTCCACCCAATACTTCCACCACAATGGTCAAAGTGTAAATGCGTCATGAACACATCTGTAATATCGTCTTTACAAAAACCATGAGCTGCTAAAGATTTTTCAATGGAGTGGTCGCCCCATTGATGGTAATAGCCAAAGAATTTATCAGATTGTTTATCGCCCATTCCAGTGTCAATAAGCGTTAATCTGTTGCCGTTTTCAATGAGTAAACATCGTGCAGCAATATCGATTAAGTTGTTATGGTCTGCAGGATTAGTTTTTTGCCAAATAGTTTTAGGTACAACACCAAACATGGCACCACCATCTAGCTTGAAGTTACCAGCTTCTATAGGATATAATTTCATGAGTTCTGAATTTTGAGCTATAAATTTACTGAAAATACAGAAGAGCACACAACATTATACAGTATAAGACCTATGAAATTTAAAGTAATTGGGTAAGCGCATTGGCAAACACTTTCATTTTAGTGATTTCATTAACTCCTGCCAAGCGTTCTTTAGTGAATATTAAGAGCCCCGTTCCGTTAGATTCTATATGGAAATTAGGATTCTCTAGTAAGAATGTTGCCAATTCAGGAGTTACCATGTCTTGTATGGCTTGGTCATTTTCACCTTTGATATAGAACTTTTTAGAAAACACAGGTTCTTTTTCAATTTTGATGTCTTTAAATCCTGCGTAATGATAAATAAGTTCTAAAAGCCCTTCTCTATGAATTGAAAATGTCGGTAGTGTTTTATTCAATTCAGTATATAACATGGTAGCTCTTACAACTTCTTTTGCAATAAATTCACCCTCATAAAATTCTACATCAAACACTTTAAAAATCGCATTTTTTTTAGAGATTTCATTATACGTATGATTGATTGATTTTGTTTTGAAATAGATGAAATTTTCTAAATATGATGTGCTTGTTTTTTTTCGAACCGTATAGTTGTAATCTAATTCTTTAGCAACAGTTTTAATCAATTCCTGACGGTTAGTTAGCACCCCAGTAGATTCTAAAACGCGTTTTACGGGTAATATTTTACGCAATCCAAAAGGATGTTTAGAGCCAGTATCGTGTAAATCGAGCCCAATAATTTCAAGGTTCCCTCCTTTTTTACGAAACATGTCTTTATAATCAGCCATGTTTTCCATTACAGTATGATCAACAAAATCACATAAAGAAAAATCAATAATAGCGTCTTCAGTTTCAGGAATGGCATCTAATTTTCGCTTTAACTTGGTGTAATTTAAGAAGGTACAGAAGTTTTTAACACTCACATAATAATTATCAGTATCACGTTCTTTAAACATTAAAACATTAGGTTTTAAGATGTTTCTAAAGAAAGGAGTAATGCTTTTATTCACCATTAAATGTACTATTGATGTGGCTAAAATTCCGGCTAAAATTCCTTCAATTAAACCAATACTAATTGTGATAATGAGTGTGGTTAAAAATATAAACCCTTGCTCTTTTCCAATTTTAAAGGCGTCTATTATTTTAGAAGGGTGTGCCAATTTCCATCCTGTATACACTAAAATAGCCATTAATGCAGGAAGCGGAATACGAATCAACTCCGAACTAAATACAACAATAAAAATGACTAAAAATGTGGCGTGAAAAAAGTTTGCAGATCTATTAGTAGCCCCGTTGTTAACATTTACAGAGCTTCTTGCTATAACCGTTACAACATTTATACCTCCTAAAAATCCAGAAACGATATTTGCTAAACCTATTGCCTTGATATCTCTATTTACATTAGAGCGTCGTTTTTGAGGGTCAAGTTTATCAACCGCTTTTATACTTAATAAGGACTCAATACTAGCAATTAAGGTTAAACTAAAAACGATAACCCAAAAATTAAAAGAATTTAGTTTACTAAAATCAGGACGAGGAACGGTATTTATAATTTCTGAAACATCAGGAATTCCTGAAATCATATAACCTTGATGTATTGGATTAGGTATTTTAAGGATTAATTCAGAATAATAACTAAACGCAATAGCTAAAATAACAATCCACATAGGTGCAGGTATGAGTTGCAAATACTTGTTCCTAATTTTGGCATAGCCAGCCATAATAGTTAAACTTAGCACTCCGGCAAACATAGCAAACATAATACGTTGGTCTGTATAAGAAAACGAATTGATTACCGTTTGCGGAATTTCTGTTAAATAGCTGAGGTTACTGTTTCTGCTAATTCTATTTCCCATCATAATATGGAACTGTTTTCCAAGTATGATTAATCCGATAGCCGCTAACATTCCTTGAATGGCCGATGATGGAAAATAATTGGCCAGTTTTCCTAAGCGTAAAAACCCTAATATGAGCATTAATATTCCTGAACAAATTATTGCTGCTAACACCACTAAGTAGCCATGATAAATGCTTTCAGGGCCTTCAATACCACTTTGTTCAGCAAATAATAACACCGCACCAGCAGTTACTCCTACCAAGCTATTACCAGGTCCTGTAATAGTCACATTACTTCCCCCCATAATAGCGACCAGCATTCCTCCTACAACTGCAGTAATAATTCCGGCAATTGGAGGTACTTCTGAGGCTAGGGCTAAACCAATACCTAGAGGCAATGCAATTAATGACACCACAAAGCCAGAGAAAATGTTTTTAGGCAGTGCAGTAAAAAATGTTTTTATGTGTGATGCTTCTGTCAATGGATGATTAATACGTCTGTTGGTAATTCGGCTAAAATATAATCAATGTCTTGCGGGAAAATTTTATCTAAAAATGTTGATTTTTCAGGCTTGTTCATGACCAATAAATCGGCACGTTGCACTTTGGCATAATGCCCAATGGAATATCCACGCTTCCCAAAGATGCCTTGCGATTTTATGGTAATGTTTGTTTTTAATGCGTCATCAACAGTATTTAAAAGCGTTGCAATTCTAGAGTTTTCACGTTCAATAATTTGTTCTTTTAATAACGTTGATTTCTCTAAAGATTTATCATCATCAATTTTAATACTGACTTCATTTTGAGAAATTTCTTCAACAATAGTGATTTTGTTAGATCCTATAGCATGAGCAAATTCAAAAGACGCTTGAATGGTATTGTTGGTTTTAGGGTGTTTTAAACCGTTAACAACAATATGTCTACATGGCACACGTTCTACAGAAGGTTTTATAAAAAGCAGTAGTGAACACGGAGCTTTTTTAGCAATTTTTCGTGCAATTGAACCGAGGTAGTATTTCATTAATTTTTCGCGCTTTGCCGCACCTAAAATTAATAAATCGGCGTTGTATTCATGACAAGCGTTGAGGATAACATCAACAGGGTCACCACTTTTCCAAACAACAGATATCTGATTTTTAAACTCAGGAAATTCGTTACAATGAGCTGTAATGAGTTGCTCCTTTTCTGTAGTTTTTTCACCTACATGTACTAAAACTACTTTTGCATTTAACAAGCTACCTAAACGCAATGTTTCAAAAACATTTGCTTTTAAGGTGGGAGAAAATGCAATACCAGTAAGTATAGTACCAAAGTGAGTCATAGGGCTAAGATATAAAAATAATCATGCCTATGAAATTTTTGTTATTAAGGTATTTTTTGAGGATAAAAAAGAAGGAGTTTTTGGTATAGAAATGCACTTATTGAGCTTCAAATACAAACGGAATTTCGTTATCGTCATCAGAAATCACAGCAACTAATGCGTTTTCATTTAAGGAGTAACGAATGGTTTTAGGGAAGTCATTCGCCTTATTTTCACACGTGAAACTATTCTTTGATTTTGATGTCATTTTAAAAGTCGTTGGAGTTGCATTAACTCCAACGACTTCATAATGCCATAAGGCATCTTGTTTATATAATCTGATATCTTCTTTAAACACAGTATCTGTACGTTTTAATGTACAGCCTAAACCGATATATTCAGTATTAGATTTTTTATACCAATACTCATACGTTTTAGTGCCTTCCGTATTATTAGTGCGTTGCCAAGAGCCAATAAGCCAATCAAATTCTGGTAGCTCTTTGGTGCCTGCGCAGGCAAAAATAATTACGGTTAAAAAAAGATATATAGTTGATTTCATATTAGTTTAATTTTCGCTTGGAAGTTTTTTAAAGCCCATATGGTGTAATGTAAATGCAAACAAATCTACATACTCAGAAATTTGCATAGCTACAGGTTTTCCTGCACCGTGCCCCGCATTAGTTTCTATACGAATTAACACAGGCAAGTCTCCTGCTTGCTTATCTTGTAACTCAGAAATAAACTTAAAAGAATGTGCAGGTACTACCCTATCGTCATGATCTGCAGTATGTACCATTGTTGCTGGGTATTTTGTATTAGTCTTAACATTATGTACAGGAGAATAGGCTTTTAAATAGTCAAACATTTCTTTTGATTGTTCTGCAGTACCATAATCATAGGCCCACCCTGCCCCTGCTGTAAATGTATGGTAACGTAACATATCTAACACTCCAACACCTGGTAAAGCTACTTTCATTAAATCTGGACGTTGCGTCATCGTTGCTCCTACTAATAAACCTCCGTTTGAACGCCCAAGTATCGCCATATAATCAGGAGACGTGTACTTTTCATTTTGTAAATACTCAGCCGCCGCGATAAAGTCGTCAAACACATTTTGTTTTTTCATTTGTGTTCCCGCATCGTGCCATTTTTTACCGTATTCACCACCACCACGTAAGTTAGGTACAGCATATATACCGCCTTGTTCTAACCAAACAGTGTTTGCAGTTCTAAAACTTGGTGTTAAACTGATATTGAACCCTCCATAACCATATAATATAGTTGGATTTTTACCATTCAATTCCAATCCTTTTTTATGAGTGATAATCATAGGTATTTTAGTCCCATCTTTAGAGGTATAAAACACCTGTTTAGATTCGTAGTTGTCAGAATTAAAATCGATATTAGGTTTTTTGTAGATGTCGGCATTACCTGTTTTAGGATCGAATTTATAGATTGTGTTAGGAGTGATATAATTTGTAAATGAAAAGTATAACTCTTCCGCTTCTTTTTTTCCATTAAATCCACCCACACTTCCTACTCCTGGCAGTTCTATTTCTCTCACCAATTGCCCTGAGTAATCGTATTGTTTTACTTGTGATACGGCATCTTTCATATACTCAGCAAAAAAGAAACCAGCACCAGTACTTGGAGATAATACATTGTCTGTTTCTGGAATAAAGTCTACCCAATTCTCAATCCCTGGTTGCTCAGCATCTACAGTAATAATTTTTTGATTAGGCGCGTTTAAATTGGTAACAATGTAGAGTTTACTCCCATCATTTTCAATCACATAATTATCGGCGTCAAACCCTTTTACCATGTGTACAAGCGGAGCGTTTTTTTTGGTTAAATCTTGAATAAATAAATCGTTTCCTGATGTAGATACAGCACCAGAAATTAATAAGTAGTTGTCATCTTCTGTCACATAGCCTCCAACGTAACGTCGTTTTTGTTCAGTTGTCCCCCCAAAAATTAATTGATCGTCACTTTGTGATGTGCCTAACTTATGGAAGTAGAGTTTATGCTGATCGGTTTTTGCAGATAATTCACTGCCTTTAGGCTTGTCATAACTAGAATAATAAATACCCTCATTTCCTTTCCATGATAAGCCAGAAAATTTCACGTCAATTAACGTGTCTTCTTTTACAGTTTTTGTATCTACATCCATAATGATGACTTTTCGCCAATCACTACCTCCTTCTGAAATGGAATAGGCTACTGTTCTTCCGTTTTTAGAAAAGCTCACACTACCTAATGAAGTCGTCCCATCTTTAGAAAACGTATTTGGGTCTAGAAACACTTCATCTTCGCCTTCATTAGTTTTTTTATATAAGATACTTTGGTTTTGTAAGCCGTCATTTTTGTAGTAGTACTCGTGCTCTCCTTTTTTAAATGGCGCACTAATTTTTTCGTAGTTCCATAATTTAGATAATCTGTCGTTTAACGTTTTTCTGTACGGAATTTCATCTAAATGCGCATAAGTAACTTTGTTTTGCTCGGCTACCCAAGCTCCAGTTTCTGCACTTTTATCGTCTTCTAACCATCGGTATGGGTCGTTTACTTTTGTGTCAAAATAAGTGTCTACAACGGTACCTTTTGTTGTTTCAGGATAGGTAAATTTCATGGCAGAATGGTCTTCTTTTGATTCTGTTTTACAAGCACTCAATAGAGCGAATGCGCAAACAGATACCGCAATTTTTTTTGTCATAATAGAATTATATTTTGGTTGCTTCCCAAATTTAAGCATAAAAAAAGACTCTTACCGTAGCAAGAGCCTTTTTTAACATTGGTAGTTTATTAGTTAAATAAATTCTTGAAATTTTGTTTGTTATCAACTAGATTTAAAAAAATTAACACCCCAACAAGACCGATTGGACTAAGCATATCACTTGGATTATGTTTTAAGATGTAGGATAAAACTTGTACGGCAAAAAAGGCAAGGATGATTAATGCAAGTGGCACTGCTTTTTTAAACAGTAAAGCAATACCAGAAATTAAGAATAATGATCCGTAAAACAAATCAATAGCATTCAAGCCATATAAATCTGCCGAAAAATCAAAAAAGTTAGAAAAATGTACAAACTCATTTGCACCTAAAAGAATTAAGATAAATCCTAATGAAAACCGAATTAGAAGTGTATAATTTGACCCCATAATAAATATTTAGTTAATTAATTGAATTATAGGGGTTAAGCTGATTACAAGATAAGAAATGTTTTTAATACCACAATAATTTCTTTGCTAAACGGTTTAAAAAAACCGACAAAAGGTATTATGCTAAATTGTTGGTTATTAAGTGTTCAGCAATTTGTATAGTGTTGGTGGCAGCGCCTTTTCTAAGGTTGTCACTCACTATCCAAAGGTTTAACGTGTTTGGTTGCGATTCATCACGACGAATACGTCCAACAAACACCTCATCTTTTCCGTGTGCTGTAATAGGCATTGGGTAAGTATTAGTGGCGAGATTATCTTGAACTTTTACCCCTGAAGTTTTTTCTAAAAGTTGTGTAACGTCGTTTAAATCAAAATCGTTTTCAAACGCTACATTCACAGCTTCACTATGGCCACCAGCTGTAGGTATTCTAACGGCTGTTGCAGTAACAGCAATAGTATTATCATCTAGTATTTTTTGTGTTTCGCGCACTAGCTTCATTTCTTCTTTAGTATAGCCGTTATCTTCAAAAACATCACAATGTGGCAAGGCATTTTGATGAATTGGGTGCGGATAAGCCATTTCTCCATCAATACCAGCTAATTCATTTTCTAACTGCTGAATTGCTTTGACACCAGTTCCTGAAATAGATTGGTAAGTTGATACTACAATACGTTTGATTTTATACTTTTTATGTAAAGGTGCCAGAGCCATAACCATTTGTATGGTAGAACAATTTGGGTTAGCTATGATTTTATCGGCTGTTGTTAATTGACCGGCGTTAATTTCTGGTACAATCAATTTCTTATCCAAATCCATGCGCCAAGCAGATGAGTTGTCAATAACTGTAGTGCCAATTGCTGCAAATTTTGGCGCCCATTCTAATGACGTTCCTCCTCCTGCTGAAAACAGTGCAATATCTGGTTGTTTTGAAATAGCGGTGTCTAAATCAACTACAGAATAGTTTTTTTCATTGAAAACAATTGTTTTTCCAACGGATTTTTTTGAGGCTACAGGGATTAATTCAGTAACTGGAAACTGACGTTCCTCTAAGACTTGAAGCATGACTTGACCTACCATTCCTGTAACTCCTACTACGGCTATTTTCATTTGTTTTAACGCTAAAAATTAGACTAACAAAAATAGAGATTAATATGATATGATGATCAAATATTTTATCTATTAACAGAATATTTAGAGTTAATAAAACAGAAAAGCCATTCAAATTATGAATGGCTTTTGAAACTCATTATGTAAAGCGATTACTTTTTTAGTAAATCTCTTATTTCACTTAACAACTCTTCTTGTGAAGGTCCTTTTGGAGCTGCAGGTGCTTCTTCTTCTTTCTTTTTCAATGCATTTACAGCCTTTACAATCATAAACATTACAAATGCCACAATAATAAAGTCGATGACATTAGTTATAAATGCGCCCCAAAGTACGGCAACCTCTCCAGAAACAACCCCTTCTGCATTAGCAACCCCTTCGGTAATGACATATTTTAAATCTTTGAAATCGGCATTAAAAATTAAGCCAATTAAAGGAGAAACAATTCCGCCTGTAAATGAGCTGACTACTTCTTTAAATGCAGCACCCATTACAAAACCTACGGCAATATCAACAAGATTTCCTTTCATAGCGAAATCCTTAAATTCTTTTAGCATTCCCATGTGTATATTTTTAAAAGTTAGTAAAAACGAAGGTACAAGAAAGTTTGATAAATACTAAAAAAGAAGTGCTAATCTCATTTATTTAGAGATGAATACGCGTTTTATGCGTTGAGATGTGGCTGTAATTATCTCATAAGAAATAGAGTGTCCTGTTGCCGCTAAATCTGTAGCAGTATGTTTGCCGTTGTAAATAACAACTTCATCACCTTCAACACAGTTAATAGATGTGATGTCTACCATAATCATATCCATACAAACATTGCCAATAATAGTTGCTTTTTGATTGTTGATGTATACCACCCCCTTACCGTTTCCGTATTGCCTAGTAATCCCATCGGCATGACCAATAGGGATTGTTGCGGTAGTGGTGTTTTTTTGCGCAATAAATGCTCTGTTATACCCAAGACTTTCACCAGCTTTGATGTGATGAATTTGTGAAATTACCGATTTTAAGCTTGCAATAGGTTGCAAGTGCTTGTCATGTTGCTCAGAATTTCCGAATCCGTACAAACCTATACCTGTACGCACCATATCAAAATGAGCTTCAGGATAATTTAAAATCCCAGATGTATTTACTAAATGATATAAAGGAGTGTAGTTAGATTGTGCTTTAAAGACAGATTGAATAGTTTTAAATGTTGCTATTTGTTGTAATGTAAACTCTCGTTCATTTGAGTCTTCACTCGCTGCTAAATGGGAACATACCGAGTTGACCTGAATTGAATTGCTGGCATTTGTTAGCTTAATGACCTTAGCGGTATCTTCTGGGGTAAATCCTAGTCTGTTTAATCCTGTATTGAATTTTATGTGTATAGGATAATTACGTTGCTTTAAGGCTGAGGTAGTCTTAATAAACTCATTTAAAACATTAAAATTGTATAAGTTAGGCTCTAAGCAGTGATCAATTAAGAGGTTAAAGTTGATTTGTTGAGGGTGTAGTACAATTATTGGCTTGTGAACTCCGGCTTTACGTAAGGCAATACCTTCATTAACATAAGCAACGGCAAAATAATCTACATTTAATTCTTGTAAATAAGTAGCTATATTTTCTGCGTCACTACCATATGCAAAGGCCTTTACAACGGCAATAATTTTGGTATTAGAGTTCACCTGACTCTTAATAAAATCGTAATTATGTTTGAGCTTGGTTAAATCTATTTCTAATACCGTTTCTTGCGTTTTTGCCATGGAGTATTTTGTTAACTGATGTCGTCAGACTCTACATCAAAATCTTTTATTTTTTCTTCTAACATGGCTTTATAGTAAGCGCCTCTACTTAAAGGTTCATATTCTTCGGTTTCACCTAACATTACTATAGCATCACCAGTTGCTTTTCGGTAACTGTATTGCGCTAAGTTTCCGGTTCTGGTACACACAGCATGCACTTTGGTCACATATTCTGCAGTTGCCATTAAAGCAGGCATTGGTCCAAAAGGGTTGCCTTTAAAATCCATATCTAAACCAGCAACAATTACTCTAATGCCTTTATTGGCTAAATCATTACAAACTTTAACAATTTCATCGTCAAAAAATTGAGCTTCGTCAATACCAATAACATCACAACCATCAGCTAAAATAGGGATGTTTGCAGCAGCTGGTACGGGTGTAGATCGTATTTCATTAGAGTCGTGAGATACTACCATTTCATCATCGTATCTGGTATCTATAGCAGGTTTAAAGATTTCAACACGTTGCTTGGCAAATTGCGCTCGTTTTAACCGACGAATTAATTCTTCTGTTTTTCCAGAAAACATTGATCCGCAGACAACTTCAATCCAACCAAATTTTTCTTTATGATTTACCGTGTTTTCTAAAAACATGTTTTGTATTATTAATAATAATTCTGTGTGCAACAAAGCTACATAAAATTACGATATTCAAATCTAATTTTTAAATTGGCTTTTGTGCAAAAAATAGGATAGAAAGTAATAAATAACTGCTATGTAACGTTTAATTTATTATCTTTCAACAAATTTGTAGTACTAAATAACGTTCACGTTTACAATGAAAAAAATTCTTCAATCAGAATTAAAGAATGTTGCAGAAAAAATTCTTGCAACACCACAGGATATTTCAGTTTCTGAATTACAAAATTTAGCTAAAGAGTTGTTTGAAAAATTAACAGTTTTAGAGTTTGTAAATTCTAACTTAACAATTGAAAAATCAAGTGCACCTCAAAAAGAAGAGCGCACAGAAGAAGTTGTTCAAGATATTAAAGAAGAAAAGGAAACTATAGCTATTGATGATACAGAAATCTTATCGACTTTAGATGAAAACTTATTTGTTTCTGATGAGGAAATGTATGTAGAACCTGCTACAGAAAAAATGATTGATATCGTGGCACAAATGCCTAATGAAGCACAGCAAGTAGATCAATTATTTGAAACAATTACTGCGTTTGATGCTCCTGTAAAAAATGATATGGATACCGTAACGCCAACACAAGACGATATTAATTCTGCTCCGAAGTCGGGCTCACTAAATGACCGTTTGAAAAAAGGAATTACTATTGGGCTTAATGACAGAATAGCATTTGTAAAACACTTGTTTAATGATAGCACGGAAGATTTTAATCGTGTCATATCACAACTAAACACGCTAAATAGCGAATTAGAAGCTTTAGAGTTTTTAAACAATATGGTAAAGCCAGAATACAACAACTGGATAGGGAAAGAGGCTTATGAAGAGCGATTTATATCATTTATTGAAGGGAAGTATTAATGAGTAAATTATATCTAGTTCCTACGCCTATAGGTAATTTAGAGGATATGACTTTTAGAGCCATTCGTGTACTCAAAGAAGTCGATTTAATTTTAGCAGAAGACACCAGAACATCTGGTAAACTCTTAAAACATTTTGAAATTTCTACTCAAATGCAATCTCATCATATGCATAATGAGCATAGAATGGTTGAGAGCGTGCTTCAGAAATTAAAAGCCGGGCAAACTATAGCGTTAATTTCAGATGCGGGAACTCCAGCAATTTCAGATCCAGGGTTTTTAGTAACGCGTGCGTGCGTGCAAGAAGGTATTCCGGTAGATTGTTTGCCAGGTGCAACAGCATTTGTACCAGCATTAGTCAATTCAGGTTTACCAAATGATAAGTTTGTGTTTGAAGGGTTTCTGCCAGTAAAAAAAGGCCGTCAAACTCGCTTTAAATTATTAGCCGAGGAAACTCGTACCATGATTTTCTATGAGTCGCCACATAAGTTGGTAAAAACACTAGGACACATGTGTGAGTATTTTGGTGAAGACCGTCAAGTATCGGTATCTCGAGAGTTGTCAAAATTATACGAAGAAACCGTTCGAGGCACCGCCAAAGAAGTATTAACACATTTTGAAACCAAAGCTCCAAAAGGAGAGATAGTGATTATTGTTTCAGGTAAATAATAACCGTCACTTAAATTACATTATTTCAATCTTTTCCTGAACTCTAGTTTAGGTAATACCATTCAACAAATGACTATTCTTCAATATATTATAAAAGCCACAAACCTGGCTGAACAAAGCGTTGCGAATACGCTTAAATTATTAAATGAAGATGCCACAATTCCTTTTATATCGAGGTATAGAAAGGAAATGACTGGCAATTTAGATGAGGTTCAAATAGGTGAAATAGCAACATATAAAACGTTATATGAGGACTTAGAAAAGCGGAAAGCAACTATTCTAAAAGCTATAGAAGAACAAGGGTTATTAACGTCAGAATTGCAACATAAAATAAACAAAACAGATTCACTAACTCAGTTGGAAGATTTGTATTTGCCATTTAAGAAAAAACGTAAAACTAAAGCATCTGTAGCGCGAGAAAAGGGCTTAGATCCTCTGGCAAAAATGATCATGTCACAAAAAGAAGTTGATATTGAATCTGTTGCTCATAGGTTTAAAAAAGGGTCTGTTGAAACACATGAAGAAGCATTACAAGGTGCACGCGATATTATTGCGGAATGGGTGAATGAAAATGAGTTTGTGCGTCAGAAAGTTCGCCGTATGTATCAGCGAAAATCGGTAGTTTCATCTGCTGTTGTAAAGACTAAAAAAGACGACCAAAATGCACAGAAATACCAACAGTATTTTGATTGGAATGAGCCTTTAAGTAAGGCGCCTTCACATAGGTTATTAGCTATTTTACGCGCACAAAACGAGGGAGTTATCCGTTTAAAAGTAGATATCGATAAAGAAGAAGCTCTAGATGTTATTGATAACACGGTTGTGAAAACTGGTACAGAATCATGTGCTAATCAGATATTCATTGCAGTTGAAGACGCTTACAAGCGTTTATTACAACCTGCTATAAGCAATGAAACCTTAAAACTGGCCAAAGAAAAAGCTGACGATAAGGCTATTAAAGTATTTTCAAATAACTTAAGGCAACTGTTATTAGGAGCGCCTTTAGGAGAAAAACGAATTTTAGCCATTGATCCAGGTTTTAGGAGCGGCTGTAAAATAGTTTGTTTAGATGAAAATGGTGATTTGAAACACAACGAAACCATTTATCCACACGCCCCACAAAAGAAGGGAACAGAAGCCTTAAAGAAAATAAAATCTTTAGTGAATGCGTATAAAATAGAAGCCATTGCTATTGGAAATGGAACTGCTTCAAGAGAAACAGAAACCTTTATTAAAAAACTGTATTTAGATAAAGCGGTACAAGTATTTGTAGTTAATGAAGCTGGAGCTTCTGTGTACTCAGCTTCAAAATTAGCACGTGCAGAATTTCCAGATTATGATGTCACAGTTAGAGGTGCCGTATCTATAGGAAGACGATTAGCAGATCCTTTGGCAGAATTGGTGAAAATTGATCCAAAATCAATAGGGGTGGGGCAATACCAACATGACGTAGACCAAACCAAACTGAAAAATGAATTGGATACTGTGGTGATGAGTTGTGTGAATACTATAGGTGTTAACGTGAACACAGCCAGCGCTCCTTTATTGAGTTATGTATCTGGAATTGGAACTGCAATTGCAGAAAATATTGTAAAATACAGAACAGAAAATGGAAGTATTCAATCGCGTGCTGAGCTAAAAAAAATACCGCGTTTGGGTAATAAAGCCTTTGAGCAATCTGCGGGATTTTTAAGAATAGTAGATGGTAAACATCCTCTAGATAATTCTGCAGTACATCCTGAGCGGTATAAACTTGTAGAGCAAATAGCCAAAGATTTAAGCGTAAAATTATCTGATTTGATTGGAAATAAATCACTGATATTGAGTATTCCGTTAGAACACTACTGTACTGAGGCTATAGGAATGCCCACCTTAAAAGACATCATTCAAGAATTAGAAAAACCTGGAGTAGATCCTAGACAGAAAGCTAAAGTATTTGAATTTGCTGCTGAACTAAATACAATCGAAGATGTAAAAGTTGGTATGCGTGTGCCAGGCATAGTGAATAATATTACCAATTTTGGATGTTTTGTTGATATAGGTATCAAACAAAGTGGTTTAGTGCACGTGTCAAAATTGGCGCAAAAATATGTGTCAGATCCCAATGATGTGGTGCAATTAAACCAACATGTTATGGTAAAAGTTATTGCAGTAGATGAGCAACGCGGACGAATTCAGTTAAGTATGGTTGATTAATCTTTTACAAAACCTTCCCAACGCTTCATGTAATTGATAAATTCATCACCAAGACCTTCTTGACGCAAGTAGCCTGAAGTTACTGGAATCTGCTCAGGGGTAAATTCTGGGTTTTCCATAACTTTTACAGGAAAATCATGATGTAAAATTGCCGAATGGCCAATTGAAACAAAATCAACACCAGAATCAATAACTTGCTTAACATTTGATGAGCTATATATTTTACCAGCAACGGTAAAACGGACATTTTTAAAATCGAGTTCTGTAAAATGTGCTAATAAAGATTTTGAAGCATACTCAGATTCTTCAGGAAACTTAAAGCTGTCCCATAGTGAAATGTCTAAAAAATCAATTTGACCAGAATCGATTAATTGTTGACTTATTATTTTGATGTCTTGCAGTTTCATACCAAAACGTTCAGGAGACAAACGCACCCCGATTAAAAAATCGGCTCCACAATTGTGTCTAATTCCATCAACAATTTCGAATAATAACCGCGATCTGTTTTCTAAACTACCACCGTATTCATCTGTTCGCCGATTGTATGTGCTGCTTAAAAACTGCGTGATAATATAGCCATGTGCACCATGAACTTCAACACCATCATAGCCACTTTTTTTAGCTCTAATTGCCGCTTCAATGAAATCAGTTTTTAGTTGATGCACTTCATTTAATGATAACGCTCTACTCCCAGTTTTCTCATCTTCAGAAGGACATACGGGTGCACCGTTAATTAATTCTTTAGGTGAGCGCATGCCTGCATGATGCAGTTGAATAACTGCTAAACTTCCGTGAGCTTTAATGGCTGAGGTTAATTTTTGATGACCATCAATTAATGAGTCAGAAAAAATACCGAGTTGCCTTTCAAACCCTTTACCTATTTCTTGTACATGTGACGCACAGGTCATAACTAGTCCAAATTGTCCTTTTGCACGCATGGTTAACCAGTGTAACTCGTCATCAGAAAGCTGACCATTTTCGAAACTTTGCTTGTTTGTTAATGGCGCTAACATGAATTTATTTTTCATGATTTTACCACACGGAAATGTAATAGGGGTATTTAATGAAGCTGTCATAATGTAAGGCTAATGATTGGGGTTATTGTACAAAGGTATCAAAAAAGGAGAGGATGCCTACTTGTGTATCATAACTTTGTTTAGGCTGTCTTTGCCTTGTAATTTGATAACTAAAGTTTTGGTGTGTAACGGAAAAAATCCAATGCGTCGTTGAGATACGGTATAAAATAGATAGTTGTTATCCGTACGATTTGGCTTACCAAGTATTTGGTAAATAGCGTCTCGTTGTAAGGTTTTTAACGTGTCATTTGCAAATAGCACAGGTAACATGCCATCTCTGTGAGGGTAGGTATACCCATCTTGAATTAGCCACTTCTCTTTGTTGAATTCAATGAGTTGTTTATCAGAACTGTTTTCATCTTGATTTTTGCAAGAAGTCAGAAATAGAATAACACAAAGTACAAGGCAATACTTCATAATTATTTAGACGCTAATTTTCCGGCTAATAAGCCCATCGGAATATAGGCTCCTCCTAAATCTAATACTGTAAACCAAGTAGGTGATGGTAGCATAAATATATTTGCTAACCCGCCTAATAAGAAAAACACCCCAATTCCAATAGCGAATTTCATATGATGTGATGCTGCTAGTTTAGCGGCTACAAAAGCCCCAGCAAATGTACCTAAGGCGTGGGCTAAAAAAGGCATGATAAAATGTTTGGGCTCAAATAAATGCATACCAGCTTTTAAACCTTCCATAGTAGTGTTATCTATGCCTTCTGGTGGCGGAATTATTGAACTGCTTAACATTATTATTCCCATATTTACGGCCATACCGATACCAATTCCTACAATTACTGCTAAGATATTTTTAATTGTTGCATTCATATGTTTTAGTTTATGTATTATAAAAGTAAGACAATTATTTCACTTTAAATAACAGGTGTAGTAGTGTGATAAATTACCAATGTATTTGTTTATTTTTGTGTTGATGATAGAAGCCTTAAAACTCCAAGTACAGTTATTACCCCAAGAACCTGGGGTCTATCAGTATTATGATAAAGATGATAAAATATTATATGTTGGTAAGGCAAAGAATTTAAAAAAACGCGTGTCATCATATTTTACTAAAACTCATGATAACGCAAAAACAGGAGTTTTGGTAAAGAAAATAGTTAGCATTAAACACATTGTTGTTGCTACTGAAACTGACGCTTTACTGTTAGAAAACAATCTTATAAAAAAATACCAACCACGTTATAATGTCTTGTTAAAAGATGGTAAAACTTACCCGTGGATATGTATTAAAAATGAGGCATTCCCAAGAGTGTTTTCTACACGTCGTGTAATTAAAGACGGTTCAGAATATTTTGGACCTTACACCAGTCAAAAAACGGTACGGACTTTATTAGATTTGATAAAAGGCTTGTACCCGTTGCGTACATGTAATTACCAATTGAGTCATGACAACATTCAATCAGGAAAATTTAAGGTGTGTTTGGAGTACCATTTAAAGAATTGTAAAGGAGGTTGCGAGGGTTTACAAACCCAAGAGTCGTATAACAAGCAAATTACTGCCATACGTGAAATTTTAAAAGGAAATTTTAAAGACTCCTTGCAAAACTTCAAGAACCTAATGCAAAGTTATGCCGCAAATTTACAGTTTGAAGATGCCCAACGCATTAAAGAAAAAGTTGAAATATTAGAGAATTACCAATCGAAATCAACCATTGTTAATCCGAAAATTTCTAACGTAGATGTGTTTTCAATTGTTACAGATGACAGTTATGCGTATGTGAATTTTTTACAAATTTCATACGGGGCAATTATCAGATCGCATACTTTAGAACTTAAAAAGAAATTAGATGAAACCGATAAGGCATTGTTAGAACTGGCTATTACAGAAATTCGTTCGCGTTTTCATTCTAAATCAAAAGAATTATATGTGCCATTTGCGGTTGATGTAGGTCATCAATTAAAAATTACCATTCCGAAATTAGGAGATAAAAAACATATTTTAGATTTATCTACTCGTAACGCGAAGTATTTTAGAATGGAGCGATTCAAGCAAGTGAAAATTACAGATCCTGAGCGCCATTCAAATAGGATTATGGCGCAAATGCAAAAAGATTTGCGTTTACACGAGGAACCTCGACACATTGAATGTTTTGATAATTCTAATATTCAAGGAACACATCCCGTAGCAGCCTGTGTGGTGTTTAAAAATGGTAAGCCTAGTAAGAAAGAATATCGTCATTTTAATATAAAAACGGTTGAAGGTCCAGATGATTTTGCATCAATGGAAGAAGTGGTTTACAGGCGCTACAAACGGTTATTAGAGGAGAACCAGTCATTACCACAATTGATTATTATTGATGGAGGAAAAGGGCAGCTCTCTTCTGCATTAAAAAGTTTAGAAAATTTAGATTTAAGAGGAAAAATAGCCATAATAGGTATTGCAAAACGATTAGAAGAATTGTTTTATCCTGATGATAAATATCCGTTGTATTTAGATAAAAAATCTGAAACCTTAAAAGTCGTTCAGCATTTGCGTAATGAAGCGCACAGGTTTGGTATAGAACATCACAGAAATCGCAGAAGCAAAACCGCGTTGCAGACAGAGTTAGAAACAATTAATGGTATTGGTGAAAAAACAATACTAGAACTGATGAAAACATTCAAATCTGTAAAAAGGATAAAAGCAGCAACTTTAAAAGACTTAGAGAAGGTTATAGGTTTGTCAAAAGCTCAAAAAATTTATCAAGAATTTCATTAGTATTTAGTAACTTTCCACTGTGGGGAAATCAATTTTATATTCGATAGTATTTTTATCTGTATTTAGTATGTTTTCTCAGCAAAAACAGGCTGAGAACAATGTAAAGGTAGGAGTGGTTTTAAGCGGTGGAGGTGCTAAAGGATTAGCGCATATTGGCGCTTTAAAAGTAATTGAAGAATCTGGTGTTCAAATAGATTATATCGCTGGTACCAGTATGGGAGCTATAGTTGGTGGTTTGTATGCCTCTGGTTATAGCGCAGATGAATTGACCGCGCTTTTTAAACAAGTCAATTTTGAGGAATTGATAGGTGATGAGTTTCAACGCAGAGACAAATCGTTTTTTGAAAGAAATAATTCTGATAAACACGCTCTAACACTGCCTTTTAATAAATTTAAAATAGCCTTACCATCGTCTATTTCAAAAGGCCAAAACACGTATAATTTATTTGTAAAATTATTAGATCATGTTAAAGACGTGAATAAGTTTAGTGAGCTTTCCATTCCGTTTTTTTGTATGGCCACCGATCTTGAAACTGGTCAGCAAGTGCAGCTAGAAGAAGGATATTTACCTAATGCTATTTTAGCCAGTGGTGCTATACCAACGTTATTTGAACCTGTTAGCTTAGATGGTAAATTGCTAGTTGATGGTGGAATTTCTAATAATTATCCGGTTGATGAACTGTTAGAAAAAAATGTAGATGTTGTTATTGGTGTAGACGTACAAGATAAGTTAATGGATAAAGAACAATTAGCGTCAGTATCAGATATTATGAAGCAGGTGTCAAACTTTACTACCAATAATCAAATGGTAGATAAAGTTAAAAAAACATCGTTTTATATAAAACCAGACATCTCAGAGTTTTCGATTATATCTTTTGAAGAAAGTGATAAAATATATCAAGTAGGGTATGAGGCGGCGCAACTATTTAAGAGTGATCTTAGAATTTTGTCTGAACAACAATCATTAAAACCAGATTCAAAACCAGTTGGTTATAAAGGTGTTCGGCCGTTGTATACTATTAATAAAGTAACGATTAATGGAAATGAAAATTATTCCAGAGCCTTTGTGTTAGGAAAATTAAAATTAAAAACCCCCTCAGAAGTGTCTTATGAGAAGATAGAGAAAGGGATAATAGCACTAGCGGCAACAGATAACTTTAATGTTGTAAAACATAAAATAACACAAGACAGTATTTTAAATATTGATTTAACGGAAAGTCACAATAAAACCTCGTTGAAATTAGCTGTGCATTATGACGATTTGTATAAAGGGGCAGCATTAATGAACATTTCACACAAACAATTAATTACGAATAATGACATTGTCAGTTTTGATTTTATTTTGGGCCAGAATATCAGGTATAACTTTGAGTATTATATAGATAAAGGGTTTTATTGGAGTATTGGGTTAAAATCTCGATTGAATTCATTTGAAAACAATATAAACACTAATATTTTTAGCAACTCGCCTACTAGCTCAGCGGTATCAGAGGATATTAATGTCTTAGATTTAACCAACCAGTTTTATCTGGAAACTCTTTTTAGAAAAGATTTTGCGTTGGGAATAGGAGTAGAACACAAATTGCTGAAAATTGAAGGAGAAGAAACGGATGTTACTTATGAGAATGATAATTTTTTCAGTGCCTATGCTGAATTAGGGTATGATACCTTAGATGATATATATTATCCAACACGAGGGTTGTATTTTAAAGGAGATGTGCATCAATACTTCTTTACAGATAAAATTACAGACATATATGATCCGTTTACTATTGCAAAAGCTAAAATGGGATTTGCTGCAAAAGTATTGCCAAAATGGTACGTGAATTTTTTCTCAGAAGGCGGATTCAGATTAGGTAATAATGATAACTCCTCATTTGATTTTGTACTAGGAGGCTACGGAAATAATTTTATAAATAATTATGTGCCGTTTTATGGGTTTGATTTTTTAAGTATAGCTGGTGATGGTTATGTGAAGTCAGATTTAAGTCTGCATTATCAATTTTATAAAAAACATTTTTTAACAGCTGGCTTTAATATGGCAAATGTAGAAGATGGTTTGTTTAATAGTGGAAATTGGTTGTCATGGCCAAATCATATTGGCTACGCTATTGGGTATGGAGCAAAAACAATTTTAGGTCCGGTACAAATTAAATCAACATGGTCTCCAGAAATTAAAAAACCGCAATGGTTTGTGAGTTTAGGATATTGGTTTTAATACTAAATAAAATTTCCGATATTTGTAAGTAATGAAACCATTTTGGCAAAACATATTAATTCACCTCCATTACCTTATTAAAAGGAACCCGGAATAACTGTGCAATATCGCTTTATAGAGTTTCAGTTATTACAAATTAAAATTATACAAAATGCCTTTTTATCATAAATTAGGGACTATACCTCCTAAAAGACACACCATTTTTAAAAAACCTAATGGTGATTATTATTACGAACAATTATTTGGAACCATAGGGTTTGACGGGATGTCAACAAACAGTTACCATGAGCACAGACCCACTATGGTAAAAGACATCAAGCAACAATACAGTGTTGCTCCAAAAATTGCTAAAGCCAATAATATTCAGTCATATCGCTTTAGAGGGTTTCAAGTAAAACCAGTACAAGATTACTTAAAAAGTAGAACAACAGTTCTTACCAACAGTGATTGTAATATCATTTTAGCGGCACCACAAAATAAAACTCAAGAGTATTTTTATAAAAACACAGATGCTGATGAAATGATTTTCATACATAAGGGTACAGGAAAATTACGTACCATGTATGGAAATTTAGATTTTAAGTACGGTGATTACTTAATTATCCCTAGAGGAATTATCTATAAAATAGATTTTGACACCGAAGACAATAGATTATTTATTGTTGAGTCGTATAGTCCAATTTACACCCCAAAACGCTACAGAAATTGGTTTGGACAGCTTTTAGAACACTCACCATTTTGTGAACGTGATATTAGAAGGCCACAAGAATTGGAAACATACAATGAAAAAGGAGATTTCTTAATCAACGTTAAAAAACAAGGCGAAATAATAGAAATGGTATACGCCTCACATCCGTTTGATGTGGTAGGGTATGATGGGTACAATTATCCATATGCATTCTCTATACATGATTTTGAACCTATAACCGGACGTATACACCAACCGCCACCAGTACATCAAACTTTTGAAACAGATGCCTTTGTAATATGTAGTTTTGTACCGCGATTATATGATTACCATCCAGAAGCAATTCCGGCGCCATATAATCACAGTAATATTGATTCTGATGAAGTACTGTATTACGTTGATGGTGATTTCATGAGCAGAAATGATATAGAAGCAGGACACATTTCATTACATCCGGCAGGTATACCACATGGTCCGCATCCAGGGGCTATGGAACGTAGTATTGGGCAAAAAGACACTCTTGAATTAGCAGTTATGGTAGATACGTTTAAGCCTTTACAGGTTACAGAAGACGCGTTGAAAATTGCAGATGAAAAGTATTACAAATCATGGTTAGAATAATCAGATACACTAGTCTAATTCTAACTTAAAACAATAATATTATGGCAGCAGAAATAAAAAATTTACAAAATTTACAAAATACGACATACGGCTTAGAAAAACTATTTGATGAAGCCGAAGATTTTTTACCACTTTTAGGAACAGATTACGTAGAGCTTTACGTAGGTAACGCTAAGCAATCTGCACACTTTTACAAAACCGCTTTCGGATTTCAATCACATGCATACGCAGGACTAGAAACCGGTATGACAGATCGTGTATCTTATGTGTTAAAGCAAGATAAAATCAAATTAGTTTTAACAACTCCGTTAGATGAAGGCGGGGTAATTAATGAGCATATTAACAAACACGGTGATGGTGTAAAAGTGATGGCGTTATGGGTAGAAGATGCCAGATCAGCATGGGAAGAAACTACCAAAAGAGGTGCAAAGTCTTATATGGAGCCAACTGTTGAGAAAGACGAGTTTGGTGAAGTAGTAAGAGCAGGAATTCATACTTACGGAGAAACTGTTCATATTTTTGTTGAACGTAAAAATTACAACGGAACATTCTTACCAGGTTATCAAAAATGGGAATCACATTATAATCCAGAACCTGTTGGTTTAAAATATGTTGACCATATGGTAGGAAACGTAGGTTGGGGAGAAATGAAAGAATGGTGTGAGTTCTATGCTAAAGTGCTTGGTTTTGCACAAATCATCTCATTTACAGATGATGATATTTCTACAGATTATACCGCCTTAATGAGTAAGGTAATGAGTAATGGTAACGGACGTATCAAATTTCCTATTAATGAACCAGCAGAAGGAAAAAAGAAATCGCAAATAGAAGAATACTTAGATTTTTATAAAGGCCCAGGCGTACAGCATATAGCCGTAGCCACAGATGATATTGTAAAAACAGTATCAGCAATGCGTGATCGTGGAGTAGAATTTCTTTATGTACCTGATACGTATTATGACGATTTATTAGAGCGTGTAGGTAAAATTGATGAAGATGTAGAGGTACTTAAAAAGCACGGTATCTTAATTGATAGAGATGAAGAAGGGTATTTATTACAGTTGTTTACAAAACCAGTTGTAGACAGACCAACAATGTTTTTTGAAATCATACAACGTAAAGGAGCACAGTCTTTTGGAGTAGGGAACTTTAAAGCGCTTTTTGAAGCCATTGAGCGTGAACAAGCTAATAGAGGAACACTATAATCATAATACATGATGCACACTATTGTTCAACAATTGTTCTTGGTTGGTTATAAAAATATCAAATGTCCATTTTCATAATTATTGCACATGCCATAACTAGTAGAGAAGAAGACGTACACAAAAGAATATGATATTATACAACAAATGAATAGAGAAGAATTATTAGACGCAATAGATAAAAAATATGCAGCAATGGGACAGGACGCCAATGTGCACCTGTCTGGTTTGCTACATGCAGAGCCAATGAAGTACTGGGATTTTATCCAGCTAGATGCTTTATTAGGTTTACAAACTCAACGTACAAATTTGCCAGATGAGATGGTGTTTTTAATGTACCATCAAGTCAATGAACTCATTTTTAAAATGATTTTATGGGAAATGGCTCAGGTGTCGCATACAGAAGACATCAAACCCGAGAAGTTCGTAATGCATTTGTCACGTATCAGTAGGTATTTTGATATGTTGTCAAGCTCATTTACAGTTATGGGAGATGGTATGGAGTATGACCAGTACATGAAGTTTAGAGACACGCTTACACCAGCAAGTGGTTTCCAATCTGTACAATACCGTAAAATTGAAATTGCATCTACTGAGTTAATCAATTTAATAGATTATAGATTCAGAAAAACAATTGATAGAAATACCCCATACGAGCATGCCTTTGAACATATGTATTGGCAAGTGGCTGGTAAAAATTATGAAACAGGAGAAAAAAGTAAACTGTTAACTAATTTTGAAGAAAAATATAAAAAGGAGTTGATAGATTTTATGAAAGAATATAATCTTGTAAATCTATGGACTAAATTTAAATCCTTACCAAAAGACTATCAAGAAGATAAAAACTTGATTAACGCCATGAGGCATTATGATCATACTATAAATATTACATGGGTGATTAATCATTTAAATGCGGCAAAAAAATATTTAGGAGATGCCGCAGCAACTGGTGGTAGTGATTGGCAAAAATACATGCACCCAAAATACCAGCGTAGAATATTCTTTCCAGAACTATGGAGTGAAGATGAGTTGAAGCATTGGGGGGTTAAGAATTTAGACGGGTGTGCTAAAATATAATCTCAGACGTCAAATGTTGATGAATTGACAGAAAAACCGACCAAATGCAAAAGGATTATTAAAATTATGTTAAATATCGATTTTTTTATGAGAAAATCGTAAAAAAGAAAGTACTTTTGCGCGCTCAAACGGGGTGGTTCCTGTTTGGAACTTTAAATTTCATAATTTATAGTTTTGGTTGGTTAATAGAATAAAACGTTACCTTTATTGGTAGCGTTTTTTTCTTTTTAATACTTTTGGAATAGTAATTGCAAACTCATTAAGTATACAAAACCTTATATTATGAAAAAACACATTTTCTTCACATTGTTACTGATATTGAGTTTAAACATCAGTGCTCAAGAATCAGCATTTAAAAGCGGCGAATGGTTTAAATTTCGCATACATTATGGTGTGTTTACAGCCAGTTATGCGTCGTTAGGTGTTCACAGTACAACGTTGCACGGTAAAGAGGTATATCATGTTAAAGGCACAGGGAAATCTACTGGTTTATTGAGTTTGTTTTTTAAGGTAGAAGATTACTATCAAACTTATATTGATAAAACAACAGGTTTACCAAATCGTTTTGTTAGAAATATTGATGAAGGCGGACATACCAAAAATGTACAAATAGAATTTAACCATGAGAACAATAAAGCCTATGTGCATGACAAGAAACATGATAAAAAAAGCACTCATACTATAAAGCCAGGAACACAAGATATGCTCTCAGCGTTTTACTATTTAAGAAATAACGTTGATACAAAAGATCTAAAAAAAGGGCAAGAAGTTAAAATGAATATGTTTTTTGATGAAGAAAACTTTAATTTTAAACTGAAGTTTTTAGGTCGGGAAACTATTAAAACAAAGTTTGGTAAAGTGCCCTGTTTAAAGTTCAGGCCATACGTACAATCGGGGCGTGTGTTTAAAGAGCAAGAAAGTTTAACGGTTTGGATTTCTGATGATAAGAACAAACTACCAATCAGATTACAAGCTGATCTGGCAGTAGGAGCAATAAAAGCAGATATAGAAGCTTATAAAGGGTTAAAACACCCGTTTAAGATCATTATAGATTGATATTGTTACAAAAATTAAAAAAATGTGTTAACATAAAATGTTGACACATTTTTTTTTGTGATATTTGATGCTTAATTGATAGATGAATACATGAAGTACCCAAAAATAGTTTGGATAGCATTAATGTCTTTGGCAATAATTTCTTGTAAAGAAGAAGTTAAGGAACCAGTTATTGAAGATGAAAAAGTAGAGGAGGTTGTGCCAAAGATAGAATTTGGTTTTAACCTGGATGATTTTAGCGTATTGTCTGATACCATAAAATCTGGTGATAGTTTTGGGAAACTCTTGTTTGAAAACCATATTGGTTTTGGGAAAATAGAGGAGATTGTTCAAGCCACAAAAGATACGTTTAATGTCAAAAAACTGAATATAGGCAAACGTTATACTATATTAAGAACCAAAGATTCTATTGAAAAAGCACAGTATTTCATTTACCAACCTAGTAAGATTGATTATGTGGTGTTTGATTTTTCAAAAGATTCAATTATAAAAGCTTATACCGCAAAAAAACCTTCAAAGCTTGTAGAAAAAACAGCTTCAGGAGTTATTACAAGTTCGTTGTCTGAAGCCTTAGATTCAGCAGGATTGAATGTTTATATCTCTCATGAATTAGCAGATATCTATGCATGGTCAATAGATTTTTTCAGATTACAAAAAGGAGATAAGTATAAAATAATTTATACAGAGCGCTATATAGAAGATTCAATTTATGTAGGGGTGGAAGATATTAAATCAGCGCTATTTGTACATAATAACACACCGTTTTACGCATTTGATTATAAATCTGATGTAGTAGAAGGCATTACAGATTATTATGATGAAACAGGAAAAACGTTGCGAAGTCAGTTTTTAAAAGCTCCGGTTAAATTCAGTAGAATTTCGTCCAGATATAACTTGAAACGTCGTATCAAGTATTACGGTAATAAAGTACGTCCGCATAGAGGTACAGATTTTGCAGCTCCTATTGGTACGCCAATTTTAGCAACAGCAAGCGGAACAGTAATTGAATCTACCAGACGAGGAGGTAATGGTAAGTATGTAAAAATTAGACATAATAGTACTTACAGTACTCAATATTTGCATATGAGAAATCAAGCTGTAAAGAAAGGACAAGTGGTAAAACAAGGTGACGTTATTGGTTATATTGGTATGACAGGAAACACAGGCGGGCCACATGTGTGTTACCGTTTTTGGAAAAATGGGCGACAAGTAGATCCATTGAGAGAAAAATTACCTTCAGCAAAACCTATTTCAGAAGAGCTAAAAGAAGAATATTTTGCCTATATTCAACCCATAAAAGAACAGTTAGATGCTATTGCCTATCCAACAGCATCCCCGATATCTAATTAATGAGTTTTCCTAAAAAAAATCCCACCCAAACAAGGTCTTGGAAACAGTTGTTTGAGCATTATGAGCATATTAAAAATATGCACATGTATGATATGTTTACAGCTAATCCAGATCGTGAAAGTCAGATGAGTACAGTATTTGACGAGTTTTTTGTGGATTTTTCTAAAAACAGATGGACCTCAGAAACTATTGATTTGTTTGCTGAGCTTGCCGAAGAGTTAAGCTTAAGTGAAAGCATAGCCTTATATTTTAAAGACAACAATTTAAATTTTACTGAAGGTAGGGCGGTATTACATACGGCATTACGTAGCAATGAAAGAGAAGTGCTTTTAAAAGGAAAAAATATTATTCCTGAAATTGCTGCCGTAAATAATAAAATTAAAAAGTTCACAGAAGCTATCATTTCTGGCCAACAAAAAGGCTATTCAGGAAAAGCATTTACCGATGTGGTTAATATTGGTATTGGCGGTTCTAGTTTAGGCCCTAAAGTTGTATGCAATGCGTTAAAACATTATAAGAATCATTTAAACACTCATTTTGTTTCAAATATTGACGGTGATGAGTTGGAAGAAACGCTACAACTCGTAAACCCTGAAACCACCTTATTTGTTGTGGTTTCAAAATCGTTTACTACTTCAGAAACATTGCAAAACGCTAGCGCTATAAAGACATGGTTTATAAAACAAGCGCCATCTTCAGCTATAGCGAAACATTTTATAGCAGTTTCTGCAAACACAAAGTTAGCAGCAGATTTTGGTATTTCTGAAAATAATATTTTCCCAATGTGGGATTGGGTAGGTGGCCGATTTTCACTTTGGAGTGCAGTAGGTATTTCTGTAGCTTTAAGTATAGGTTTTGATAATTTTTCAAACTTATTAAAAGGGGCAGAAAAGGCAGATTCACATTTAAAAACGGCTAAATTATCTGAAAATATACCGGTTTTAATGGCATTTTCAAGCATATGGTATAGCAATTTCTTTTCATCTAGTCAAGAGGCGGTTATTCCGTATTCATACTATTTAGAAGATTTTGTGCCGTATTTGAAACAGGGTTTTATGGAAAGCAACGGAAAGTCTGTTGATAGAAACGGAGCTCAAATACAGTACAAAACAGGAAGTGTATTATTTGGCGGGGTTGGGTCAAATGCTCAGCATGCATTTATGCAGTTATTTCACCAAGGATCTCATTTAATCCCAACAGATTTTATAGGATTTTGCAAGGCTTTACATGGCAATACAGACCATCAAGATGTGTTAATAGCAAATATGTTTGCTCAGGCCAATGCCTTGGCATTTGGAACAAAAAACAAGGAAGTTGAGAACCCGTATAAAACGTTTAAAGGTAATTCGCCTTCAACCACATTTTTAATTGATAAATTAACTCCAGAAAATTTAGGAACACTTTTGGCTTTTTATGAGCACAAAATATTTGTTCAGGGTGTTTTGTTGAATATTAATAGTTTTGACCAGTTTGGTGTTGAATTAGGTAAAGAGTTATCACGAACATATATCAATACATTAAACGAGGCGTCAACTCAAGATTCATTAGCAATGCAATTTTATAAAAACAATCAATAACTTAACAAGAAATAATTATGGGAACAGTAAAATTTTTACATTCATATTGGGCATATTTAGTACTGCTCGTTGTAATTGTAGCAACATTAAATTCTATTATAGGTATGGTTGCCAAAAAAGAGTTTGGCGCAAAAGACTTTAGGTTAGCGTTATTTGCTTTAATAGTAACACATATTCAACTGTTAATAGGTATTGTATTATTTGTGTTTGCAAATAATTTTGGTGATGTGGAAATGGGTGAAATAATGAAAAACTCAGTATTACGATTAAGAAATGTAGAGCATCCACTATTAATGGTTATTGCTATAATGCTATTAACCATAGGATATTCAAAGCATAAAGTTAAACGTACTTCGGCTAGTAAATTTAAATTATTGGCCATTACTTATAGCTTAGCACTTGTTGCTATGTTGGCCATGATTCCATGGAGTGCTTGGTTAGGGTAAATTTTAGAGATATTTCTAAACTAAAAAAGGCCTGCGATAATTCGCAAGCCTTTTTTAGTTTAAAGAGTTAGGATTAGTTAACTTCTTTAATTAAGTAAGTGTATACAGGAAAGTGATCACTGTATCCGCCAGTCCATGTTGCTCCAACAAAACTACGTTTAGGGTACCCTTTATAACGCCCTTTTTTGTTTGTCATATAAGTAGGGTTGTAAATACCAGTTTTAAATATTTTAAAGCTTGAATAGTCTTTGTCTAAAAACGGTTTTGTAAACATCATTTGATCAAAAATGTTTAAAGCATCTCTATAAGCTAATGTTCCCATTCCTTTTTTAATCATTTTCATCATTGGATTGTAGATGCCTTTTAGCTTTACCTGTTCTTTTTCTGCTTTAGCGTTTAAAACTTTTTTCACACTTACATTAAAAGGATCGTCATTTAAATCACCCATAATGACGATTTTTGCATAAGGATCTATAGTTTGTAATGAATCAACTATTTTCTTTGTCAGTTGTGCAGCAGCTACTCGTTTAGGTCTGCTTCGTGCTTCACCGCCTCGTCTTGACGGCCAGTGGTTTACAATAAAGTGCATGAGTTCGCCTTCTAATTTACCACTAACTAATAATTGATCTCTAGTGTAAATTCGTTTTTTTGAATCGTCGCTATAAATCAATAATTCGTGTTTACTGTAGTTTGTAGGTTTAAATAATTTTTTCTGATACAATAACCCTACATCAATACTTCTCATGTCTGGCGAGTCAAAATGAATAATATCGTAGTCTTTATCTCTCAATTGAGGGTCGTTAATTAAATCGTGTAAAACCTCTTTATTTTCAATTTCACAAACACCAATTACAGCAGGCGCATTTTTTGAATATTTTGGGTCAACTCCAATTTCAGAGATAACACGCGCCATATTTTTTATTTTTTTAGGATACACTTGACCGCGCTCTTTGGCATTCATTTCCATCATCGGACTTTTTTCGTCCTGTTTTTTGGGGTCATTAATGGTATCAAAAAGGTTTTCTAAATTGTAAAACGCAACGGTATTAATTTTGTAACGTTTTTTGTTTTGTGCAAGAGAATTTGCACTCATTCCAACTACTAAAATTAGCAGTATAAGATTTCTTAATTTCATTCGATAAAAGTTTTTACACCAGATTTTATTTTAATATAGTTGTCTCAGGTGCAGTAAGTTATTGTAAAATCCACTTCAAATTACGGGCCAAAAGTAGTCAATTATTTAATTTTATCCTTTGCGCAATGTAAACTAATTGTGAAATTCATATGAAATCGTTGTGAAGTTGTTCGTCTTTGTTCTAAAATGTGTACATTTGCAGACCGAAAAAAACCGCAGTGGGTTTAAAAACAATTTATTAATCAGTAAATTACTTATGAAAAAAACAATTTTGACATTATTATTAACAGTCGTAAGTGCATTTATTATGCATGCACAGGAGACTGTTGTTAGAGGTCAAGTAATCGATGCCGATTCTACACAACCAGTAGCTGGTGTAACTGTAGCAATTAAAGGCGCTTCTCAAACTCAAGTTACAGATGAGTTAGGGGGGTTTAATTTTAATAGTGACTTGCCTTTAGGTGAAAAAGCCTTAACGGTTTCCAAGGAAGGTTATTTTACTAAAACGTTTACTATTATTATTGAAGCTGGTAAAACAGTAGACCTTTCTACAATCATTTTAAATCATGATTTAGGAGAAACAGATGATTTTACAATTGCTTTATCTGAGGATGAATTAGATTCTGATGAAAGTGTAGCATCTAATACATCTGGAATTTTACAATCGTCTAGAGATGTTTTTGCAAGAGCAGCAGCGTTTGACTTTAGTGGAACATTCTTTAGAGTAAGAGGTTTAGATTCTGAAAATGGTACTATGTTATTAAATGGTATTAGAATGAACAAAGCGTTTAACGGAAGACCACAATGGAGTGATTGGGGTGGACTTAATGACGTGATGCGTAACCAAGATTTTTCAAACGGTTCTAAAGCTAATGAGTATGCTTTTGGTAATGTTGGTGGAACTACTAACGTGAACATGAGAGCATCTCAATACAGAAAAGGAACTCGTATTTCTTACGCGTCTTCTAACAGAAGTTATACAAACAGAGTTATGGCAACCCACTCTACTGGAGTAATGGATAACGGATGGGCGTTAACTATTTCTGGTGCGAGACGTTGGGGAGAAGAAGGATTTGTTGATGGTACAGTATACGATGCCAATTCAATGTTCGCTTCTATCGAAAAGAAGATTAATGACAAACACAGCATTAACTTCACGTCTATTTATACTCCTAACAGAAGAGGTAAATCTGCAGGGATGACTCAAGAAGTGTATGATTTAAAAGGAAAAACTTACAACTCGTACTGGGGAGAATATGAAGGAGAGAAAAGAAACTCTCGTATTAAAGAAATTGAAGAACCAATTTTAATGTTAAACCACTATTGGACAATTTCTGATAAAACAACATTAAATACAAATGTGGCTTACCAATTCGGACATATTTCTAACAGCCGTATTGACTTTAATGGGAATAACCCAGACCCTACATACTACAGAAAATTACCAAGTTATTACTTAAGTAATGACCCTCAGTATCATGATGAAGCACAAGCTTATGACAGATTGCAAGAGTTTTTAAATGATGGTCAGATTGATTGGACGTCGTTATACTTAGGTAACCAAAGTGCTAATAATCAAGGATACACAGATGCTTTTATATTGTATGAAGATAGAAATGATGACAAGCAATGGTCATTCAATACTATTTTAAATACTGAGTTAACAGAAAACATCAATTTAGATGCTGCAGTAAACTATACAACATTAGAATCTCATAACTATGCTAAGGTTTTAGATTTATTAGGAGGTACTGGATATTTAGATCAAGACAACTTTTTGTTTACACAAAGTAATGTGTTAAACCCAAATAGAATAGTTACTGAAGGAGATACCTTTAAGTACAACTACAACTTTTTATCTACAAGTTATGATGCTTTTGCACAAGCACAGTTTAAATACAGTAAAGTAGATTTCTATTTAGGAGGACAATACGGTAAAACAACTCACCAAAGAGAAGGGTTATATCAAAACGGAAACTTTGAAGACAATTCTTTAGGAAAAGGAGAAGAGTTAGAGTTTGATAAATTAGGTGGTAAAGCAGGATTGACGTATAAGATTTCAGGAAAACACTTATTAGACTTTAATGGAGCATACATTCAAGATGCACCAACATTACGTAACAGTTTTCAGAATTCAAGAGAAAACCATAGAGTTGTAGATAATTTAACTGAGGTTAAAACAACCTCTTTTGATGCAAGCTATATTTTCCGTTCGTCAATTTTAAAAACACGTTTAACAGGATATTATTCTCAAATAGAAGATGCTACAGAAGTATCATTTTATTACGGAGATGGTTTTGCTAGTACAACTGCAACACAGTCATTTGTGCAAGAAGCGTTAAATGGTGTTGACAAACGTAGTATGGGTATTGAGTTTGGTGCTGAAGCACAAGTAACACCAACTATTAAATTAAAAGGTGCCTTAGCTTTAGGAGAGGCAGTATACACAAGTAACCCAGGAGTAGTGTTGTCTGGTTTAGGTGATAATGGTGAAGCATTAGATTTTGAACCTACAACGGCATCATTAAAAAATTATAAAGTAGCTGGTGGGCCACAACGTGCAGGAAGTATTGGTTTTGAATACAGAGATCCTAAATACTGGTGGTTTGGAGCTACAGCAAATTTCTTTTCAAACGCTTATTTAGATGTTGCTGCAATTACAAGAACTCCAGGTTTCGCATTAGATGGAGATGGTATTCAATTGCCTAATTATGATGAGGACAAAGCTAGAGAGTTATTAAAACAAGAAGAGTTTGATGCTTACATGTTAGTCAACTTAACTGGAGGAAAATCTTGGAAAATTGGTAAGAAATATATTGGTTTATTTGCATCTATCAACAACGTGTTTAACGAAACGTATAAAACTGGTGGATATGAACAATCTCGTAGTGCCAATTACACAAACTTATTAGAGGATAATGAAAGACCAATGAGACTTTTTGGTCCTAAATACTGGTTTGGTAGAGGTACAACGTATTATATGAACTTATACTTAAGATTTTAGTAATTTAACATAAAAAATAACGACGTACTAGTGACGTCTCTATATAAAACACAATTAAAACACACTTACAATGAAAAATATATTTAAAATAGTAGCTCTTTTCTTGTTCTTAGGAACATTTACAGCATGTGTACAAGATGATGATTATTCAGTACCAACAGTTGTGGAAGTTGAACCAAATATCACTGAAAACGGATATGAATATACTTTTGCTCAATTAATGGCAATGTATAATGCTAACTACAACAATCTTGTAGATTTAGATACGCAAATTCCTCCAGCAGTAGATGAAAACAACCCAACAGCTGAGCCAACATACAGTTACTTAGTAGGGTATGTTGTATCTAATGACAGAACAGGAAACTTTTATAAGTCAATCTATATTCAAGATGCACCAGAAAACCCAACTATTGGTTTCAAAATAGATGTTGATATGTACGATACGTATTTCAACTATGAAGTAGGAAGAAAAGTATATGTAAAATTAAATGGTTTAGGATTTGATGACTATAGAGGAGTATTCTCTTTAGGAGCTTTAAACGGAACATCATTAGTAAGAATTCCAGAATTACAAGTACCAAATCACGTGTTACGTTCTACAGAAGTAGCTACAATTGTACCAACACAAACTACAACTACTGCAATTAGTAACGGAAACGTACCAGTAGGTATTTTAGTGCAGTTACAAAACATGCAAGTACCATTTTCTGATTTAGGAATTTCTTATGCTAATTTAGGTGATACATATAGTGTTGATAGAACATTAGAAAGCTGTGATAATGACGATACAGTAATTTTAAGAAACAGTGGTTATGCAGATTTTAGAACTGTAGTAATGCCTTGGGAAGGAGCAGGTACATTAACTGCAGTAAACAGCAAGTATAACTCTGATGCACAATTATTAATTAGAGGTGTTGAAGATTTAGACTTTACAATTAACGAAAGATGTGACCCATTATTTGCTGACGGATTTAACACATTAAATGCATGGACAGTATATGATGTTTTAGGGCCACAAACTTGGTTTGCAGATTCTTATAACGGATCTACATACGCGAAAATGAGTGGATATGCAGGAGGAAATAACGCTAATGAAGATTGGTTAATCTCTCCAGCAATTGATTTATCATCGGCTACTGCACCTGTATTAACGTTTAGAACAGCTAAAAACTATACAGGACCTGCTTTAGAGGTGTTCATGTCTACAAACTACTCAGGTTCAGGTGATCCTTATGCAACAGGAGTAACTTGGACGGCTTTATCTGCTAACTTAAGTTCTGGTGGATGGAACTGGACAGATTCTGGAAACATCGATTTATCTTCTGCAAATGGAGGTGATGTATATATAGCATTTAAATTTACGTCTACAGCATCTGCTTCTGCAACTTGGGAGGTTGATAATGTATTAGTTGATGAAATGTAAAAACTAAGTTTAAATACTTATAAAAAACCTCCTTCATTTGAAGGAGGTTTTTTTATGCAATCAATTCAAACTGTTTGCCAGGATGAGGCCTAACAATTCCTTTGAGTTCTAAGTGTAATAAGATAGATGAAATTTGGTATAATGGTAAATTGCAATGTTTTGAGATGATGTCTAAACTGACTTTATCTTTGTCTTTTAAGTAGTTGGTTATTTGAGATTCTTCAGGAGATAACTCAACAAATAAATTGGGTTGTATCATCTTGTTTTTTTTGTGTGTAACACCCCAATTAAGCATAAAGGCAATATCCTCTGCAGAAGTTATCAATTGCGCTTTTTGATGCTTAATTAAATGGTTTGTCCCAACACTGAACTTGTCATCTGCTCTTCCTGGCAATGCAAACACTTCTCGGTTATATGAATTGGCAATATCCGCAGTAACTAAACTGCCGCCTTTTTCGGCACTTTCTATAACCAATGTGGCTTCAGATACTCCAGCAATAACTCTATTTCTTTTGATAAAATTCTCACGTTCAGGATTAGAACTGCTCCAAAATTCTGTGATAAATCCACCGTTTTTTTCAACCTGATGCACATACTTTTTATGCACTTTTGGATAAATCTGATTCATGCCATGGGCTAAACATCCTATAGTTTGTAAGTTGTTTTTTATAGCGGCTTTATGCGCTGTAATATCTGTTCCGTAAGCAAACCCTGAAACGATAATGAGGTTATAATTACTAAGACCATCAATTATATCTTCACATAATTGTTTGCCGTATTTGGTTAAGTTACGTGTGCCAACAATACTTATAATATGCTGTTGTTCTAGATTAATATTACCACAATGAAATAGCAGAATGGGTCCATCAACACAATGTTTTAACCGTTTAGGATAACCTGAATCTTTATAGTACCAATATTGAATATTATTTGCTTGGATAAATTTCATCTCTTGTTCAGCAAAAACAAAAAGAGTTTTATCCCTTAAAGATTTACAGACATAGCTTCCTATGCCGTTGATTTTTTGAAGTAAAGCATCTTTTTCTTTAAAAACTGCTTCTACACTACCACAGTGTTCAATGAGTTTCTTAGCAGTAATATCACCGATATTTGCTGCTTTTTGTAACGCAAGTGTGTATAGTAAATCGTTAGTGTTCATTAAACTGCTGATAGTCAACTTAAATTTAATCATTTTTTTTGATTGTTAATAACTATTGTATAACCATATGGCGACTGTTTTAAAAAAATGTAAATTTGTTTATAGTAATTAATCAACGTCTTCATGGTATTAGCAACATATATTAGTGATTTATTGTATAGGTATGAATGTGTAATTGTTCCAGAATTTGGTGCGTTTTTAACACAGCAACATACGGCATCAGTAAACGCTGCTACTCATGTGTTCTTGCCACCACGAAAACAAGTGTCATTCAACGAGCAATTGAAACAAAATGATGGTTTATTAGCCAATCATATTGCGGTAAATGAGAATATAAGTTACGCCCAAGCATTAGAAAGCATTGAGGTATATGTAGCTGAAATTAAAGCGAAGTTGATTTCTGGTGAATCTGTATTACTTTCAAATATTGGAGATTTGTCATTAAGTTACGAAGGAAAACTGCAGTTTGCCCCTTTAGAAACGGTTAATTATTTAACGAGTGCTTTTGGTTTAGATCAAATGCATAACACCCCTGTGTTAAGAGAGGTTTATAAAGAAGAAGTAGAGGCTATTGAAGATAAAGCTCCTATTGCGTTTGTGCCAGAAACGAGAGCTAAACGTTCCTATTTAAAATATGCAGCTATAGCAGTTGTAGCGTTAGGATTATCTGGTGTTTTAGGAAAGCAAGTGTATACCAATCAAATGGAAACGGTTGCTGCGCACAATCAGAAAGAGGCCATAGAAATAGAGAGATCGGCTTATCAACAAGCGTCATTTTTTGACATGGCTCCGATAGAAGTTCCTGAAGTTACATTTAATGTTGCAGTAGAGAAAGAAGTGATAGGAAACTATCACATTATTGCTGGAGCGTTCAGATTTGAAGAAAATGCCGATAAGAAAATTGAGCAATTGAAACGAGAAGGGTTTTCGCCTCGTAAAATTGGTCAAAATAAATTTGGCTTGCATCAAGTGGTGTATACAAGTGTAGCTACACGAACAGAAGCGTTATCAAGCTTGCGTGCTATAAAAACATCTCATAATGCCAATGCGTGGTTATTGGTAAAAGATATCAATTAAATTTTAGTTAAAAACCCTACTCTTTTCTGAATTCCCTTTACCTTTGCACAAAACATACGCAAAATGAAGGCAAAACATCCTATTGATTCAATTACAACACTTACAGATTTGGTGTTGCCAGGAGAAACTAACCCCTTAAATAATTTATTTGGAGGTGAATTATTGTCGCGTATGGATAGGGCTGCAAGTATTGCAGCACGTCGTCATAGCCGTAGAATTGTTGTGACAGCATCAGTAAATCATGTGGCGTTTAATAAAGCAGTACCTTCAGGGAGTGTAGTCACTATAGAAGCTAAAGTATCGAGGGCTTTCACGAGTTCGATGGAGGTATATATTGATGTTTGGATAGAAGATCGTGAGTCAGGATTGCGTACAAAAGCCAATGAAGGGATTTATACCTTTGTTGCGGTAGATGAAACAGGTATGCCGGTAAAAGTACCGGAAATTATACCACAAACCGATTTAGAACAGCAACGTTTTGATGGCGCTTTAAGACGTAAACAATTAAGTCTGGTATTAGGAGGTAGAATGACGCCTGAAGAAGCAACAGAGCTTAAAGCCTTGTTTTTGGAGGCATAGTTTTAAACTATTTCTGAAGTAACTTACATTTTATAAATCCAATGTGCAGGGTTTTGTTTGCTACTGTTGTTAAATATAAAAAAACGTAGTACAGATTTTCCTTCATTGTTTGTTGCAATTGTTCCTATTGGCATGCCAGTGGCGACTTTATCACCTTTTTTAACACGCAATTGTTTCAAGTTTGAATACACCGTAAAGTAATTTCCGTGTTGTATATATACAGACTGATTTGCACCTTTAATCACCTGAACCCCAGAAACCACACCATTAAATACTGATTTTACAGCACTGTTTTTTGAGGTTAATATTTTTACACCACTACTATTGGTGTAAATACCAGGAATACTTGGGTGCCGTTGTTTTCCGAATTTTTGAGTTACACGACCTGTAGATACTGGCCATGGCAATTTTCCTTTATTGGCACTAAAATTTGCTGCTAAAGCCTTAGCTTCTGGTGTAAGTTTTAAGGTTTTTGAAGTAGATGTTTTGTTCTTTTTTCTATTAGCTTCTGCAATAGCCTTACGAATTAATGTTTCAATATCACGTTCAATTCTAGCACTTTCTTTTTGCTTTTTAGCAATGGTCTTTTTGTACTTTGATTCATCTTTCTTTAAAGTTGCTATTAAGGTTTCCTGTTGTTGTTTTTCTTTTAACAGTTCGGCTTGCGCAACTTTATTTTCTTTAATTAAACGGGTTTTATCTTCTTTTTGTAATAATAAAGCTTCGTTTAAACTAACGAGTTTTTCTGTTTTTGAAACAATTGAATCCGCTTGGTTTTTCTGGTAACGCTTGTATTGTTTCATGTAGTTATAGCGTTTATAGGCTTGTAAAAAATCTGTAGACGATAGTAAAAACAGCAATTTACTTTGTGTGGCTTTGTTTTTATATGATTTTACTACCATAGCAGCATAATCTTTTTTACGAGCTTCTAAATCGGTTTCTAGCGCTTGAATTTGTTGTGTGTTGGATTTGATTTCTCGAGTGAGCAAATTGGCTTGTTGATTGGTAATTTGAATTAAATTTCTACGTACTTTGATTTTCAAATTAACATCTTCAATTTTTGTAAGCAATGAGGTTTCTTCAGATTTGGTTTCAGCTAATAACGCATTTATATTTTGAATCTCTTTTAAAATAGTTTTGCGCTGTTGCTCTAACTGTCGCTGTTTTTTTGATTGTGCCACAGCAGAAGTTAGTGTTATTAATAACACTGTAAAAACTGCAATACATTTATGTAATACCTTACTTTTCAATTTGTAGCTCTTTATAATTACTTGGTATTTTAAACGGGAAACGTAATTCTTGATTCAAAGATACATTTCTATAAGTGATATCAATTTGTGTTTCTGAAGTTTTTTCAACCATATTCAAGTGCATTAATAATGGTACTAATTGTTCAGAAATGTTTTGATAACTGTTATAATCAACCGTTAAAATTCTATAGGCTTTTGGTTGGGCAATTTCTTGAGATTTTAATTTGAAATTACTAGGATTAATAGTGATGTAGTGCTCCATAACAAGATCTATATGTTTAGGCCTAAGTAAATAGCCGTCTTCTAAAACTTCAGAGCTGTATTGTGTAGGTTCAAGAGGAAACATAGATTCTCCTATGAGTACAGACTGTAATTGAGAAAAGTTTAGGTTAGCACCTAACCACGCGTTAATAATTGAGTAATCTCCTTTAAAAAATGTGCGGTCAACTTTGTTGTAATACTGTACTGTAGTTGGAGTGATTAAAATTTTTGCTCCAGGAATTCCCATTTTCCCAATACTCATCCAAATCTTCTCATCTTTTTGTATGCGCAAACTTCCGGTAAGTTTTTCATCCTTATCTGCAGTAGTTAATGAAATGTTTAGCGCGGCTTTTAACGATGTAAATTCTGAGCGGTTTTCATGATGTGTAGAAATGATTTTTGCTGTAGCTATTTTTTTTGTAGCTCCAGTATCTTTCACTCCTTTTGTGGCTTTACAACTGCAAAAAATGACGCTAATTATAGCAATATAGTATAGGTGTTTTATCATATTACTTGGCTTTTTTGAGGTAGATTTGCTTGTTTTTTTCATCATTTAACAATCCATAAGATTTTGCCAATTCAAGATAAAATTCTTTTTCTAGTTTAGGGTTGTCAATTAAATACTCTAGTCCAAACTCTAAACTTTCCAAGGCCATTTTTGGTTTGTGAGTGTTGTTGTAAGCTTTTGCTTGTTGTAAATAAAAAACAGGCTGCGCTGGGTATAGTTCTAAAGCTTTTATACTGTGTGCTAACGCATCGGTATAGTTATGTTCTTTCAATAATAACTCGCCAATAAGTTTTAAATCGTCAAAACTATTTGAGGAGTTTTTAATGGCGTTTGTAACGTGTTCTGATGATTTTTCTGAATCATTAGAAAGTAGTGCTAATTGCCCAATAATAGCGCTATTAGGATATAATTTTGTAGCGGTTTCTAATTCAGGTAATAGCTCTAAATGCTGCTTAGTGTATTGTAAAAAATCGTGTAATAATTTATATTTATCATTATCATTTATCACAGTGCTATTCAATACAATATGCATGGCCTCAATAGCTTTTTGAGTATTGTTTTTTGAAATGTAAAACTTATATAATGATAAATGAGGGAAGTCCGATTTTGGATAAGCTTTGGCAAAACGTTGAGCGGTTTCAAATCCGTTATTTAATTTTCTTAGTTTAAGATACGCGTAAATCAATTTCACGTAATCTTCTTCTGAAGCTGTGCTAATTTTTTGCTCAATATAATTGATTAGCCCTTTATGATTTTGTGTGCGATTATATATAGCGTATCGTAATTGTTCACGTTTGCTACTGATGCCATATTTGTTGTCATACTCCTCGATTAAAGCGATGGCTTTCTCGTATTGTTTGTTGTTGTAATACGATGATATCAACTCATCTGAATAGGTGTTAGTAATTGAATTCAGTTGAGTTAATATCCCAATAGTTTGTTTGTTTTTTTTCTGATAGCGGTATAAATGGTACAATTCTTCTAAAACCCAACGGTTTTTTGGTTTAAGAGAATGAGCTTTTAAGAGCGCTTCTTCTGCCAATTGAAATTGATCAAGTTCAAAGTAATTTTTTCCTAATTCAAAATATACAGCGGCATTTTCGGGTTCTAACTCTCTACATTCTATGAGTAAGTTGATGGCTTTATCATAGTTTTCAATCCCTTTTTGCTGTAGAGCCTCAAAAAAGGTGGTTTGAAATGCGTCTGAAACATCACCTAAATCATCTTCACGTTGGTCTTGAGCTTGTATGGTAAATAAGCTTAAAAGTGAGATGAGTATGTATAGAATGTGTTTCATAGGAGAAATTTACTTTTTACTCATACAACTGTTATTGTAAAAGTTAACAATGTCTTTAACTCCGTAGCGTTTAAAATACTTAGACATAATTTTTTTCTTAAGACTAGGACAATCACGCATAAAACTGTATAATTTTCCTTGAATAGAACGATTGTAAGTGTCACCTGCTTTTATCGATGTAATTGAATCGTCACCTTCTTTAGAAAGATAATATACTCTCTTAGCATCTGTAGAAGTTAAATCATAATACCCTTGATAAAGAATAACTTTACCAACAATTATTTTTTCAACCAGCTTTGACCATTCTCCATTAAACGTCTTATACTCAAAAGTTCTATCAACATCATTAACTTTAATTTTTAAATATTTAATATCATTAAAATTGTATAAAGTATTTCCTTCCGTTTTATTGTTTTTAAAATAAAGAAGATCATCAACCTCAACTAAAGCAACTTTTCCAAATCCGTTTAAAACAGTTCCATCGTTAAGGGTCACACTCATTTTTTTATATGTTTCATTATCCCATTCAGATATATATTCTTGAGCATTTCCCTCTAGAAAGAATAAACATACAATTGTAATAATTGAAAAAAATTTTCTCATCTAATTTATATGGATTTAAACCAGTTTTTTAAATATGTGTAATGCTTTTTAAAAGATAAAATAAACAACTATTCTATTACAGTATAATCACCAATACTAATTTTAGTAAATTCACCGTTGTATTTCACGTGATTACCAATCATGGCTTGGTCTAAAATAGCGTTTTTAATTACAGAATTGGTTTGAATTAACGAATCTTTAATAGTCACGTTTTCTAAAACAGTGTTGTTTCCAATAGATACATTAGGCCCAACAGTACAGTTTTTAAGTACTACATTATCACCAATACAACACGGTTCAATAATGGTAGAATTGTCATTTTTAAGCGTTTCAGAGATTAATTGCTCGCCATCTGAAGTTAAAAAGTTTAGCATTCTGGTATTAGTGTCAATTGCAACGTCTTTGTTTCCGCAATCCATCCATTCGTCAACAGTTCCGGTAACAAATGTTTTCCCTTTTGCCATCATCCCTTTAATACCGTCGTTAATTTGGTATTCTCCTCCATTGATGATGTTGTTGTCTAAAACGTGTTGCAATTCATTTTTTAAAACTTCCACATCTTTAAAGTAATAAATACCAATTACGGCTTGGTTAGATATAAAAGTTTCTGGCTTTTCTACTAATTCAGTAATTTCATTATTATCGTTTAGTTTTACTACACCATATGCTTCTGGATGCTCTACTTCTTTTGTCCAAATTACAGCATCTGCATTTTGATCTAAATTAAACGAGGCTCTAATTAAAGTATCAGCATATGCAACTACTGCTGGCCCAGACAATGAAGGTTCTGCACACATAATAGCGTGACCAGTTCCTAAAGGTTCATCTTGACGGTAAATAGACGCCTTTGCGCCTAAGCTTGTAGCAAGTTCTGTTAAACTTGTGACCACATCATCTCCAAAAAATGCAGGGTCGCCTAAAATGAATGCCACCTCATCAATAGGTTCATTTAATATTTTAGCAATATCACTTACTAATCGATGTACAATTGGTGTGCCTGCAATAGGAATTAATGGTTTTGGTACGGTTAAACTGTGTGGTCTTAAACGAGAACCTCTTCCCGCCATTGGTACTATTATTTTCATATGTAAATCCGTTAAAACGGTTGTTTTGTTTGTTAAAATTTATTTTACGCCTGTACTTCCAAATCCGCCTTCTCCTCTTGCGGTTTCAGATAATTCTTGCACTTCTACCCATTCTGCGCGTTCGTGTTTGGCAATAATTAATTGCGCAACACGTTCGCCATTTTCAATAGTAAAGTCGTCTTGAGATAAGTTAACAAGAATCACGCCTATTTCACCTCTATAATCAGCATCAATTGTACCAGGAGCGTTTAAAACAGTAATTCCTTTTTTGGCAGCCAAACCACTTCTTGGGCGTACTTGAGCTTCATAACCAATAGGTAATTCTATAAATAATCCGGTTTTTACAATTGTGCGTTCTAAAGGTTTTAAGGTGATTGGAGCATCGATGTTTGCACGTAAGTCCATACCAGCAGATGCTAGAGTTTCATAATGCGGTAAGGCGTGTGCCGATTTGTTAATGATGTTTATAGTCATAACTAATGTTGTTTCAATAATTGCTTGAGTTCATTTTTTTCCAAAAGGACTACAAGACTTAAAAATACGATTAAAAATAGTGTTCCTATATAAATGTTTCTGTCAAATTGATAGAAGGCTAAATATGTTAATAATGAAGATAATCCTAAATACAATCCTATGCGTTTTATTTGATAGGGTACATTGTAGTGTTGTCGTCCTAAAAAATAAGAAATAAGCATCATACTTGCGTAAGCACATAAGGTAGCATAGGCACAAGCTATGAAACCGTATTTTGGACTAAAGCCTACAATAATACTTATAGTGATTATTGCGCCTAATACAGAAATGTACATACCATATTGGGTTTTATCAGTTAGTTTATACCAAATAGACAAGTTGTGGTAAATGCCTAAACATAAGTTGGCAAGTAGTATAATTGGTACGATGTCTAAGGCTAAGAGGTAGCTGTCATTCTTAATAATTAAGCCTTTAATAACATCAATATAAACGGTAATACTTAGTAAGCCGATGGCGCCAACAATGGTAAAATATTTTAATATGGTTGCGTAATTTTCTTTAGCATTTTCTGATTTTGCGTGATTGAAAAAAAAGGGTTCTGCCCCCATTTTAAACGCAGTAACAAAAAGTGTCATAAACACCGCAATTTTATAACAAGCGCTATAAGCACCATTTACAAACTTATCTTGGCTATCTAACACCCATTTGTCAAAATTTTCATTAATAACAAAGGCAATACCAGCCACCATTATAGGCCAGCCATAGCGTAATAAATCTTTGAAAATGGTTCTATCAAACTGTAGTTTGGTTTTGAAAAAATATGGTAGCATTACTAATAGTATACATATGCTGGCAATAAGATTGGCAATGAAAATGTATACCACGTCATTAGGAACGTTAAACAAGTTACGCAATACTTCTAACTGGTAGTTTTTTGAGAGTAATAATATATTTAAACCAACGATGATGAATACATTGGCTAATTTTATGATGGCAAATTTTATAGGTTGCCCCGTAACACGTAAATACGCAAAAGGGATAACAATTAGTGTTTCTATGAGTGTGATACTAATTAAAATTCGGTAGGACAGTAAGTCAATAGACATAAGGTTGGCGAGTTGATTAGCGCCTAAAAATAAGCCTAAGCCAATTATACAAGTAGATGTAGTAACTGTAATTAATGCTGTTGAGAGTACTTTGTTTTTATGTTCGTGTTTACTAAAAAATCTAAAAAAAGCGGTTTCCATTCCGTATGTAAAAAGCACATTAAAAAATGCGGCATACACATAAAATACAGTGTTGGTTGAAAAACTTTCATTTGGCAACACATCGGTATATAATCTTGTGAGTAGAAAATTAATGAGCCTTGGTAAAACAATTGCTAAACCGTAAATGATGGTATCTTTAAAAAAACGTTGTAGTACGCTCAATGGTCTGTAAAAATTTAAACCCTAAAAGTAGGGTTTTGTTTTAGTTTAACAAAACTTAAAAATTTCGTTCGGTTTGCAACTGCTCGTAGGCGTCTTTAATTTTTTTGAACTTTTCTTCTGCAGCTTTGGCATGGGTTTCGCCTAAATGTTGAATTTTATCCGGATGGTGTTTTTTCGCCATTCGTCTATATGCTTTTTTGATATCGTCATTAGTAGCAGATTCATCAACATTCAAGATTTTGTACGCGCTTTCAATATTGAAAGTGTCAAAGTTAGCTTTTTGATGATGAGATTGCTGGTTATATCCCGAAAACATAGCTTCTATAGCATCATAATCACGTCGGCTGATGTGTAAATATCCAGCTATTTTACGCAATTCTGTAATTTCTTGAGTGCTCACATAGTCATCTGAAGCCGCTATGCCAAACAGGTAATGTAACAATTGTAAGCGTGAAGGGTGATCCATATGCTGTTGTATTTGCATACAAACCCTTCTGGTAGATACCGTGTTATTTTTTATAATTTCATTGAATATTTTAAACGCATTATTGGCTTTTTCTTTTCCAAATAAACTTACAAAGTGTGTGCGAACATAGTCTAGTTCGCGTTGGTCAATTTTGTTATCAGCTTTAATAACAAGGGCAGATAGTATTAACAAGCTAACTTCAAAATCACCAGGTTTGGTGCTTTGACGTTTTTCGGCTTGTTCTTTTTTAAATTGCTTGGCGTCAGCTTGGTGAAACCCATCGATAAGGCTTCCGAAAGCAAACCCCAGCATACCGCCAATTGGTCCACCAACAGTCCATCCTAATCCAGCACCAACAAATTTTGCAAATCCCATTTTTTAAATGCTTAAGTTTCAAATATACTTGAATTCAACACTTTCAACGTTGTTATTTAAGTTTTATTTAGCATAGCATCATTAATTTTTGCGTATTTTTGCACTTCAAAAGAATAATAAATCTAAAGATTATATCATATGTATCCAGCAGAATTAGTACAACCAATGCGTGAAGAGTTAACGTCATTTGGTTTTGAAGAAGCTCAAACGGCAGAAGCTGTTAAAGCTGTATTAGCAAAAGAAGGTACAACATTAGTAGTTGTAAATTCAGTATGTGGTTGCGCGGCAAGAAATGCGAGACCAGGTGCAAAAATGTCATTAGACAATGCAAAGAAACCAGCTAATTTGGTAACCGTTTTTGCAGGAGTAGATAAAGACGCTGTTAATGAAGCGCGTAATCACATGATGCCTTTTCCGCCATCATCACCTTGCATGGCATTGTTTAAAGACGGAGAATTGGTGCACATGTTAGAGCGTCATCATATTGAAGGACGACCAGCAGATATGATTGCGGAAAATTTAAAAGACGCTTATAACGAGTTTTGCTAAGTCGCATTGCGACCTATAGTATAAAAACCACTAACACTTTTTTAATAGGTGTTAGTGGTTTTTTGATGATAATAACTAATCCTTTATAAATGAATTCACAGCAAATAATTGATAACACTATAGTGTTTGTTAAAAACACGTTGCAAGATGCTGAAGGTGGACATGATTGGTTTCATATAGAACGTGTATATAGAAACGCACTTTTGATAGCAAAGCATGAATCGGTTAATGATTTTGTAGTTGCTTTGGGGGCGTTATTACATGATATAGCCGATTCCAAATTTCATAATGGTGATGAATCTATAGGGCCGAAAATGGCTTCGGAGTTTTTAAAATCTGAAGATGTTGCAGAAGACGTTATTGTTCATGTGGTACAAATTATCAATAATGTGTCCTTTAAAGGCGGAAAAGAAGCTAGAACCTTTTCATCTAAAGAGCTGGATGTTGTTCAAGATGCCGATAGGTTAGATGCTCTAGGGGCAATTGGTATTGCCCGAACATTTAATTACGGAGGTTTTAAAAATAGAGCGATTTACAATCCTAGTATAGCGCCAAATATACACATGACCAAAGAAGAGTATAAAGCGTCTACGGCACCAACAATCAATCACTTTTATGAGAAGTTGCTATTGTTAAAAGATAAGATGAATACAAAAACAGGGTTAAGTTTAGCCCAAGAGCGCCACAATTATATGAAACAGTTTTTAGAGCAATTTTATAAGGAGTGGAATGGCGAAAAATAAAAAGGACCGTTTAACAAAACAGTCCTTACTCATTAATAGTCTTTGTTATAAATGTTATTCGTCATCTTGTAAGGCGTTCCAACCTTGAGCAGTTAATTCTATTTTTTCATTTGCTCTAGTAATTAAATGCATGCCTTCGGTAACATCAGTCATATGGCCAATAACGGTAAAGTTAGGATTGGCTTTAATTTTCGGGTAGTCTTCCTGAGAAACAGTAAATAGCAACTCATAGTCCTCTCCGCCACTTAAAGCTATGGTTGTACTGTCCATATTAAATTCTTCACAAGTAGAAATCACTTGTTGGTCTAACGGAATTTTGTCTTCATATAGATTACATCCCACTTCTGATTGTTTGCATAAGTGCATGATTTCTGAAGAAAGTCCGTCACTAATGTCAATCATAGAAGTAGGTTTTACGTCTAAATCTTTTAATAATTGAGGAACATCTTTACGAGCCTCAGGTTTTAACTGACGTTCTACCAAATATGAATATTGCTCTAAATCTGGTTGATTGTTAGGATTAGCTTGAAACACTTGTTTCTCGCGCTCTAAGATTTGAAACCCTAAATATGCCGCGCCTATATCTCCGGTAACCACTAACAAGTCATTGGCTTTAGCGCCATTTCGGTAAGCAATATCAGCATCATTAGCCTCTCCAATTGCTGTAACACTAATTAAAAGTCCGGTTTTTGAAGAGGTCGTGTCACCACCAACAACATCAACGTTATAAGTATTAGCTGCTAGATGTATACCTTCATACAAATCTTCTAGAGCTTCCAGAGGGAAACGGTTAGATACCGCAATAGATACAGTTATTTGAGTGGCAGTTGCGTTCATGGCGTAAATGTCAGACAAATTAACCATTACAGCTTTGTACCCTAAGTGTTTTAAGGGCATATAAGACAAATCAAAGTGTATGCCTTCTACTAATAAATCTGTAGAAACTAACGTTTTTTTATTTGAAAAATCTAAAACTGCGGCATCATCACCAATACCTTTAGTTGTTGATTTTTGTGTGATTTTAAAGTTTTGGGTTAAATGGTTAATTAAACCAAATTCTCCTAAATCAGCAAGTGACGTTCTCTGTGGGTTTTTGTCTTCAATCATAGCGCAAAAATACATTAATATTTAATTATGTATCTTTATAACCCCTTAAATCTTATTAAACCTTATTTTTATGAAAAAGACCTACTTTTTATTACTACTACTTCTTCCAATTATAACCTATTCTCAAACCCCTTGTGAAAATAATCTTTCTAACGGATTTCCGTGTGATGACTATGACTTAATGGATCATTTTGATAAAACACAATTAAGTAA
>JBMYYK010000002.1:0-116273 GCA_049609325.1 Flavobacteriaceae bacterium | reverse complement strand
CAATACTCCTTAAAATTTTGGTTGATATAAGTACCATCAATTTGAAGTATAATTGGATTGTTTTCAAGCGACAGATGTTTTGAAATTAAACTGTTTAGTGTGATGATATTTGGGGTGTAATCTGCTTTTAAATCAATTAGAATTTTTCCAGAGTAGTCAACTCCTTCAATATTAAAGCTTCCTTTTTCAACATTTACACGTTCAATAATATTAGGATTTAATGTTGTTAGTAAAGAATTACCGTGTTTTATAAAATCATTATTTATAAAAATTGCAGCATTATTACTATTAGATGAATTCTGTTTCAAATAATTAATCTCTATACTAGAATTCTCCGAATACTCTTTTGTATTGTTTAAAGTCACGCCATTTAAGTCTTGCCCGAATGAAATTGTAAAGGTGAATAGTAAGATTACCGTAATTAACTGTTTCATTAGTGAAAAATTAGTTCTTTTTCAGTACTTTATATTCTTCAAAACAACCGCTAATAGCATCTAAAATTTGAAGATCATTTGCAGTTTGAATAAAACTTTTTGAATAGCTACATTGGCTTAAAACATCTTCAAGCTCTGCTTTGTCAATTTGTAGGAATGATGTTAAAAGGTCTCGGTCAAATTTTTGAGATAATAATTTTCTAATTTCATCATCCTGTTTCATTTGACGAAGTTTACGCATTTGTTTTCCTTTTTTACTAAAGGTATTGTAGAGTAAGTCTGCGGGGTTAAATATGGCGCCTAGAATTTTATTTATAGCACCAGGGCCTTTTTTACCTGCTTCATATCCTTTCGTAAGCCCAGAAATACTATAGCGTTGAGAATTGTTTATAGGAATGTATTTGGTGTCTATCTCAAGAAATCCAGTTAGTTTATGTGGATAAATTAAAACTTCTTCTAAGGCATAAGCGCTTTCTGTCAGTTCAATATTAGAATTGCCAAACTTAATCCAATCGTTAGTAACTTTAATTTTAATTGATTTATACCCAAGTATTGAAAGGTGTAGTGTGTCGTTAGCTACAGCTTTTAATTTGAATTCACCTTGTTTGTCTGTAATACTTCCAACTACTAAATTCAAGTTAATGACATGAACATTTTCAAGACCCACTCCTGAAGTATTTACAACTTTACCAGAAATTGTGTGGGTTTCTTGAGCAAAAGATGCTGTGTAAAAAAGAAATAATACTAGAGTGTATAATAGCGTTTTCAATGGTAGTTTGTTTTATGGGTACTAATTTAAACTAAAAAAAGTGCCTAGGCACTTTTTTTAGTTTAATATTAACAAGGAGTTTAGTTATCTCTTCTTGAACGACGTCCTTGAAAAGTTGCTCTTGGTCTGTCAGACCTTGACCCTTCTCGGCGTTCTCTAAATCCACCTGAATCACTTTCTCTACGTCTACTTTTTCGTTCACCTCCAGAGTCACCATCTCGGCGTCTGCTTCGTCTCTCACCACCAGAATCGTCACGTCTTCCTCTGTGTCCGCTGCTTTTTCTTTTTTCTCCACTACGACTTCTGAATCCTCCTGAATCACCATCTTTTCTACGTCTTCTCCCGCCGCGATCTCTTCGTTTTCCACCGCCAGAGTTGTTAGAAACTTCTACGTTAACAAAACGTCCGTCAACTTTAAAGTCGGTAAAGAACTCCATGATTTTATCTTTATGAACTTCATCAGTATTAAAGAATGAAAAACTTTCTTTACAATCAACTTTAAAAACATCGTCACGACCAAGCTCTAAGGTTTCTTTTAAGAAATCTTTTAAGCGCATCCAGTCATAGCCATCTTTTTCACCAACATTAATGAAATATCTTACAGAACCATCTGCAGGAGTTTCTCTTGACGAGCGCTCATCTCCAGAATTGAAATCTTTAGATTTTTTATAGTAGTTAGAGAAACGCGTGAATTCTACTGAAAAGAACTTTTTAATCAAATCTTCTTTTGATAAATCGTTTAACGCCTCATTTAAACTTGGTAAGTAAATTTCAATATCTTCATTTACTTCAGTTTCTTTAACGTTGTTTACCAAGTGAAATAGTTGAATTTCACAGATCTCTTTTCCGCTAGGGATGTCTTTTTTGATAAAGTCAGTCTTTAAAATGCGCTCTAATGATTTGATTTTACGCATTTCACTTTTGGTAACAATAACCATTGAAACACCAGATTTACCAGCTCTACCTGTTCTACCACTACGGTGTGTATACGTTTCAATTTCATCTGGCAATTGGTAGTTTACAACGTGTGTAATATCATTAACATCAATACCACGCGCAGCAACATCAGTAGCAACTAGCATTTGAATTTGCTTGTTACGGAATGATTTCATAACTAAATCACGTTGATTCTGACTTAAATCGCCATGAATTGCTCCTGCACTGTAGCCATCTTCAATTAGCTTTTCAGCTACCGATTGCGTGTCTCTTTTCGTTCTACAAAAAATCACAGAGAAAATCCCTGGATTAGCATCTGCTAAACGTTTTAATGCTCTGTATCTGTCTCTACCTGATACTTGGTAGTATTCGTGAGCTACATTTTTGTTTCCTGCATTTTTTGTTCCTACAGTAATTTCCATTGGATCATACATGAACTTTTTGGCAATTGTTGCAACTTCTCTTGGCATAGTTGCTGAGAATAACCATGTGCTCTTTTCATCAGGAGTGTCTGATAATATTTCTGTAATATCTTCATAGAACCCCATGTTTAACATTTCATCAGCTTCGTCTAAAACACACACATCAATTTTTCTGATGTCTACCATACCACGACGAATCATGTCACCCATACGTCCTGGAGTAGCAACAATAATTTGTGCGCCTCGTTTTATTTGTCTTGCCTGATCTTGAATACTTGCACCTCCATAAACGGCAACTACATTTAAACCTTTGACGTATTTCGAGTAGTTTTTTAATTCGTTTGTGATTTGTAAACACAATTCACGAGTTGGAGATAAGATTAATCCTTGAGTAGTTCTACTTTCTGCATCTACTTTTTCAACTAAAGGAAATCCAAAGGCAGCTGTTTTACCAGTTCCTGTTTGAGCAAGCGAAACAATGTCTGTTTCGTTTTCTAATAATAAAGGGATTGCTTTTTCTTGTACTTCAGACGGGGTAACAAAGCCCATGTCTTTAATAGCCTTAAGGCTGTTTTCGCCTAGGCCTAATTCTTCAAATGTTGCCATTTACTGTTATTTTACTGTTCGCAAATATGTTACTTAGAGCAACCCATTCGTGTAAAATAAAGCTCTATTGTAACATTTACCACCACTTTGGCGGTTTTTAAAATTCGGTGCAAATATACGGTTTATTATTTAAAACACGATTTAAATATTGTTTTGTATTTTTTGTTAAAGAAAACTTGTCTAAAAGTAAAATAAACTTTACTTTTGGTAAAAAATAAATTACATAAATGAAAATTAATTATTTGTTGCCTCACAGGTTTAAGAAACTTGGATGGGGATTATTGGTTACAGGTGTGTTAATTGGCGCAGTGATGCGTTGTTTTAATTTTGATTCAGATTGTTTAGGAAAAATGCCGTTTTTTGGTATAGTTTCTAGTGGTTACTTGACATCGGAACAGCATTTTTTTGAAATTGTAGAAAATGGGTTTTTGGATGAGCTTGTGGCTATTTTGATTATTGTTGGTGGGATTTTAGTTGGGTTTTGTAAAACTAAAATAGAGGATGAATTCATATTACAAATGCGATTAAGTTCGTTAGTATGGTCTGTGTATGTTAATTATGCTGTGCTGTTTTTTGCAGTTTTATTTGTGTTTGATATGTCGTTTTTTGATGTAATGATATTAAATATGTTTACGGTATTATTATTTTTTATCGCGCGTTTTCATTTACAACTGTATAAATCTAATAGACTGTAAAGATGAAAAACACAATAAAAGTTCAGCGTGCTATAAAGAATATAACACAGTCAGAATTGGCAGATATTATTGGTATTAGCAGACAATCAATTAGTGCTATTGAAAAAAACAAATATGTACCTTCAACTGTTTTGGCTTTAAAATTAGCCAAGTATTTTGAAGTAAGTGTGGAGGCAATTTTTGAGTTAACAGAAGAAGATTGATTTTTTAAACAAACTTTAAAGTTTGTTTAAAAAATCAATCAATTGTCTAACCGCTTTTCCTCTATGGCTAACTTGGGCTTTTTCATCTTGACTCATTTCAGCAAAAGTTTTAGTAAAGCCATCTGGGATAAATATAGGGTCGTATCCAAACCCTTTTTCACCTCTTTTATCAGAAGTAATTGTGCCGTTGCAAATACCTTCAAATAGATACTGTTCTCTATTTAGGTTTAAAGCAATAACAGTAACAAACCGCGCTTTTTTGTTGGTGTGATTTTGAAGTCTCTCAAGTACGAGGTTCATATTCGCTTCAGCCGATTTTTCTTCACCTGCATATCGTGCAGAATAGACACCTGGTTCGTTATTTAATGCTTCAATTTCTAAACCGGTATCATCAGCAAACCCATCAGCGCTGTAATATTGCGTGATGTAATTTATTTTTTGAATGGCATTGCCTTTAATTGTTGGTGAAGTTTCAGGAATGTCTTCTGTGCAATTAATATCGTTTAAGGTTGTAAGTGTAATGTTGTCAAGCATGGCCTGAACTTCCTGTAGTTTATTGTTGTTGTTGGTAGCAAATACAAGTTCCATAGTAAAGTGTTATTGGTGGTGATATGGTTCGTTTTTTAAAATTGTAAAGCCTCTATATAATTGTTCTACAATAAATAATCGGATCATTTGATGAGAAAAAGTCATTTTTGAAAGTGAAATTTTTCCTTGTGATTTTTGATATACTGCGTTAGAAAATCCGTAAGGCCCACCAATTACCAATACCAACTGTTTGATGCCTGTGTTCATTTTTTTTTGCAGGTAAGTAGAAAAGTCAACTGATGTGAATTGTTTACCGTTTTCATCAAGTAACACTAATACATCTGTAGGTTTAATTTTTTTTAAAATTAACTCGCCTTCTTTGTCTTTTTGTTGATTTTCGGAAAGGTGTTTTACGTTTTTAATATCCGGAATAATATCTAGCTCAAATTTAATATAGTGTTTGAGTCTTTTTTGATAGTGCTCAATAAGTTGTAAAAGTTGTTTGTCATCAGTTTTTCCGATGGCTATAAGTTTAATTTGCATAGCTATTATCCCTAATTTATAGTTCAAAAATAAACCTTTTTTCTATTTTTGTTAATGAATAAACACAATATAAATGATTTCAGAAGTACAGTTTAGCAAAGAGATAGAGTTAATTATAGCTAATGCCATTCGTGAAGATGTAGGTGATGGTGATCATACATCTTTATCATGCATTCCTAATACGGCAATTGGTAAAGCTAAATTATTGGTGAAAGCTGAGGGGATTATTGCTGGTGTAGAGTTTGCTAAAGCAGTGTTTAACTATGTTGATGCAGATTTGCAAGTAGAAACTCTGATTGAAGATGGTAGTGCAGTTGCTTATGGTGATATTGTGTTTTATGTGCAAGGGAAATCACAGAGTATATTAAAAGCAGAGCGTTTGGTGTTAAATGCGATGCAGCGTATGAGTGCTATTGCTACAAAAACAAAGTTGTTTGTTGACTTGTTAGAAGGAACAAAAACTCAAATATTAGACACCCGAAAAACGACCCCTGGTATACGTGCCTTAGAAAAATGGGCTGTGAAAATTGGTGGGGGTGTTAATCATAGATTTGCATTGTATGATATGATTATGATAAAAGATAATCACATAGATTTTGCAGGTGGTATCACTAACGCAATTGATAAAACTCAAGCATATCTCAAGGCAAATAATAAAGATTTGAAGATTATTGTTGAAGCTAGAAACCTAAGTGAAATAGAAGAAATTCTTAAATCTGATGGGGTGTATAGAATTTTAATAGATAACTTTAATTATGAAGACACTAAAAAGGCGGTGGCTTTAATTGGTGATCAATGCTTGACGGAGTCTTCCGGAGGTATCAATGAAAAAACGGCTAGAGAATATGCTAATTGTGGTGTTGATTATATTTCTTCAGGCGCATTAACACATTCAGTATATAATTTAGATTTGAGTTTAAAAGCTGTATAATTTAGTGGAAAACGATAAAGCTAAAAAACCAGCTATTGTGCTTTTTGGTGAGCGAATATTTAAGAAAGTAGCTACGCCGATCAAGCAAATAAAAATCCCAGGCCTTCAAGGGATGTCGTTGTATGATGTCTTAGAAATGTATGTTATTGGTATTGCAAAAGGAGCATTGGCTACAAGAGCGGGTGCTATTTCGTATAGTTTTTTTATGTCGTTATTCCCGTTTATACTTTTTGTGCTTAACTTGTTGCCAATCATTACTTTTATTGAGTATGAAGCTGATGTGCTTCCGTTTCTTGAAGATGTCTTGCCTTCAAGTACATTATCAGTTTTTGAAAATACAGTTGCAAATATTTTTGAAAAGGAACGCGTAGGGTTGTTATCAACATCATTTATTTTTTCGATGTTTTTAATGGCCAATGGAGTTAATGCCTTGTTTAGCGGATTTCAAAATTCCTATCACACTAAAATCACCGCTAATTTTATAAAACAGTATTTTATAGCACTATGTGTGGCCCTTCTTTTGGCATTGTTTTTGTTTTTAGCAGTAATAGCTATACCGCTTATAGAGGTGTATGTGATACAAAATTTAGAAGATTATGGGGTGATTTCTAACGAGTTGTTAGGGATGCAAATTGCAAAGTATATCATATTTACAGTCATGTTTTATACAATAATTGCAATGTTTTATTATTTTGGTTCCCCAGAAAAGCATTCTAGAACGTATTTTACACCCGGAGCAGCTCTGTCAACAGTGTTATTTTTAATAACGACATATTTGTTTGGGGTGTATGTTGAAAATTTTGCGCAGTATAATGAATTGTATGGTTCTATTGGGGCAATATTAATTTTGATGTTATATATTTGGTTGAACTCAAATATTTTATTGTTGGGCTATGAATTAAATGCGGCCTTGCTAACATTAAAACGAAAAGTTAATAATAAAGAAATAAGTAATAATTAAAATTTAAAAGATGAAGAAATTAGTAGTATTAGTAGCATTTGTAATTTGTGCAAATGTGTCAATGGCACAAACAAAAGTAGGTGACGTAACATTGCCAAACAAAGTAACCTTATCTGGTGAAGATATGGATTTGAATGGTGCAGGAATGCGTGAGAAATTATGGTTTGATTTATATGTTGGAGGATTGTATGTTACTAATAAAAGTAAAAATGCAGATGTATTGATAAATGATGATAAACCAATGGCTATTAAGTTGCATATTACTGATAGTAAAGTAACTCAACAAAAAATGGTGAACGCTGTGAACGAAGGGTTTGAAAACTCATCACACGGTAAAGCTACTAAAGCACAGATATCAAAATTCATAGGGTTCTTTAATGAAAAAATAGCAGAGGGAACTATTTTTGATATCGTGTATGCGAATGAGAAAACAACTGTTTATAGAAATGGAAAAGAAAAAGGTTCTGTAGCTGGTTTAGAGTTTAAAAAAGCTTTATATGCTATTTGGTTAGGAAATGAGCCAGCTGATGAAGATTTAAAAGCAGGAATGTTAGGAAAGTAATTTGCTAACAACACCAATAAAAAAAGCCGATACGTTGTATTGGCTTTTTTTGTTGATAACTCTAATCAAATAGTGTTTTTGAGGTTAATGTATTTGCCGTTGAATGTCTAAATTTGTGTGATGCAATATTTTGTAGATGTCATATTACCAATACCATTAGTAAAATTATTTACGTATAAGATTCGCCAGGTTGAATTTGAATATTTAAAACCAGGAATGCGAGTTGTAGTGCCTTTTGGTAAAAATAAATTGTATACGTCAATTGTATATAATGTACATCAGAATTCACCTGAAACATACGATGCAAAAGATATTCATCAAATTCTAGATGATCACGCAATAGTTAACACTTATCAACTGCAATTTTGGAAATGGATTTCGGACTATTACCTCTGTAGTTTAGGCGAGGTGATGCGAGCTGCATTGCCGAGTTCATTTTTGTTAGAGAGTGAAACGTTGATTTCTAAATCTGATAATGATATTGCTGAGGTTGAGCATTTGTCTGATGATGAGTTTATTATTTTTGAAGCTTTAGAGTATAAATCGTCACTAAAAGTTTCTGAAGTTCATGTAATCTTAAATAAAACAAATGTCATGAAGCCTATTAAAGGCTTGCTTGATAAAGGGTGTATTAAATTGCAAGAAGAAATTTATGAGCAATATAAACCTAAACTGATCAAATATGTCCGTTTAACCGATGCGTATAACTCTGATGAAAATTTACATGAGGCACTAGATCAATTGTCAAGAGCTAAACAACAAAAAAAAGCCTTATTGGCTTATTTTACATTGCAGGCATCAAGTACTAAACCAATAAAAGCTAAAGTGTTGGAAGAACGAGCGGCTGTATCTGCAGCAGTTGTTAAAGGGTTGGTTGATAAAAACATACTAGAGTATTATTATGTGCAAACAGATAGGAATCAGTTTGACACTGATACACATTCTTCAAAAGAGCTTAATTCACATCAAAAAATAGCATTAAAGGCAATACAGGCTAATTTTATGCAAAATAAGGTGACTTTGTTGCATGGAGTGACTGCTTCAGGAAAAACAGAACTGTATGTCAAATTAATAGAAGAGGCTTTCAAAAATAATAAGCAGGTGTTGTATTTACTGCCTGAAATTGCGTTAACCACACAGTTGATTTCGCGTTTAAAGGCGTATTTTGGAAACAAAATAGTAGTATACCATTCAAAATATTCTGTTAATGAGCGTGTAGAGTCATGGAATAATGTGTTAACGAATAATGATACCCCTCAGTTAGTTATTGGAGCGCGTTCATCGGTATTATTGCCTTTTTCAAATTTAGGATTAATTGTTGTAGATGAAGAACATGAACAATCATTTAAACAATTTGATCCAGCACCAAGATATCAAGCTAGAGATGCAGCAATTGTTTTGTCAAAACTCCATAATGCTCAAATAGTTTTGGGTAGCGCTACACCAAGTTTAGAGAGTTATAGTAATGCTAAATTAGGGAAATATGGGTTGGTAACCTTAAAACAGCGTCATAGTAACGTACAAATGCCAGGCATTGAACTTGTAGATTTAAAAGATAAATACAAGCGAAAGAAAATGAATGGGCATTTTTCTGATGTATTGTTGGAGGCAATAGAAGAGGCAATTCAGAATGACGAACAAGTGATTCTTTTTCAAAACAGACGTGGATATTCGCCAATTGTTGAGTGTGGTACTTGTGGTGAGGCAACACAGTGCCCGAGTTGTGATGTGAGTTTAACTTACCATCAGCATAAAAAACAACTGCGTTGCCATTATTGTGGTTATCAGATGGCTATGCAATACAAATGCTTGTCTTGTGGAAGTCATGAATTGGATGCTAAAGGGTTTGGAACAGAGCAAATAGAGAAAGAACTGAATGGGTTGTTTCCTGACTTGAACATCGGACGAATGGATTTGGATACTACAAGAGGTAAGTATGGCTATCAGAAGATTATATCGGCATTTGAGCAACGAGACATAGATATATTGGTTGGAACCCAGATGTTAACTAAAGGATTAGATTTTAAAAATGTAAGTTTGGTTGGTGTTTTAAGTGCTGACTCAATGTTGAATTTTCCTGACTTTAGAGCACATGAGCGTAGCTTTCAGTTGTTGTCACAAGTAGCTGGTAGAGCAGGTAGGTTTGATAAAAAAGGGAAGGTGATTATTCAAAGTTATAATCCGTTTCACAATATATTACAACAAGTGTCTACTCATGATTATGAGAGCATGTATAAAGAACAAATTGATCAACGTCATATTTATAAATATCCGCCTACAAATAAGTTGATCAAAATTACGTTTAAGCATCGCGATTACAATAAGGTAGAGCAAGGGGCAGATTGGTTTGCAAAATCGTTACGCTTATCGTTTAAAGATAATGTTCTTGGGCCTGAGTTCCCGGCAGTTTCTAGAGTAAGAAATGAGTATATAAAAAATATTTTATTAAAAATTCCGAGGAAACAATCTGCTGTACAAACAAAAAAAGCTATTCTTAAGGTTAAGAACAGCTTTATGTCTGTTAAGGCGTTTAGACCTATAAAAGTGATATTGAATGTTGATGCTTATTGAATGTTTTCTAAGGCTTCAATAAGTGATTTTTTCTTATTTCTACTTAAAGGTAAATTTTGATTGTTAATTTCAACAAATTTACTGTTAAACTTGGTGATTTTTTTCAAGTTGGCAATATATGACTTATGGATTCTCATAAATGCATAGGCTTCAACTTCTTTTTCAAAAGCCTTCATTGTTGAAAGGATAATATGGCTTTCTTCGGTGGTTACAAGTTTAATATAATCTCCTAAAGCCTCTATCCATAAAATGGTATTGATGTATACCTTACGCTTTTTTAAATTACTTTTTACAAAAATATAATCACTTTCAATTGTGCTATTTTCAAATTTAAGGGTATGATACTCTATTGCTTTGTTTACAGCAATATTGAAACGATCTTGAGTAATTGGCTTGTGCAGGTAGTCGGTAGCGTCATAATCAAAAGCCTTAAAAGCGTACTCTGTTTTACCTGTAACGAAGATAATCTGTGGTTTGTTTTTTAAGACATCTAAAAGTTCAAACCCGCTAATAATAGGCATTTCTATATCTAGAAAGATTAAATCTGCTTCAGTATCATTCAATCCTTTTTTGGTGTCAACAGCATTACTATATTCAGCAACAAGAGTTAGTGATGGATGGTCTTTTACAAGTTTTACTATTGACATCCTTTGTATTGTTGAGTCGTCTACAACTACACAGCGTAAGTTCATGTATTGGTTTTAGTTTTAGTTCTAATAAAATTGAAAATTATGTAAGTTGTTTTTGGGTAATACAATTTTAACTAAAAAATATAACTATTCCAAATTGTATAGGTTGAAACTTATTTAGTGAAAATTAATGGATTAATGTTGTGAGGTTTGAGTAAAATAAGTATTTTTGCAGCCAATTTAATATAAATTAAAACGATTTTAATTATGAATCAATACGAAACTGTTTTCATTTTGAATCCCGTTTTATCTGAAACTCAGATAAAGGAGACAGTACAAAAGTACGAAGATTACCTAGTTTCTAAAGGCGCTAAAATGGTGTCTAAAGAAGACTGGGGATTAAAGAAATTGGCTTACCCAATTCAACACAAAAAAAGTGGGTTTTACCACTTATTTGAATTCCAAGTAGCAGGAGATGTTATAGATGGATATGAATTAGAGTTCAGAAGAGATGAGCGTGTAATGCGTTATTTAACTGTAAGGTTAGATAAGCATGCAATTGCTTGGGCTGAAAAAAGAAGAAAAAGAGATAACGCAAAAGCTTAATTATGTCAGGAATAGATCAACAAGCGAAAGGGAAAAAAGAGGGGGAAATCAGATATTTAACGCCTCTTAATATAGACACTAGTAAAAAAGCTAAATACTGTCGTTTTAAGAAAATGGGTATCAAATATATCGATTATAAAGATGCTGATTTCTTATTAATGTTAGTAAACGAACAAGGAAAATTATTACCAAGACGTTTAACAGGAACTTCTTTAAAATACCAAAGAAAAGTTGCTGTAGCTGTAAAAAGAGCACGTCACTTGGCATTAATGCCTTATGTAACTGATTTATTAAAATAATAACGGAGCAACCATGGAAGTTATATTAAGAAAAGACGTAGAAAATTTAGGGTTTGCAGATGACGTTGTTACTGTAAAAAATGGTTACGGAAGAAACTATTTAATCCCTCAAGGGCTTGGAGTTATCGCTACACCTTCTGCAAAGAAAGTTTTAGCTGAAAACTTAAAGCAAAGAGCTCATAGAGAACAAAAAATGGTAGATGACGCTAATAAATTAGCAGAGGTGTTAAAAGCATTAGAAATCAAAATTTCTTCTAAAGCTGGTGAGGCTGGAAAATTATTTGGTTCTGTAAATAATGCTGATGTTGCTGAAGCTATTGAAAAAGCAGGTCAGTCTATTGAAAAGAAATACATTACTGTTGCCGGAGGTAACGTAAAAAGAGCTGGAAAATACGCTGCAAAAGTAAGGTTACACCGTTCAGTTGTAATTGACTTACCTTTTGAAGTTGTTGCAGAAAAATAAAATGATCATATCATTATAAATAAAAGCCACGATATCTATCGTGGCTTTTATTGTTTTTAAAATTATAGTATGAAATATCAAAGACTTAGTAAGGAGCAGTTAGAAGAAATGCATAAAGAATTTATTAATTTTTTAGCATCTCAAACTATAACTGCAGCAGAGTGGGAAGATATCAAAAAAGAAACTCCTGAAGTAGCAGAGCAAGAATTAGATGTGTTCTCTGATTTGGTTTGGGAGGGTGTTTTAAACAAAGTGGTTTATTTAGAACATATATCGGCTCAACAAATGCATTTATTTCATCTCAAAGAAGATGAAATGCATGTGATTGCAGTGCAACTAAAAAATGAAGTTGATTTAACTACCAAAGAAGGTTTTACTTGGCTAAGAGACAACTTAATGAATGATAATGTTGAGTTTTTACAAGCTAAAAAGGAATATTCTGATGATAGAAATGCAGATAAGTTTGCATTAATTCAGCAAGGTTCTGTGATATCTGCTGGTGATTTATTCAAGTACTTTGATAAACTTATTAATTCCTAAATAACTTATGGCACAAAAACCGAGTATACCAAAAGGAACCCGTGATTTTAATCCGGAGCAAGTTGCTAAACGTCAGTATATTTTTGATACTATAAAACGTGCATTTAAAACATTTTGTTTTCAGCCAATTGAAACGCCAAGTTTTGAAAACTCATCAACGTTAATGGGGAAATATGGTGAAGAAGGTGATCGTTTGATATTTAAAATATTGAATTCTGGTGATTATTTGAAAAAAGTAGATGATTACCTGTTGTCTGAAAAAAATAGTCAAAAAATCACCTCTTCGATTTCTGAAAAAGCATTGCGTTATGATTTAACGGTGCCATTTGCACGATATGTTGTGCAGCATCAAAACGAGATTGAGTTCCCATTTAAACGCTATCAAATACAACCTGTTTGGCGTGCAGATAGACCTCAAAAAGGACGTTTTAGAGAGTTTTTTCAGTGCGATGCAGATGTGGTTGGTTCAGATTCGTTATGGCAAGAAGTAGAGTTCATTCAATTATACGATGCCGTGTTTACAACTTTAGGGCTTGAAGGCGTGACTATTAAAATGAATAACCGAAAAATATTAAGCGGTATTGCTGAGGTAATTGGTGCATCAGATAAACTAATAGATTTTACAGTTGCGCTTGATAAATTGGATAAAATAGGGGAAGATGGCGTTAAAAAAGAAATGTTAGACAAAGGTATTTCTGAAGATGCTATCGCTAAAGTCCAACCATTGTTTGGGTTTTCTGGAGATTTCTTAGCTAAAATAGAGCAATTAAAGCAATTGTTGTCAGCATCAGAAACTGGTATGCAGGGTGTTGAGGAATTACTGTTTATAGGTAATGCAATTGCAAACTTAGGGTTGTCTACTGCGAGTTTAGATTTAGATGTAACGCTAGCAAGAGGGTTAAACTATTACACAGGTGCTATTTTTGAAGTTTCTGCTCCAGAAGGTGTTAAGATGGGATCAATTGGTGGTGGTGGTCGTTATGACGATTTAACTGGTATATTTGGTTTGAAAAATGTGAGTGGAGTAGGGGTTTCATTTGGTTTGGATAGAATTTATTTAGTACTAGAAGAATTGGACTTATTCCCTGCAGCTGTACAAAAATCATTAGATGTATTATTTATTAATTTCGGCGATAATGAAGCCATGTATTGTATGCAAGCACTAAAGCAGTTACGTGCAAAAGGCGTAGTGGCAGAAATGTATCCTTCAGCGGCCAAGATGAAAAAACAAATGACTTATGCCCATAAGCGTCAAATACCTTATGTGGTTTTAGTAGGCTCTGAAGAAATGCAGACAGAAACATTTACCTTAAAAAATATGATTACAGGTGAGCAAACTAAATTAAGCTTACAAGAGATGTTAGAGTGTTTCTAATAGAAATTATAATAAGAAGATATGATGCCCATTTAAAGTAATTTGAATGGGCGTTGTTTTTTAGTTAACTAGGTAGAGTTAAGGAGTAAAATAAAAAAGCACTTAAATTGTGTAAACAAATTAAGTGCTTTTTAGTAGCGTGAGGCAGATTCGAACTGCCGACCTCTTGAGTATGAATCAAGCGCTCTAACCAACTGAGCTACCACGCCATTTTGCTAACGGTGTGCAAATATAAAAACAATATTAAATACTACAAGGAATATGTGTAAAAAATACTTGCTTTTATTTTTTTGTTATCTATAAGAAATATTTATATTGTACAAAATATTTGAAACTACACCATGAGAGAAAAATTTGAATTAGAATTCCCTATACATGCATCCCCTAAATTGTTACACCAATATTTATCAACACCTTCCGGTTTATCTGAATGGTATGCCGACAATGTAAATTCTAGAGGAGAGTTGTATACATTTATTTGGGATGATAGTGAAGAACAGGCAAAATTACTGTCGAAAAAAGCAGTAGATAAGGTGCGCTTTCAATGGCTTGATGATGAAGGAGAGGATTATTATTTTGAAATAAGAATTCAGGTTGACGAAATTACTAAAGATGTGTCATTAATGGTTACAGATTTTTCTGACCCAGATGATTTAGAGGAAAATAAGATGCTTTGGGAGAACCAAATGACCCAGCTTAAAAAGGTGTTAGGTTCTGCTTAATTTGAAGCTTAAAAATAGTATATTTGCCCTAATTATTTAGGGCTTTTTTTATGATTAATTTTAACGGTAAACTTCAAGATCACAATAGAGAATTAACAGCAAATAGAGGATTTAAATTCGGTGATGCTGTATTTGAAACTATTAAGGTTGTAAATGGTAAAATACTGTTTTTAGAAGATCATTACTTTAGGTTGATGGCTTCTATGCGAGTGATTAGGATGGAAATTCCTATGAGCTATACTATGGAGTTCTGGTCTGCTGAAATATTAAAGTATATAGATGCTTTAGGTTTAGCCTCTGCTTCGGCACGAGTTAGATTAACGGTATATAGAACAGCTGAAGGTTTATATGCACCTAATCATCATGAGGTAGCATTTGTTATGGAAGCTCATAAACTTGATGATGAGCAATATGTGCTAAATACCACTTCATATGAAGTAGATTTGTTCAAAGACCATTACATTACGCCGCAGTTATTATCTACGTTAAAAACTAATAACAGGGTGTTAAATGTGATTGCATCTATTTATGCTAAAGAGAATGATTTAGCGAATTGCTTGTTATTAAATAGTAATAAACAAGTTGTTGAGGCTATTAATGGGAATGTATTTGTTGTTAAAGGCAAACAAATTAAAACGCCACCCTTAGCAGATGGTTGTGTAAAAGGAATTATGCGAATGCAGCTTATAAAAGTATTGTCAACAATAGACGGTTACGAAGTAGTTGAGGCATCAATATCTCCTTTTGAATTGCAAAAAGCAGATGAGATTTTTATTACTAATGTCATTCAAGGTGTAGTTCCTGTTACAAAATATAGGAAAAAAGAATATGTTAGCACTGTTGCACAACAAGCAATTAGTATGTTAAATGATATTATTGCCTAATTTAAACCAGGGTTTTCTGGTGCATTAGACCAAATTAAGTAATTGCCTCCTAACTCAATCATTTTTTCTTTCCAGAATTCCGTATTGTAATTTTTAGCAATAATATTGCTATGGTATTTGTTTTTAATGACAACCCAAGAATTATGATTCAGTTCATTATGCAGTTGATTACTGTCCCATCCTGAGTATCCTAAAAAGAAGCGAATATCTTTGTTGGTAATTTCATTTGTGTTGATGAGTTCACAAACTCGGTTAAAATCTCCAGCCCAAAAAATGCCTTCAGAAATTTCAACACTATCAGGAATAAGGTGTGGTACTTTATGTATAAAGTACAAATTATCTTGTTCTACAGGGCCTCCGTTGTATACTTGAAAATCTTGTGCTAGATCAGGAATTAAATCTTTTAGAGAAAAGTCAAGGGGCTTGTTAAGGATAAATCCAATTGATCCAGTGGTAGTGTGTTCTGCAAGTAAAATTACAGATCTGTTAAAAGAGATATCTCCTAAAATAGAAGGTTCTGCTACTAAAAGGTGCCCTTTTTTTAGCTCTAAACTAGTCATATGGTTAATAATTGTTTACTTAAAGCTACTAAAAAAATAGTTAACCTCATAATTTTAATTGAAAAGATACTGGTATGGAGATAAAAAAAAGGTCTTCTTGAAAAGAAGACCTTTTTGTGTTTTTTATATAAACTAAATTAGTTTACCGCTTTTCCTAAGTCAGAACCAGCTTTGAATTTTACTACGTTTTTAGCAGCAATTTTGATTGTTTTTCCAGTTTGTGGGTTTCTACCATCTCTTGCAGCTCTGTTTGAAACAGACCAAGATCCAAATCCTACTAAAGAAACTCTGTTTCCAGATTTTAAAGCACCTTCAACATTTCCTAAAAATGATTCTAATGCTTTTTTAGCTGCTGCTTTAGAGATTCCTGAATCAGCTGCCATTGCGTCGATTAATTGTGTTTTGTTCATAATACTGAATTTAAATTTTAAATAATTAATGTTGGTTGGTAATAGTTCTTTACTAAATCCTCTACAAATTTATACGGATTTTGTTCTCACGCAAGTAAATACAAGGGAAAAGCGTATATTTGTTAATAACTCAAAGCAATTGTTAATAAAACTCATTAAAAAAGATTGTTTTTAAGTGAGCTCAGTAATGATAAGGGCTTAGAGCATTTTTGCGTTGTCACCAAAATTAAACCCGTTTAATAAGGCTTTTGTTGGCATTTTTTTCTTCCCTGGTAGTTGTAAAGCTAGTATGTTTATGTAACCTTCTTTAACTGCGACCTTTACCGTGGTTTTGTCAGCAATAACAACTCCAGTTTCTAAATTGTGTTGCTCAATAGTTTTAGTGATGTCAAATAGTTTAACTGATAATACTGTATCGTCAACATGTAATTCTGTCCAAGCTGCAGGGTAAGGACTTAGACCTCGTATTTTATTGTAGATGTCATTTATGGCTAAAGACCAATTAATTTTGCAAGTGTGTTTATGTATTTTATAGGCTGTTTTGATGTTTTTTATTTCTGGTTGAATGTATGTGGTTACTGAGTTGTTTTCAATAGCTTTTACGGTTTTAATGACTAAATTACTTCCGGAGGTCATTAATTTGTCATGCAAGCTTCCTGCGTTATCAGAACTATCGATATCAATTTTTTCTTGCATAATAATTTCACCAGTATCAATTTTTTCGTCTATAAAAAAGGTAGTATTTCCTGTTTTAGTTTCTCCATTTATTATTGCCCAGTTTATAGGGGCAGCGCCTCTATAGTGGGGTAAAAGCGAGGCATGAAGATTAAAAGTACCATGCTCAGGCATGCTCCATACCACCTCAGGCAGCATTCTAAATGCTACAATAATTTGAAGGTTGGCGTTTAAGGCGCTCAGCTCTTCTAGAAAACTAGGATCTTTTAAATTTGTAGGTTGTAATACATGTAGTCCTTGACTTACGGCATATTTTTTAACTGCCGACTGACTTAACTTCTGACCTCTTCCTGCTGGTTTGTCAGGTGCAGTAATCACACCAACAATATTATAGTTATGTTCTACAAGTTTTTTTAAGCTGGCAACTGCAAAATCTGGAGTGCCCATAAATACAATATTTAATTTTGTCATAATGGAAGTTTATGTAAGTGAGTTTTATGGTAAATTGTCTTGTTATAAAAATCAAACATAAAAACCGTTCGTAAATCATTAGGAACGGTTTTTATGTTTGTAGTAAATATGATATTATAAATACGACTTAATAAGTTGCAATTTCTGTTGCCAAATAGATAAGTTGTTTTTTTGTTGTTCGATGTTTTTATGTACTTCTTTTACAAGTGGATTATCGGCTTTGGCATTTGCAAAGAACCCTAAATTGTTTTCTAATTGGTTAATTTCACTTTTCGCTTCATCAACTTTACGTTTTACAAATAGGAGTTCATGTTCTAAAGAAGATGTGTCGCCTTCTAACACATTTATTTTATTCTTGTATTTAACCAATTCAGCTTCGGTTTTATCCATGTCTAATTGGTTAAAAAGACTATCAATAATTTTATTGAAGCTATCGTTGATGTTTTTTTTGTTTTTAGGAACGTGCCCTAAAGATTTCCAATGTGTAATATGTTGTTTTATAGCCTCGATGTTGTCATTATGTTCACCTTCAAGTTTAACGTCTTTTAAAGTCTCAAGATAGGCTTGTTTTGCAGTATAGGCTTCTAACTCTTTGGTGTTAGCTTCATTTCTTTTAGCATGTAATCGATCAAAATAGAAATTACAAGCTTCTTTAAATTCTTTCCAAACTCTATCACTATCTTTTCTAGGTACATGACCAATAGTTTTCCATTCAGCTTGAATTTTTTTCATTAGTGGTGTGACTTTGCTATAGTCATCACTGGTATTGTTTTCTTTTGCTAAGGTAATTAAAGCTTGTTTTTTATGTAAGTTATCAAGCTGTTCCTTTTTTAAAGACTTGTAAAACGCGTTTTTGGTTTTATTGAAATCTCTAACGGCTTGTTTAAATTCACTCCATGTTTTTTCTGTAACTTTACTAGGAACTTTACCAGCTTTGAAAAATTGTTCTCTTAAAGCTTCAATAGTTTTAATTTTTTCTTGCCAGCCTTTATGGTTTGAAGTTTTTTGCTCGGCAATAGTTTTAATTTTTGCAATAATATCGTTCTTTACAAGAAGATTGCTTTCATACACTTTGTCAATTTCAGCGTAATAAGCTTGTTTTTTGGTGTGGATGGTTTTGGTAGCTGCACTAAATTGATTCCAGATGTCTTCACGGTGTTCTTTACCAACTGGTCCTATATCTTCTTTCCAAACTTTATGTAGCATTTGGAGCTCTCTAAATGCGAATAATATATCTTGATGTTCAGATAGTTCTTGAGCTCTGGCTACAATTTTTTGTTTTTCTTCTAAATTATGTTTGAAATCTAAATCACGTAAATCTCTGTTTAAGTGTAAAAAGTCATAAAAACGTTCTACATGATGATGGTAGGTGTTCCAAACCGTATTGTACTTGTCTCTTGGGATAGCTCCAGCAGACCTCCATTTTTCTTGTAAGTCTTTAAAGTGCTTATACGTGTCGTTTATATTTTCTTCAACATTTAAGAGTCCTTTAATGTCTTCAATAATTTGAGTTCGCTTAGTTAAATTGTGTTGTAAGCTTTCTTCAAGATTTTTATAGTAGCTATTTTTTAACGCTTTATATTCGCCATAAGTTTTATTGAAGTGGTTTTTTGCGTTTGATGTGTATCTGAAGTCAATAATATTTCCGCCTTCTGCTAAAAACTCTTCTTTTTTGGTGTCAATTAGCTCAGCATATTGGTTGTTAAATTCTTCTTTTAGTAAATTGACTTGCTTGTTAATGGCTTGAACTGGGTGATTTTTAATTAATGCAGCAAACTCTTCAACCAATGTGTCCATATCCATCGTAGAATAATCTTTGGTTTCTACTTCGTGTCTTTTAGAGTTGTCTTGATCTTCTTGATCTTCGGCATTTTCATTATCAATCTCAATTATAACGTCATCTTGTGGTGTGTTTTCAGAAGTTTCTGAAGTAGATGAATGCATGTTATTTTGTAGTCCTTCTGCTTCTTGCAGGTTATCCATTTCTGACATAGTAAGTTAGATTTTGTGTTGTAATAGTTGTATCTAATAATTGTAATCAGATAACTAAGTCAATTTCAACTCGAAAGATAATGAAACCAACACTAAAATACCAATTCAATAAACGAATATTTCACGGTAGATTCTTATTTATTCCAAATTTTCCAGGCTTTTTCTGCTTGAAGCTCTAACATTTTCATTCCGTTGCATGTAGCAGCACCTTGATTTCGCCCCTTTTGTAAAAAAGTGGTCTCTTCTGGGTTGTAAATTAAATCGTATAATAAGTGTTGATTGCTAATAGCGTTATACGGAATATTAGGGTGTTCTTCTGTTTTAGGAAAAGTGCCGAGAGGGGTACAGTTTATAATAATATGATGTTCTTTAATAACCGCATCAGTTAACGACTCATAATTGTATTTAGTGTTATTTTTTCTAGACACAAAACTATAAGGTGTTTGTAGTTTTTTAAGAGCGTATGCAATTGCTTTTGATGCGCCTCCTGTACCTAAAATAAGGGCTTTATTGTGGTGTTTTTGTAGTAACGGCAATAAGGATTTTCTAAACCCATACTCATCTGTATTATAGCCTTTCAGTTGTCCTTCTTTTGTGACTTTAATGGTGTTTACTGCACCAATTTCTTGAGCTTTTTTGCTGATTTTGTCAAGGTGTGGGATAATCGCTTCTTTGTAAGGTATGGTCACGTTTAATCCGTTAATAACAGATTCGGTTTCAAAGATGCTTTTGAAATGTTGTACAGCGTCGATGTCAAAATTCACATAGGAGCAATTGTTAATATGTTCAGCTGAGAATTTCTTTGAGAAATAATTCTTAGAAAACGAATATGAGATATTTTTGCCAACTAATCCGTATGTTTTATGCTGAGTGTCTTTTTGTATTCCCATACCATTCTAAAGTTATTATAATTAAAATTCCGAGTGTAATAAAACCAATAGCTAGCATTGTATTGGTATTGAGTTCAGGAATGTATCTTTTGTAATCTTCAATGATCTTTTCGTTATGGCTAGTGAGAATAAACTCACCATTTGCAGTTGTTTTGTATATAGTTTGTTTCCAAGGCCATACAACCCCTAATGAGCCTATAATAAACCCTTTAATTATTGCAATGGTTTGCGCCTTGAATTTGTTAAGCAAATGGTTCATGATGTGAGAAAAACTCACCATACCAACAACTGAACCTGTTGTAAATACCGCTAAAACCTGCAGCATTTTTATACGAGCGCTATTGTCTATAAAGCTATAATCTCCTGAAATAACTTCTGCAAACGTATCATACAATGCGTTTACAGAGTCAACAAGTAATAGTACATAATTACCAATAAGTATGAGGATGAATGAGCCAGAAAGTCCCGGAAGCGTCATGCCAGAGACACTTATGATCCCACACAGAAACACGAATAATAAATTGTCATTCTCAGTAGCTGGGTCTAAAAAGCTGATTCCTAAACCTACTAATGTACCAATGGTTAAAAATATTATGGACTGTAAGTTCCATCTTTCAAACCGTTTACTTATGGAATAGATGGAACCTATAATCATACCAAAAAACGTGCTCCACACATATAATTTATAGTTGATTAAAAGATAGTCTAGCAGTTTAGAAACGGTAAAAAAACTAACCAGCATTCCGGTAATAATTGCTAGTAAAAAGGGTGCGTTGATATAATTAAAAAACGCTTTAAAACGCCCGGTAAAACATAGCTTTAATGCAGTTTTATTAATGCGTTGTAATGAGTATATAAATTCTTCATAAAAACCTGCAACAAAAGCCACAATACCTCCGGAAACACCAGGTACTTTATTGGCAGCACCCATGGCTACACCTTTAAGGATAAGCAATAAATAGTCAAAAGTGCTTCTGTAAGGTTTCATTATTGAGTTTTTGAACCAATCTTTTCTAAAATTATAATACTGATAAAACCAATAACCATAATACTTATAGCTAATAATACTTGGCTGTCTTGATGGTATATCTCTGTAAATTGTTGAGGGGATATACTGTGTTGGATTACAGGAATTTCCTCTCCTTTAGAATTCAGCCGAGTGGTTATTGTTTCTTTCCATGGCCATATTTTGTTTAACGACCCAATTATAAATCCGGTTAACGCTGCCAACGTTGTATTTTTATAATTGGTAAATAACCATTTTAATAGTTTACTAAAACTTAAGAGTCCTACTAAGGCTCCAATAATAAATATTAAAATATGCTTGATGTTAAAGTCATGAAATGCAGTACTTAGTGTTTTATATGCGCCTAAGAGTACTAATATAAACGCTCCGGATATACCTGGCAATATCATTGCACAGATAGCTATAGCAGCAGATATGAATAAAAAGAGACTATTGTCACTATTAGCTAATGACGGTAACGTGGTAATAAAATAGGCTATAGCTGTTGTAATTGAAAGCGTAATTATTGCGGTAAAGTTCCATTGTTTGATCTGTTTAGCTACGTATATAATACTCGCTAGTACTAAGCCGAAAAAAAATGCCCAGATAAGAATAGGATGGTGTTCAAGTAAATATTTTGCTAACCGCATGAATGATACGAAACTAATAAGTATACCGATAATTAAGGCGCTTAAGAAATTACCATTAGCTTGTTGCCAAGCAGCTTTTATACCACGAGACCGAAGTGTTTTGAATAGGGAAATATTAATTTGATTTATTGAAGAAATAAGCTCTTCATAAATACCAGATATAAAAGCAATTGTACCTCCAGATACTCCAGGTACGGCATCAGCAGCTCCCATAGCCATTCCTTTAAAAGTAATAATGAGGTAGTCAGATAGTTTTCTTTGCATACGGCTTGTAAGTGTTGCAAACAAAGTTAGTTTTTTTCTGAATACTTAGACTTTAAAACGGGAGACTTTTTTGAGGATAGAATCTCTGTTTTATGACTGATTAATGAGCTTTTGTACAGATGGTCTTATGTAAATAGAAGCAAATAATTCTTCTAAAATAATAACGAAGTCTTTGTTGTTTTTCAAGGCGTTAACTAAATGGTATTGTCCTTTTTCAAATTCATTTAAAAGATAGTATAGTCCGGCTAAACGGTATTCTATTTCAGCGTTATTAGGGTAAAACTCTAAACCTTGTAATAAGTTTTGTATTGCTGCTTCATGTTCGCCAAGGCACAAAAGTATATCGGCTCTTTGAGTCCAAACATCAATTTCATAGTTTCCTAACTCAATGATTTTTTGAAAGCCTTGTTCAGCTTCTTCTAAAAAATTCAATTGCAAATTGATTTGTGCATAGCGCTTCCAGTAGGCAATATGTTCACCATCAATTTCAATGGCTTTATTGATATAGTAAAGTGCTTTTTGAAAATTCTTTTGTCTGAAATAAAAATCAGTAATGGCTTGCCAACCTTTATCTAGTAACGGATCTTCATGTACAGTTTTATAGTAGTATTGTAACGCTAAATCGGTATTGTTGAGTTTTTCGTAACATTTTCCAATGCGTAAATATGCAAATGAAGTTGGATCATCAAACTCTAAAGTAATCAGGTAGTTTTCAATAGCTTCATTATAGCGATGAAGTTTCTCTAACACTTTCCCTTTTTCAAAATAAGCGCCAATAAACGTGTCGTCAGATATGATTGCAAAATCAAATGCACTTAACGCGTTTTGGTATTCGTTTTTATGTAAATATTGCTTACCAAGTTGGTGCCATCCAATTTCAGAGTATGGATTCATCTCTAAAAACGCATTAATGAATGTGATGGCTTCATCTGGTTGCTCTAAAAAGTCGAAACAATAAATGATGTTGTACAGTGCAGCATAATCTTGATTGTCAAGCTCAATACATTTTTGATAGCATTTTTTTGCGGCTTCAAAGTTTTCAAGGTAAAGATATTCAATACCTAATAACCCATAAATATCTGCTTTTTCATCAGTTAAACTTAGGGCGGTGTTTAATATGTTAATTGCTGTTTTATGCTGATTTCTTTTAGAGCAAATACTAGCTTTCTGAATAAAAACTTCTTCGTTATTTGGGTCTAGTAAATATATTTTGTCTAAACATTTTTCTGCAAGATCTAAATCGTTTTCAAACACATACAGCTCAACCTGAAATAAGGCTAAACTAATTGATGAGGGATGTTGTTCTAAACCAATTTTAATAGCCTTTTTTGCAAGTGCTACTTTGCCACTCTCTAAATAGAATTGTATGATACGCTCAAACTCTACAGAGTCAAAAAAGAACACGTTGTTCGTCTTCAACATTTTCTCAAACTTGGTAATTGAGAAGTTGTAATCGTCATCATGGCTTAATTGCATAGCATTACTGTTTAGTTATTTAAAATTACTATTTAGATAAGGTTTTATAACGTGCTAGTCATATTACTTATTCACAAAGTAGTTAACATAATTGTATACTTAAATTACAAAAATTAAGCCATTTGCGACTGAAGTGTGTTGAGAATAGAGGTAATAATGTGGCAACCTTCAATAATTTCATCATTAGAAATAGTTAGTGGCGGAGTAATACGTATGGCTTTAGGTTCAAATAATAGCCAAAATAAGATGAGACCGTTCTCTTGACATTTTAAAATAATTTCATTGCACAACTCAGGAGTATCAACTATTGCGGCTAGCATTAAGCCTTTACCTCTAATTTCTTTTATTAGCGGATGTTTAAGGTGTTTGCGTATAAGTTGTTCTTTTTCTAAAGTGTCATGAATTAAATTACTTTCAGTGATTTCTTTTAATGTAGCTAAGGCTGCTGCAGCTATGACAGGATGACCTCCAAAAGTTGTGATGTGTCCTAGTTTTGGATTATCCTGCAATAATGTCATGAGTTCATTAGAAGCAGAAAACGCACCAATTGGCATACCGCCTCCCATACCTTTTCCCATAACCAGAATGTCTGGTGTGCAATTGTAATGTTCAAAACCAAATAGTTTACCTGTACGGCCAAAGCCTGGTTGAATTTCGTCTAAAATTAACAATGCACCAACGTCTTCACAACGTGCTTTAACTTGTGTTAGATAATTGTGTTTTGGTTCAATAAATCCAGCACCACCTTGAATGGTTTCTAAAACTACTGCAGCAGTTTTGGTGGTGATTTTTAATAAATCATTATCGTTATTGAATTCTATGAAATTTACATCTGGTAGTAACGGCCTAAAAGCTTGTTTGCGTTCTTCAAACCCCATTAAACTCATTGCGCCTTGAGTGTTGCCATGGTATGCGTGTTTGCCTGCAATAATTTCACTGCGCCCTGTAGCGCGTTTTGCGAGTTTCATAGCGCCTTCAATAGCTTCTGTGCCTGAGTTAACCAAATAAGTTTTTTCTAAAGACTTTGGTAAATGGTGTGCGAGTAATTTTGCCAGTTCAACAGAAGGTTGTTGAATGTACTCGCCGTACACCATAACATGCAAGTATTTGTCTAATTGTGTCTTTATGGCATTAGTTACTTTAGGATGTTGGTGGCCCAAGGTACAAGCAGAAACGCCAGCAACAAAATCTAAATATGCTTTTCCGGATTGACTATAGATATAACTGCCTTTAGCATGAGATACTTCTAATGCTAGCGGGTGAGGTGAGGTTTGTGCTTGGTATTTGAAAAAATCGGTTGTCATAAAATGTTATTTTTTTATGAGTTTACGTTTCTTATTTGACTTGTTCTTATATGGGTTGAATTTCTTTTTACTAAATGTTTTAGTTGTTTTTTTAAGCGGTTTCGGTGGGGTAATTTTAGGACTAATTACTTTTTTTGTTTCTGAAGCACTTCGGAGTTCTTCATCATCTATCACACGGTCTTCTAAACCTTTAATTTTTACCAGTTTTAACGGAGGGTCGTCTTTAAATAAATCTTCAACAGAAAGAATGCGCTCATCACCACGCCAATTAAATCCGCGTAATTTTCGGGCATTTTTGGGGTACATAGAGTCTGGTGTTAAATCGCCTTCGGGACTCCCAATATAAGTTGCTTCTTCAATTTGATTGTTTACAAACCCCAAGTTAATTGAGCTGCTTAATGTTTTGCTTATACCAATTAGTTCGCCGTTGTCTTTTCTTGAGTATTGTATGTGTTCAGCATTTTTATTGATGTCAACATTATAAAGTTTATTATCATCATTAAACAAGCCAATAAGCTCTTTACCTTTTACTTGATTGTAGCCGTCGATTGAGTCTTTGTGAATGATAAAAGTGTTATAAAATACTTTTAAAGAGTCAATCTTGTTGGTTTTAATGTTGTTAATTAATTGAATAGTGTCGCCAGTCATTTGACTGTCTCCAGACCATATAACAGGGTTGTGAATTAGTTTGGTGACTCCTGTTTTTTGGTTGATGTGAATAGAGTCACATATACCATTCATATCACTTTTAAATAATCGTGCATTCCTAAATCCTCTAACAATACGTTCATTTTGTTGTCCTGTAATCATTAAGGTATCGGCATGTATGTAAAGAGAATCGTTTTGTTGGAATGATGTTACCAAAGCTCTTTTTGTGATAAACACTGAGTCTTTAGCCTTATACACTTCGGCATAATGACCAGTTACGATGCTTTTATTAATAGTGTCTGTTATTTTTATATTGTTTGTGGCTGACGCAAAGTTTGTTTTTTGATTGAAATACAAACTATCACCTTCAACAATACGATTGTCATAAAATATTTTAGAATTTTTAACAAAATAGCCTAAATCAGCATTTGTATCATAGTAGCCACGCTCACAGTGTATGGTTGTGTTTTTGTGTTTAATGATAGATTTCCCGTACATGTAGGCTAATCCGGAATTTGAGTAAAAATCTAATTGACTTGAGTTTAAGGAGTATTCTGGATTTTTTATAGAGACATCGCCAATAAATTGATATTTCTGGCTATCCATATTGTATTTACCTATGTAACTGTTAATGATGTTGTCTTCATGATGTACAACACCGCCAGTTTTGTAGTAGGCTTGTTGTTTGATTTTATCAAAATATAAAGTGTCTGTTCTAAGAGTTGATTTTGGTTCGGTTAACACAACATCTCCAGCAGTAAACGCCAGTTGTGTTTTCCCGCTGTAGTTGGCTACTTTACTGGTGAGTTTGATGGTGTCTCCTTGTTTGATGAGCACCTTCCCGAAAGCAGAAATTGAATCTTCTTTTGAATAATGGTAGGCTTTGTCACACCACATTTCAATACCGTCATGTTCAATATATATTTGCCGTTTGCTATTTCGGGTAAGTATTGTAGCTCCTGGGTATTCAGCTTCGTTTTTATCGTAATACGGGGCAGTGACTCTAATTTTCTTTTTGTCTTGCGCAAAGCTCATAATGCTACTAAAGCAAAAGAAAAGAAGTATATATGTAGGTAGATGTAGTTTCAAACTTCAAAAATTTATAAGCTCAAAAATAGCTAAAAAACTAATGATGTGTTTTTTTTTAAGAGGAATTTAGGATAATGCGATTTGAAAAACTAAAATAGGCAATGAAATGTTAATATTTCATTGCCTATTTATGATAGTGTTAGTTTAAAACGGACTTAGTTTTTCATCCAAGCATTTCTTAAGATAACACGTTTATCTGTTGCAGGTAATTCATCTGGCGCAAGAGTGTAGGTTGTGCCCATTGGCTCTATAACTTTACCTTTAAGGTTAACTTCTTTCCCTTCTCTTTTTACTACCATTGTAATGTCATCGCCAACTGTCCAACCAAAAGAAGCTCCTACTAAGGCTTGAATGTTAGTTAGGTTGTAGTCTGTGCCATTAATTGATACTAAACGGTCATTTGGTTTAACACCTAAAGCGGTTAAAAATGAATTGGTTTGTGTTAAAAAGAAAACTTCTTTTGTTTTCTGATCGGCAGAAATATATGGTGTTTGCATGTCTTTAAGTAAATATCCAGTTTTAGCTTCTTTACTTTGCATGCTTAATCCTAATTTTTTAAAGAACACATCATAGTCAATAGGCGTATCTCCTATAACATATGTATTGATGAATGTTCTAACCTCTGGGTAGGTCATTCCGGTAATATCATCAAATAAAACAGCATCTATAAAAGGTTTTTCAATACCGTATTTTGCTGATAATTTCTTCATCATATCTAAAATACCTTCTTCACCATTACTTTTTTCTCTAATGATAAGGTCAATACACATCCCTATTAATGCTCCTTTTTCATATACATTAGCATAGTTAGGTTTGTACGGGTCTTCTAAAATGTGTTCACTCATTTTAGTAAATGACATTGCGTCATTATAACGTTTTGAGCCGTTTATTTTACCTAAAACTCTACCGTAAAATTCATGTTCATCAATTAAGCCTTGGTTAACTTGAAATAAGTTGGCGAAATATTCTGTAACACCTTCATACATCCATAAATGCTGAGACATTTTTGGGTCGCTATAGTCAAAATTGTGAATTTCTTCTGAATGCACACTTAATGGTGTTAAAATATGGAAGAATTCATGAGCAACAACATCTTTCATTGATTCTGCTAATGCTTGTTTAGGCATCATTTCTGGGAAAACAACGGTAGTTGACGTGTGATGTTCTAAAGCTCCAAAGCCGTTAGCGTCATCTTGCATAGTTGACATGTATAGTAAAATTACATATTTTTTAGTCGCATCTACATCGCCTAAGAAGTTTTTCTGTGCATTCATCATTTTTTCCATCTGATCTTTTAAATCAGCTGCTTTTAATGTGTTGCTAGGAGAATACACGCTTAATAAGATATCCATGTTACCCACTCTAAATGTAGCGTTGTTTGGTTCTGCATACATTATTGGGTTGTCAGTAACTTCAAAATAACGTTTTGCAATAAATGTGTCGTTATCAGTTGCAGGATCAATATCTGTTAATGCCGTGTTACCTAACAAATTTGCTGGGTGAGCAATGTTGATTTTGTATGGGAATTCTTGATGTTCTTTAAAATATCCTACAAAACCATGAAGATTTAACATGAAGTTTTTACCGTCTAAAATATTAGTCCCTGCTGGAGAGAATACATCATGCGTGCCTTCAGTATCATACGTATCATTAACTAAATACGTAATTTTTGAAATAGTTTTTGCATTATCAATTTTCCATGAATTATCATCAGGATGAGTAACGGTTAACTCATTGCCATCTTTATCAAAAGCTTTGAAGTTTTCAATATACTTTCCGTAGTTGTCTGTTGAGTATGTGCCAGGTACAGTTTTAGGAATATGAAATGTAGCTGTACTTGTAGTGAACCCTATTGGAGTCATTTCTACCTGTACCTTATCATCAACAACCGTATTAAGGTTGATGTTTACTGAAGTTTCAGTAGCCATTTTTGTGGTACTAGTGGTCGTTTTTTGCGATTTACATGCCACTAAAAATGAAAGTGATAATACCGCAAGACTAAGTTTTCTCATTGATAAATATTTTTGGTTTTGAATGATAAGACTCTAATGCTTGAGTTTTGTTACATAGTTTAATGGCATTTTTCTTTTTTAAAGTATATTTATCCAGAAATAACAGAATCAGTTTAAATGGACTTGTCAATTGTAATCGTAAATTATAATGTGCGCTATTTTTTAGAGCTGTGCTTAAGAAGTGTATGTGCAGCTATTACAGAAATTGATGCGGAAATTATTGTGGTTGATAACCAATCTACTGATGATAGTTGTACAATGGTGACAACCTTATTTCCACAGGTTAAACTTATATCTAACACAAACAATGTCGGATTTTCGAAAGCTAATAATCAAGGAGTAGCAGTTGCAAAAGGAAAGTATGTATGTATACTAAATCCTGATACTGTTGTTGCTGAAGATACCTTTAAACAATTATTGCAGTTTGCATCTGCTCAAGAAAATTTCGGTATTGTAAGCTGTAAGTTGATAGATGGTTCAGGACAATTTTTGCCAGAAAGTAAACGACATGTGCCAACACCGAGTATTGCGCTGCAAAAACTCTTAGGTTTGTCAAAAAACTATTATGCTTCAGAGGTGTCTGAAAACGCAATTGCAAAAGTACCGGTATTTGTAGGAGCCTTTATGTTAATGCTAAAAACGGTTTATGATGAAGTAGGAGGCTTTGATGAACGTTATTTTATGTATGGCGAAGATATTGATTTGTCGTATAGTGTTCTTAATGCCGGATATGATAATATGTATTACGGCAAAACAACTGTTATACATTACAAAGGAGAAAGTACTTTAAAAGATGTGGTGTATGCTAAACGGTTTTATGGCGCAATGAAATTGTTTTATAAAAAGTATTTTAAAGCTAATTTGGTGTTTGATGTCATTGTTAACTTGGGCGTTGTAATTATTCCGCTTTTCTCTCGTATATCTAAAGAATCTAAACTTGACGATAGACCAGAAAAAACATTAGACGATGACAGGTATACTTATAAACAAATGATTCAATTATTTGAAAAGCAAGATAACTACTACAACATATATGTCAGAAACTCAGGTTTTTCATTGGGGAGTATGAGTTCTAAGAGTAGAGGAAAAGTTGTTGTTGATAAGTAATTTTGTTGCTTAAATCTTAACTTTTTCTTTTTTTATTTATTAAATTCGCAGACTAAAATTAATAATTCACTTATATTTTAAGAATATGGCAAAGTTTGAATTAAAACTTCCGAAAATGGGAGAAAGTGTTGCCGAGGCAACTATTACATCATGGTTAAAAGAAGTTGGTGATACCATAGAAATGGATGAGCCAGTTTTAGAAATAGCAACAGATAAAGTAGATTCTGAAGTGCCTTCAGAAGTAGACGGAGTATTGGTAGAAGTGCTTTTTAATGTTGATGATGTTGTTGAGGTAGGACAAACAATTGCTATTATAGAAACAGAAGGAGAGGGTAGTGCATCTGTTCCGGCTCCTAAACAAGCTGAAGAACCAAAAGTAGTAGCTGAAATAGAACAAACAATTGTAGAGGCTAAAGAAACTGTTGCTCCAGTAGCTGATTTCTCAAATACTGACAAATTTTATTCGCCATTAGTAAAAAACATTGCTAAAGAAGAAGGGATTTCATTAGCTGAGTTAGAAGCAATAACTGGTACTGGTAAAGACGGGCGTGTGACTAAAAACGATATGTTGGCATATCTTAAAACCAGAAGTAGTCAACCAGTAGCTGCACCGTCAACTGCTAAGGCTGCAGCACCAAGTAAAGCCGCTGCGCCAAAAGCTCCAGTTAAATCGACTGTTGCATTACAAGAAGGTGATGAAGTGGTAGCAATGTCTAGAATGCGTAAGTTAATTTCTGGGCATATGGTAAATTCGGTACAAACATCTGCGCATGTACAATCATTTGTTGAGTGTGATGTGACTAATATATGGAATTGGAGAGCAAAAGTTAAAGACGCATTCTTGAAAAGAGAAGGTGAAAAATTAACGTTCACACCAATTTTTATGGAAGCTGTTGCTCATGCCTTGAAAAAATACCCAGGCATGAATGTTTCTGTTGATGGTGATAACATCATTAAGCGTAAAAATATTAATTTGGGTATGGCAGCTGCTTTACCAGACGGAAACTTAATTGTACCGGTAATTAAAAATGCGGATCAATTAAACCTTGTTGGTATGGCTAAAGCCGTAAACAGTTTAGCAAATAGTGCTAGAGCAGGTAAGTTAAATCCAGATGATATTCAAGGAGGAACATATACAGTAACTAACGTTGGTAACTTTGGTAGTATTATGGGTACGCCAATTATCAACCAACCTCAAGTAGGAATTTTAGCTCTAGGATCTATTCGTAAAACGCCTGCAGTTATAGAAACTCCAGAAGGTGATTTTATAGGAATACGAATGAAAATGTACTTATCACACTCTTATGATCATAGAGTTATTGATGGTGCTTTAGGTGGTATGTTTGCTAAATGCGTTGCCGATTACTTAGAAGCATGGGATGTAAATAGAGATTTCTAAACATCGTAATTATGATATATTACAGAAAAGCGCACTAATTAGTGCGCTTTTTTATTTCTGTTGTTTGGACTTCTGTAACAAATAAAGCTCTAAACGGGTATCATAGTATAGCTCATAGTTAAGTTTTAACCCTACATTACTACGTTTAATTAAGGTTGAAAGTAATAGCGTATCTTTTGGAGCAATAGTTTTGTAAATGGGTTTGAATGTTTTTCGTCTAAACCCGGTTGCTTCAAGCTCAACGAGAATTTTTTTGTCTAAATCTGTATGGTTAACAGCAAATAATTTAATGTGATGCTTAGTGTTGTTTTGAATAACAGTTACTAGTTCAGCTTCTTGACTGAAACTTGAATAATAGCATGTTAATAGTAGTAAAAAAATAATAGTCTTCATAATACATCATTTACATATAAAAATATAACAGAAGATTGTTAAGTGTAAATATTGAGAGTGGTAGGTTGGAGCAGTTAATCTTAAAGATAATGATTTTTTGTCAGTCAACTACCTAAATACATTGTATATTTGTGTGTAAATACACATTTTAATGGAATTAAAGTTACATAAACCCATCTGTTTTTTTGATTTAGAAACTACAGGTGTTCAGGTGGCGAAGGATAGAATTGTGGAAATATCGATATTGAAAGTATTTCCTAATGGTAATAAAGAAAGTAAAACATGGTTAGTTAATCCGGAAATGCATATTCCTGCAGAAACAACCGCTGTACACGGTATTACGAATGAAAAGGTAGCTAATGAGCCAACATTTAAAGAATTAGCACCTACCATATATCAAATGATAAAAGATTCTGATTTGGCTGGTTTTAATTCTGATCGATTTGATATTCCGTTGTTAGCAGAAGAAATGTTGCGTGCAGAAATAGATTTTGATATGAAAAACACGGTTACTGTAGATGTACAGACTATTTTTCATAAAAAAGAGCAAAGAACATTAAGTGCTGGATATAAATTTTATTGTGGTAAAGATTTAGATGGAGCACATTCTGCCGCTGTTGATACAAATGCCACATATGAGATATTGTTAGCTCAAATAGATCGTTATCCGGATTTAGGAAATAATATTAAGGATTTAAGTGAATTTAGCACACGTAAAAAGAGTGCTGACTTTGCTGGTTTTATAATATATAATAAAGAAGGGAAAGAAGCGTTTAGTTTCGGTAAACACAAAGGAAAATTAGTTGAAGATGTATTGCAGAATGAGCCCGGTTATTACAATTGGATTCAAAATGCCGATTTTCCATTATATACCAAAAAAGTATTAACGGCAATTAAATTAAGACAGCTAACCAATAAGTTTTAATTATGAAATTAATTTGTATAGGTAGAAATTACACTGAACATATTGAAGAATTAGAAAATGAACGTCCAGAAGAACCCGTAGTTTTTTTAAAACCTGACACGTCTATTTTATTAAAAAAACAACCTTTTTTTATACCAGATTTTAGTGACGATGTACATCATGAGGTAGAGGTGTTGGTGAAAATTGATAGAATAGGAAAGTATATAGATCCAAAATTCTCACATAAATACTACAGTCAAATAGGTTTAGGGATAGATTTTACTGCTAGAGATTTACAAGCTAAACTGAAAGCAAAAGGATTGCCATGGGAAAAGGCCAAAGGGTTTGATGGAGCAGCAGTTGTTGGAAACTGGGTAGATAAATCAAACTTTGAATCGATGGATACGCTAAATTTTCATTTAGAAAAGAACGGAGAAAAAGTACAAGTAGGACATACAGCAAATATGCTTTGGAAAATAGATGAGATTATTGCCTATGTGTCACAATATTTTACCTTGAAGATAGGAGATGTCATCTTTACAGGAACGCCTTCAGGTGTTGGTAGAGTACAAGCCAATGATGTTTTAGAAGGGTATTTAGAAACAGAGAAATTATTTTCAATTAGAGTAAAATAGCTATGGGGAGCAACTATAACCTTGATAATGTTAAAGAATTAGCTTCTGGCGATGCAGATTTTGTTGTGGCAATAGCAGCAGCATTTCTAGATGAGGTTCCTGAGGCAGTTTCTCAAATACAAATAGGTATTCAGAATTCTGACTATGCTGCAGTGTATCAGAATGCACATAAAATAAAGCCAACAATTCAACTGTTTGAAATACCAGTTTTTGAAGATGTTTTAGTAGTGCAAGATTGGGGAAAGTTTGAGCAATCAGATAAAAATATCAACGCTGAATTTGAACGAATTGATGCTGTTATTCAGCAAGTATCTACAGAATTGAGAGCGAAATTTGATTTGTAATGACTGCAGAAATCATAACAATTGGTGATGAAATTTTAATAGGTCAAATAGTCGATTCTAACTCAGTTTTTATTGCACAAGAACTCAATAAAATAGGGGTGGCTGTACATCAGATATCATCAATTAAAGATGAAAGACAGCATATTTTAACCGCTATTAAAGAAGCAGAATCAAGAGCAGATATTGTAATAATTACTGGTGGTTTAGGGCCTACCAATGATGATATAACAAAAATAACCCTCTGTGAATATTTTGAAGATGAATTGGTTGAAGATGTAGAGGTGTTAAAGCATGTAGAAATGTTGTTGTCAAAATTTGATGTACCAATAAACGCATCAAATAAACACCAAGCTATGGTACCATCTAAAGCAAAAGTATTGCCTAATGCCAATGGTACTGCACCAGGGATGTATTTTAAAAGTGATGGTAAGGTTGTTGTGTCATTACCTGGAGTGCCTTATGAAATGAAAGCATTACTAGTAAATGAAGTCATTCCAAAGTTGCAATTAGAGTTTAATACACCATTTATATATCATAAAACATTGATCACGCAAGGTGTAGCAGAAAGCGTATTAGCTGAACGAATTTCTGATTGGGAAAAAGCTCTGCCTGATAATATAAAGTTGGCGTATTTGCCTAATTTAGGAACTGTGAGGTTACGTTTGTCAGCTAGTGGTACTCATGAATTAGATGTTAAAACTAGTATTACAACAGTATTAGAAAGTTTACATAAACTTATTGGAGATGTTATAATTGGTTATGATGATGCCTCTCCTGAAAGCGTTATAAAAAGGTTATTGTTAGAAAGTAATAATACCCTAGCCGTTGCTGAGAGTTGTACAGGAGGAGCGATAGCATCAAGTATAACCCAACATGAAGGAGTTTCTGGCTTTTTTAAAGGCGGAGTGGTTACGTATCAAACAGAAACAAAAACGTCTGTTTTAAATGTAGATAGAAATACTATAAAAGATAACTCAGTAGTGAGTAAAGCTGTAGCTCGTGAGATGGTTATAAATGTTAAAAATTTATTTAAGTCTGATTATGCTATTGCTACCACAGGAAATGCTGGCCCAACAAAAGGTGACTCTAACGCAGAAATAGGCACAGTATTTATAGCAATAGCATCTCCTAAGCATATTATTGTCGAGCAATTTAATTTTGGAACTGACAGATTTAGAGTTATAGAACGTGCAAAACATAAAGCATTTGAGTTGTTACTTAAGGAAATTTAAAAGTTTTAAATAACCGTATTTGTTGCTATTATGAAGAATATTAGAGGTAAAAAGCCCTTTAAAAGAAAAATACTTAAAATATTTTAATAATTTTCTTTGTGTAATCGATGAAAAGCCCTAAATTTGCACCTCGTTTAGAAATAACTAAAGAAAGTAGAAATGTCAAGAGTTTGTGAACTTACTGGAAAAAAAGCAATGGTTGGGAACAATGTTTCTCACGCATTGAACAGAACAAAGCGTAAATTTAACGCTAATTTATTAAAGAAGCGTTTTTATATTCCAGAAGAGGATAAGTGGATTACATTAAAAGTTTCTGCTGCTGCGTTGAAAACCATCAACAAGAAAGGAATTGCTGCAGTATTAAAAGAAGCTAGAGCAAAAGGATTTTTAAACAAATAATTAAACGTTTAAAAGACAAGAGAAATGGCAAAGAAAGGTAATAGAGTCCAAGTAATTTTAGAATGTACAGAGCATAAAGCTTCAGGTCAACCTGGAACTTCAAGATACATTACAACAAAAAATAAAAAGAACACTCCAGATAGATTAGAGATAAAGAAATTTAACTCTGTCTTGAAAAAAATGACTGTTCATAAAGAAATTAAATAAGTTTAGTCATGGCAAAGAAATCAGTAGCAACGTTACAAACAGGATCTAAAAGATTAAGTAAAGCAGTGAAAATGGTAAAGTCTCCTAAAACTGGAGCTTATACATTTGTAGAAGCTGTAATGCAACCAGAATTAGTAAAGGACTGGTTAGCTAAAAAATAATTTTTTAGTTATAATATACTATCTAGCTACTTTCTGTTTTAAGAAAGTAGCTTTTTGTGTTTACTGACAATATTGCAGAAATACTCTTTTGGAGACTTTTTTGTTCTATAGAAATTGTAATAAATAATAGTATGAGTTTTTTTAAAAAGATATTTTCAAAAGATAAAAAAGAAACTTTAGACAAAGGTTTAGAGAAAACAAATACATCATTTTTATCTAAATTAAGTAAGGCAGTAGCTGGAAAATCTAAAGTAGATGATGATGTTTTAGATAATCTTGAAGAAGTTTTAGTGTCAAGTGATGTTGGTGTAGAAACGACGTTAAAGGTTATTGATAGAATAGAAGCGCGTATTGCTAGAGACAAATATTTAGGAACTGCAGAGCTTAATAAAATTCTTAGAGAAGAAATCGCCGGATTATTATCTGAAACTAATTCAGGAGAAGATAAAGATTTTAATATCCCTCAGCAACACAAACCATATGTTTTAATGGTTGTTGGAGTTAATGGTGTTGGAAAAACAACTACCATAGGGAAATTAGCCTCTCAGTTTAAAAAACAAGGGTTAAATGTGGTGTTAGGAGCTGCAGATACGTTTAGAGCTGCTGCAATTGATCAATTGCAAGTTTGGGCAGATCGTGTAGATGTTCCTTTAGTAAAGCAAGATATGGGAAGTGATCCTGCTTCTGTAGCGTTTGATACTTTACAATCTGGAGTGGCTCAAAATGCCGATGTAATTATAATAGATACAGCTGGGCGTTTGCATAATAAGGTGAACTTAATGAATGAGTTGACCAAAATTAAGCGTGTCATGCAAAAAGTTATTGGAGATGCGCCTCATGATGTATTATTAGTACTTGACGGGTCTACTGGGCAAAATGCATTTGAGCAAGCTAAGCAATTTACAGCAGCAACAGAAGTCACCTCTTTAGCGGTTACGAAATTAGACGGTACAGCAAAAGGTGGGGTGGTCATCGGAATTTCCGATCAGTTCCAAATTCCAGTAAAATATATTGGTGTAGGTGAAGGTATTGATGATTTGCAAGTATTTAATAAATATGAATTTGTAGATTCATTTTTTAAATAGAAATAGATATTCTCGTTATATTATAAAAAAAAGCAGTTGTTGTATCAACTGCTTTTTTTATATGGATAGAGATTAAAGATTTGCTTTTTTAGTTTTATAGCATTCCAATTGGAGTTGACGTTTATGAGTCTTGTGGGTTGTAAACGGTATTCGCCTAAAAACTCCCAATTGAATTCTTGATGTAAGTTAGCTAATTCCTTTTTTGTGGTGCCTATAGGGTAAATTATCCATAAGGTTGAATCGTCTTGTAATCTCGGAAATAAAGTTAACATCTGGTTAACAAAACTATCTTTTGTGCGCGCAAATACTAATGCGCAATTAACACAGGAAGTATGCAGGAGTGATTCGTAAAATTGATCTCCCAAAAACAAATGTTCAAAGACTAACGGTTTATTTAAGATGTATACGTCATTGAATTTATCTAGCTGCAATCGTTTTGTAAGTGCTTTCATTACATAAAGATACGAAAAAAAGCGTTGGCTTATGTAACTAAGAAGCAAGGCTGTTCAATTGTGTGCAAAAAATTATTTTACAACCATTTTCCTGTAATGTACAGTGTCATCTTTTTTAACTTCTAAAATGTATAGCGATGGAGGTATATTAAGTTCAATTTGATGGCTATTGATATTTTGGTATTGGGCTACAACTTGTCCGTTGAGGTTATAAACTGTAACCAAATCTAACATTACAGCGGTATTGAATTGCAGTAAATTATTTGCCACTGGATTTGTAATTGTGATGTGTTGTAATTCTGATTCAAGTATATCTAGTGAGTTAATACAATCTGTAGATACAGAGTTTTCATTTTCTATGATGCCGGTAGGAGTAAGGTCTTTTCCGTTAAATCCTATATAATTTGCAGGATATTTATCGCCTCTAAATATATCATTAATATTTAGGTTGGTTTCATTTTGATTGTAAATGATACCATTGGCGCCAGTTGGGTTTTTATAACTCCAAACTAAAGTACCGTCTTTTTTTAATTCTGAAATTCGACCATCTCCAGTTTCACAAACCATAATATTACCATTTGGAAGTGCGTGAGTTCCGGACTTTCTGGCTTCATGAACTGAAGTTCCTAAAATACTACCTTGCCATGACCATTCAAATTCATTGGGTAGAAATCTAGAGTTTTGCATTTGGTAAACACCAGAAATTACATCTGGAGTAATAATGTGAATTGAACTTTGAGATAGTGCGCCATACCCGCCATTATTAAAAACTGTAATCTTTCCTTCATCTGCATAACCAGTTGGTATCCATCTAACATCGTGTTGTAAAAATAATCTTTGGTCACTTGCGGTACCTTGCTGATAAGCTGCAGGATTACCCCATCGGTATAGAATATCTCCCCCTTTACCATATAGGCCTCCTGAATGACCAGCAGCTTCTGCCGTAGTGGTACTGTGGTCAATAATATAGAATTCATTCATGTGTCTGGCAGAAATCAAGACTTGATCTAAAATTGGGTTGTAATTAATGCTATTTAAGTGTATGATATCTGTTGTTAAATTATTGTAGTTAATATCAATGAGTTCTGGGTGTTCACTAACAACACCAAAATTACTTTTTGTAGGGTTATAGTCCTGAATGAAACGATTTGTAAATTCCCATTTCCAAACTTCAATAGCGCTATTTATTCCGTTTGGTTGTAATTCAACTATTTCATCTAATTTAAAATAGTCATCTATATAATTAGGGTCTTTACCTAAGGCAATCATTTCTGCTTTTGTATAGCTTCTACTTAATAAACATAATACATTGCCGTTAGGTAATGGTTCTATGTCATGGTGTTGGCTATATCCAGCAGATTGCATATTAAATGACCATACAATATTATTGTCCCAATCTCTTGTTTCAAGATAATTTCTTCCTGCTCTTAGTAAATTACCATTTTCAAGTAAATAGCAAGTTAAACCTGGGGTTTCATTAAAAGTCCATTGATTTACAGTTTCTCCACAATTATTAACTAAAAATACTTCGTGATTACTACTAGGAGTAAAGAGTGTGTAGCCTTCTGATGATTCTAATGAGTGATAGAGTAATCCAATCGTTTGTGAATATGCTATTGTGTTATAAATTATAACAAATAGAGTTATTATGTAGTATTTTTTATTCAAAGTAATATTTAAAGTTTTATGTGAATTTAGGGGGTAGCTCATTATTATAATTTACAAACTAATTTTACAGTTATTTTTTTACAAGCTTTATAAACTTAGTTAGGTTTCCTTTTTTTAATTTTAAGATATATATTGAAGCTGCTAAAGAAACTTCAATGTAGTTGTTGTTAAAGCTAATATGTTCGTCAACCTTACGCCCATTAGTATCGTAAATTATTAAAGAGTCTAGGGATATTGTTGAGTTGAATTGAATAATATTATTTGTACTTGGATTTATGATTTTGATATCATTTAATTCATTGTGAGATATGCCTAAAAGAGTCATACAATTTTCTGATACTGAGTTTTCATTTTCTATGATGCTGGTAGGAGTAAGGTCTTTTCCGTTAAATCCTATATAATCTGCAGGATATTTATCACCTCTAAAAATATTTGTAGAGGATGGGTTAGTAGTATACTGTGTATGAATTGTTGTGTTTTGACCTGTAGGGTTTTTATAACTCCAAACTAAAGTGCCATCTTTTTTAATTTCAGAAATACGTCCGCTACTAGTTTCACAAATCATCATATTTCCGTTGGGTAAGCTCTGAGCGCCAGATTTTCGTCCTTCTAATACTGTGTCTCCTAAAATATCGCCTTGCCATGACCATTCAAAATCTTCGGGTAAATACGTAGCATTAGTCATTTGGTATTCTCCAGAACTAATTTCAGGTGTAATAATATGAATTGAGCTGTTAGTAAAGCTACCATCTAAGCCTCCGTTATTAAATGTAGTAATTTTACCTTGATCAGCGTATCCATCAGTCACCCATCTGGCATCATGTTGATTAAATAGTTTTTGCGAGTTACTGTTACCCTGTTTATACGCCAATGGGTTTCCCCATCGATATAACAAGTCGCCACCTTTGCCATAAGTTCCTCCTGTATGACCAGCAGCTTCTGCTATAGTTGTACTATGGTCAATAATATATATTTCACTCATGTGTCTGGCAGAAATGAGTATTTGATCTAAATTAGCGTTGTAATCTATACTGTTTAAATGGATAATATCTGAATATAAATTATTATAGTTAATGTCTATAAGTTCAGGATGATTACCAACATTTCCATAATTGTTTTTTGTTGCATCAAAGTCTTGAATAATATGGTCTAGAAAACTCCATTTCCATACGAGAGTAGCATTGTTTGTTCCTATGGGTTGTAGTTCAATAAGTTCATCGATTCTAAAGTTATCACTAGTATAATTAGGATCTTTACCCTCGTCAATAATTTCTGCAGCAGTATATTCTTTATTTAAAAGACAAAGAATATTACCGTTTGGTAAGGGTTCAATGTCATGATGTTGGTTATAACCAGCTAATTGCATATCAAATGTCCAAACCACAATATTATTCCAATCTCTAATTTCTAAATTGTTTCTTCCAGCTCGTAATAAGTTACCGTTTTCTAGTAAATAACAAGTTAATCCAGGCTTTTCATTAAAAGTCCATTTATTAACCATTTCACCACAGTTATTTACGAGGTATACATCATTGTTAGATTCCGGAGTAAATAAAGTATAGCCATCATATGCTTCAGTAGTGTTATGCAATAAACCTATTGTGGTTTGCGCATTTGCAGACAGGCAAAATATGTATAATAATAAAAAGTATATGTAGTATTTCTTTTTCACAAAGAATAATTTTTTGGTAAAGATAAGCGACTTAGTTCTAATAAAAAAGCCACTTTAGGTATGAAGTGGCTTTTAGGTGTTATATGTGATTAAAGTGTTATTTTATCATGCTGTAACTACGAGCAATGAAATTGGTTAATTCTTCACCAGTTAATAAGCCTTGAGATAAACGCGCTAAATCTAAACTTTGCTTGATTAAGGTTTCTTTTTTAACGTCATCAGTTTCATTTAAGATGTCTGATACTAACTGATGGTTAGAGTTGACGATTAGGTTGTACATTTCAGGGAAGTTCCCAAACATACCATTACCACCAGATTGTTGCATCTCTTTCATACGACGCATAAACTCAGGTTGAGTAATCATAAATGGCGTAGCATCAGAAGACATCGCTTCTAATTGCACAGTATATTTTTCTTTAGGTACTACAGTTTCTAGGGTAGCTTTTAAAGTTTCTTTTTCTTTATCAGATAATTTAGAAATTTCAGTGTCCTCTTTTTTGATTAAGTTGTCAATATGATCACCATCAACACGTGTAAATGTGATGTTTTCCTTTTCAGTTTCTAATTTCTGAATTAAGTGAGATACTATAGGTGAATCTAATAACAATACCTTATACCCTTTATCTTCAGCAGCCTTAATATAACTGTGTTGCTCATCTTTATTTGATGCGTAAAGAATTACAGTTTTCCCATCTTTATCAGTTTGAGAATCTTTAATTTCAGTTGTCAATTCTTCAAAAGTAAAGTATTTACCATCTACTGTAGGGTAAAGTGCAAACTTGTCTGCTTTTTCAAAGAATTTCGGCTCAGACAACATACCGTATTCAATAACGATTTTAATGTCGTTCCATTTAGCTTCAAATTCTGCACGGTCAGATTTGTATAATGAGTTGAGTTTGTCTGCAACTTTACGTGTAATGTATGAAGATATTTTCTTCACATTTCCGTCAGCTTGTAAATAACTACGAGAAACGTTTAACGGAATGTCTGGCGAATCAATTACCCCGCGTAACATGGTTAAAAACTCAGGAACAATACCTTCTACATTATCTGTTACAAAAACTTGGTTTTGGTATAGTTGAATTCTGTCTTTTTGAGAAGCGATGTCGTTTGATAACTTAGGGAAATATAAAATTCCTGTAAGGTTAAATGGATAATCAACGTTTAAGTGAATATTGAATAACGGCTCTTCAAACTGCGAAGGGTATAATTCTCTATAGAATCCTTTGTAATCATCAGCTTCTAATTCTGATGGCTGTTTAGTCCATGCTGGATTAGGGTTATTGATGATGTTATCTACGGTTATTGTTTCTGGTTTAGCATCTTCGGCGGCGTCTTCTGCTAATGGTAATGTTTCTGTCTTAGTTCCGAATTTAATAGGAACAGGCATAAACTTATTGTATTTGGTAAGTAAGCCACCAATTTTGTTGTCGTCTAAAAACTCTAAAGAATCTTCAGCAACATGTAATATGATTTCTGTACCTCTATCAGTTTTGTCGTGTGTTTCTAAAGTAAACTCAGGAGATCCATCACAAGTCCAGTGAGCAGCCGGCTCGTCTTTATGAGATTTTGTAATTAATTCAACCTTTTCTGCAACCATAAATGCAGAATAGAATCCTAAACCGAAGTGTCCGATAATTCCTGCATCTTCAACTTTTTCTTTGTATTGTTCTAAAAACTCATTAGCTCCTGAAAATGCAATTTGGTTGATGTATTTCTCTACTTCATCAGAAGTCATCCCTAATCCTTGGTCGATAATATGAATTTTTTTACCTTCTTTATCAACTTTTACTTCAATGATTGGATTACCATATTCAACTTTAGATTCACCAATTTGCGTTAAGTGTTTTAGTTTAAGCGTAGCATCTGTTGCGTTAGAGATAAGCTCTCTTAAAAAAATTTCGTGATCTGAGTATAAAAACTTTTTAATTAACGGGAAGATATTTTCTACCGATACATTAATGTTTCCTTTTGCCATTGTAATATATATTTTAATAAATTTTTATCTGTGAAGTAAATAGGCAAATAGAATACCATTTTTGTGCTGGTGTCAAGATGGCAGTAGTCAATTTAGAATTTGCCCTACAGGTTTTATTGTCGTATTTTTGCGCTTTAGAAAATGACGCATATATGTACAATTCAAAGATAATAGGAGTAGGGAAGTATGTTCCTGAAAATGTAGTGACAAATGATGATTTGTCTAAAATCATGGATACTAATGATGACTGGATTACCGAACGAACTGGTATAAAGGAACGTCGTTGGGCAAAGCCGGAGGATAAAGAAACAACGTTTACTATGGGACTTGAAGCTGCCAAGCAAGCCATTGAGCGTTCAGGTTTAGATAAAGATGATATAGATTTTATTGTTTTTGCAACCTTAAGTCCGGATTATTTTTTTCCAGGGCCTGGAGTTCAAATTCAAGAAGCTTTAGGTATTAAAACGGTAGGGGCGTTAGATGTTCGTAATCAATGTTCAGGGTTCATTTATGCCGTTTCGGTAGCAGATCAGTTTATTAAAACCGGGATGTATAAAAATATTTTAGTTATCGGTTCTGAGTTACAATCTAGAGGGATTGATAAATCAACACGAGGACGTAGTGTTTCTGTAATTTTTGGTGATGGTGCTGGTGCTGTTGTCATGACGCGTGAAGAAGATAATTCTAAAGGAGTGTTGTCTACACATTTACATTCTGAAGGGAAGCATGCATTAGAACTTGCTACTGAAGCTCCTGGAATGGGAACGCGTTGGGTAACGGATATCATAAAAGATAATGACCCTACAGATTTGAGTTATTTCCCGTATATGAACGGACAGTTTGTATTTAAAAATGCTGTAGTTCGTTTTTCAGAAGTCATTATGGAAGGCTTAAAGACAAACAATCTGGATAAAGATGCAATTGATATGTTAATTCCGCATCAAGCGAATTTAAGAATTGCTCAATTCATTCAGAAGAAATTTGGACTGTCTAATGACCAAGTATTTAATAATATCCAGAAGTACGGTAATACTACTGCAGCATCAATTCCTATTGCTTTATGTGAAGCGTGGGAAGAAGGAAAAATTAAAGAAGGTGATACTGTAGTTTTAGCCGCTTTTGGTAGTGGTTTTACTTGGGGAAGCGCTATTATAAAATGGTAAGCTTATCAAGCTAAATTAATATTAAAAAAGTCCGAATGCGTAAGTGCAAATTCGGACTTTTTTTAGTTGAATTATTATCTGTAGTGATTTACCACTACATCATTCCGCCACCACCTTGGGTTTCGTTGTTGTCACGTTGTTTACGCTGACGTGCTCTGTTTTTTCCACCACCAAAACGGTAATTAAATCCTAAATAAGCTGTTCTGCTTTCCCAGTTAAATTGCCCGCTTTGCGTATATGGTTGTGTAGAATCGAATTCAAATTTCATTCCCTTAAAAATGTCATTAACTCTAAAACTAATGGTTCCTTTATTGTTTAGGACTGATAGACTAGAACCGGCATTTATCATCCACATTGGTTTTCTGTTAAACTGCACGCCATTTTCTGCACCTCTGTACATTGAAAATAACTGAAAACGTAAACGCTTTGTTGCTGTAAAACTGTTACTTATTCTGGCGTTAAAAACTGTTGCGTCAATTTCTCTATCTATGTTTTGCTCTTTTTTAGCGTAATAATCTGCACTAGCATTTATACGCCACCATTTTGCCACTTTGTAGTTTGAAGAAATTTCAAATCCGTAACGGTCAGTGTCATCAAAGTTTGTGAATGATAACAACTGTTTTGTGTCATCTAATGGGTCTATAGTTGAATAACGTGAAATGTTATCGGTTACTTTACGATAGAATGCTCCGAATGTAAATGACCCATTTTTGATTTGACGAGTGTAATTAGCTTCATAAGAGTTAGTGAATTGAGGATTCAATTCAGGGTTACCAACAGAAGTAATTAATGGTGTGCTCCATTGCCTTATTGGGTTTACCTGCCCAATACCTGGTCGGTCTACTCTACGGCTATAACTGATTTGAAATTGATTTTTTTCTGATGGAGTATAAGTGAAAAATGCTGATGGGTAAGCACTAAAAATATGATCATTATAATCAGCAGTTGCAGTCCCTCGCCTAAAATCACCATTAACTTCATATTGTTCTAAACGCACACCTAATTGCATGGTTAATTTTCCGAATTTATGACCATAATTGGTGTATGCTGAATAGATTGAACGGTCATAATCAAAAGCAGAATTTCCAATTGGCTGTGTGCCAATAACATTCCCATTTATATCATATTCATACTCATGCTGATTAGAGACATTTGAATTAGATGTGTTGTTGGTTCTTATCTCAGCTCCAACTTCTAGTTTTCCATCGATAAAAAGTGGTACGGTATAATCTAAGTTGAATATAAAGTTATCGGTTTCATTTTCAACATCATTATCGTAATTTGTAATTAAATCTGATGGGTCAATTAACTCTTTATAATGTGCTATTTCTGGAGAATTTGCCTTAGAATACGTGGCTTCAAACTCCAGGTTATGCGTGTTTTTATCGTCAAAATCAATTTTATAATTTAAATTATAAGTACCAGAGTTAGATGTTCTGTCTGCAAAGTTTGGCGCATTCGTGTCTAGAACATCGGCAATAGTCACTTTTGTTCTTCCGTCTTGGATATTGTTACTAAGATTTTGTGTGGTGTAAAATGATAATGTGTTTTTATCATTAAAGTAAATATCGGCTCCAACTTTAAATAAGTGCGATTCACGCTCATCAGTATTGTTAAACTCTTGTAATAACGGGGTGCTGCCTCGTCTGTTAATATGACCGAAGTTGTCGTTTTTACCGGTATTGTAACCATAATTTCCAAAGAAATTGACTTTTCCGGTTTTGTAATTCATGTCAAAAGATCCGTTAAAACGAGTGTTTTCTCCTTGCGTGATACCAGTATTCACACTACCATTAAATCCTTGGTTTGCGTTTTTATGTAAAACGATATTAATCATTCCACTCATTCCTTCAGGGCTATATTTCGCAGACGGGTTGGTGATGAGTTCAACCTGTTTGATAGACGTAGAAGGAATTTGTTTCAATAAATCGGCTACACTAATGTTTGACGGTTTACCATCTACTAACACACGTACATTCTCGTTACCTCTAAGACTGATGTTTCCTGTTTGCGAATCAACGCTTACAGATTGTACATTATTTAAAAGTTCTGAAGCAGTTGTACCCGCAGAAGTTAAATCTTTACCTACATTAATAACCTTTCTATCAATTTTTTGAACTACGCTTGAGGTTTCGGCAACAACTACCACTTCATCAAGTTCAGCGGCATCTTCAGCCAAAGCAATAGTCCCTAATTCATGTTTAGCGTTTTGCCTTGAGAACACAATTTTTCGAGTATCAGTTTTATACCCTATAAACTGAACTTCTACAGTTTGTTCTCCAGCAGGAATTTTAGTGACTTTAAATACACCTTCGTCATTTGTGATACCACCAGTAATAACAGTGCCTTGAAAATCTTTAATGATAATACTTACATACGGTAAGGTTTCTTGAGTGGTTTGGTCAATAACTTTACCAGAAACACTCCCTATTTTTGGGGCTTTTTCTTGTGCAAATGTTATTACAGCGAATAACATTATTGACAGTTGAATTAGTTTTTTCATGTTTAGTTTTTTGAATGATGTTTTTTGTAATGATTTTGACTACAAGACGACCAAGAGTTTCATTAGTTACCAACTAATTGTATATTAACATGACTTTAACAAGCTGTTAAAATAGAGTTTGATGGGACGTCTTAATTTATAGATAGTTATATACTAAATGTTAAAAGCATAGCAAATGAAGAATAAAGTATTAGTGTTTGGAGCATCATTAAAACCCGAACGATACTCCAACATGGCCATTAATAAATTGGTCAGTACAAACAAAAATGTAGTTGCTTATGGTTTGGTTTCCGGACACGTTGCTGGTGTAGAAATTGATTCTGAGTTAGTGCCTTACTCAGATGTAGATACTATTACATTGTATATGAATCCGAAACGACAGGAACCATATTATAATTACTTATTGAGTTTACAACCAAAACGTGTAATTTTTAATCCCGGGACGGAAAATTCGGGGTTCTATACTCTATTGAATGCACACAATATAATATATGAAGAAGCGTGTACTTTAGTGTTATTATCTACCAATCAATTTTAAAGAGAAATAGTATAAAAAATTACCCCTATCTAAAAAGTTAAATAGGGGTTTATTGTAGTGTTAAGCTGTATTAATGTTGATGACCGTGTGCACCATGAACATGCTTGTGCTCAATTTCTTCTGCAGTGGCTTCTCTCATTTCTACAATTTTACCAGTAAAGTATAAATCTTGGTCTGCTAATAAATGATTTACATCTACAGTTACAGTAGTTTCATTAATAGCTAAAACTCTACCAGGAATAACATTACCGTTCTGATCTTGTAAAGGTAAAACGTTACCTACAGTAACCTCAGGAATCATTTTCCCTTCATTCATAAACATATCTTGTGCTAATTCAATAACAGCTTCGTCTTTACGTGTTCCGTATGCGTTTTCAGATTTTATTCCGAAAGAAAATGCATCACCTTCATTTAAGGCCGTAATATTATCTTCAAATTCAGGAATCATTTGCCCTAAACCAGATAAAAAGGCTAAAGGTGATTTTCCTTCTGTAGATTCTATTAGTTCTCCTTCTGCAGTGTCTCTATATAAGTTGTATTCTACTGCAATTGCTTTGTGCTTTATATCGCTCATAAAAAATAAATTTTCGGCAAAAGTACCATTTAATTGCAATTATAAAAGCTAAACTTCTTTTAAGTTGTTATGAATGATGTTGTTTTTGTGTAATTGCTAAAAGTCCTAAAAAAGTAAGTGCTCCATTAAGAATTAAGATGAAAAATCCGAATTCGAAGCCAAACCATTTTAAGCTATTCATACTTATAATGTATGATAGTATAGGAGATAGAATAGCAATAACTGGCACAAGTTTGTCTTTAATTTGCCACTTTGTAAATAAACCAAAAGCGTATAATCCTAATAAAGGACCATAAGTGTATCCTGCCAATTTGAATAGTTTTGCAATAACGCTTACATCTTTTAAAACATATTTAAAGATGATAATTACAGCAATTAAAACAAGCGAAATTACGACATGAATTTGTTTTCTGATTTTAATTTGTTGTTGTTTCTCGTATTTCTTTTTTATATCTAAAATATCAATACTAAATGATGTTGTTAATGATGTTAAAGCACTATCAGCACTACTATATGCTGCAGCAATTAATCCTAATAAGAAAAAACAAAAGACTCCAATACCTAAGTGATGTTGTGATAAAACTGCAAATAAATTGTCTTTATGTGCGTCAATCCCGTTTTGTTGAGCGTATACGGTTAGTAGTAAACCTAAACTTAAGAATATAAAATTAACTACAGTTAAGACAATAGTAAACCAAAACATGTTTTTTTGTGCGTCTTTTAAGGTTTTACAAGTCAAGTTTTTCTGCATCATGTCTTGATCTAATCCTGTCATTACTATGGCAATAAATGCTCCAGAAATGAATTGTTTCCAGAAGTAGTTTCCAGCTTTATAATCGTCAAAAAAGAATATTTTAGATAAGTCATTGTCTAGCACAAAACTAAACGCCGATTGCCCATTAAGATTAATGCTATCACTCACAACATATATAGCTACACCAACGGCAATAAGCATGAATAGTGTTTGTAGGGTGTCTGTCCAAACTATGGTTTTTATACCAGATTTAAAGGTGTACAACCAAATAAGAACAACAGTAATAGTCACCGTTTGCCAAAACTGTATGCCTAAATCATCAAATAAAATTATTTGCAAGACATTAGCGACTAAAAACAATCTAAAACTAGCACCAATAATTCGAGATATCAGAAAAAATGAAGCGCCAGTTTTATAGGAATAATTTCCAAATCTTGAATCTAAATACGTGTATATTGAGGTTAAGTTGAGCTTGTAATAGAGTGGTAGTAACACCAAACCTATAACGGCATACCCAATAATATACCCCAATACCATTTGCATATAACTGAATTGTGAGGCTTCTACCCATCCTGGTACTGATATAAATGTTACTCCAGATAACGACGCGCCAATCATACCAAAGGCTACAACATACCAAGGCGATTGTCTATTTCCTTTAAAAAAGGCATCGTTTCCAGTTTTTTTTCCTGTTAAGTATGATATAAGAATTAATACGCCAAAGTAGGCAGAAATTAATGCTATAATTTGTGTTGCATTCATAAAAAATAATTAAAGTAGCCAAAATACAAATTAACTTGTAGTGTTGTCAATAATAGTCTTAAGAAATGATAATAATTACTGTTGATGTTGTAAATTTACCCCATGGAATTCTCATCAAAACTTTTAGAAAACGCTGTCTATGAAATGTCACAGTTGCCCGGTATTGGTAAACGTACTGCGTTGCGTTTAGTATTGCATTTATTGGGGCAACATAAAGATCAAACCAATAGATTGTCTTTTGCATTACAACAAGTGCGTAATGAGTTGAAGTATTGTAAAAATTGTCATAATATTTCTGATGTTGATTTATGTGAAATATGTGCTAACCCGTCTCGAAATTCTAAACTCATATGTGTTGTAGAAGATATTAGAGATGTCATGGCTATAGAAAGTACAGGGCAATTTAAAGGAGTGTATCATGTATTAGGAGGTAAAATTTCACCAATAGATGGTATTGGACCTTCAGACTTAACTATTGAATCTTTGGTACAAAAAGTTACCGATGGTAAAGTTGACGAATTGATTTTTGCAATGAGCTCAACAATGGAAGGGGATACCACTAACTTTTATATGTTTAGAAAATTAGAAGGTTATGATGTAACGGTATCTACCATTGCACGAGGAATCTCTGTAGGTGATGAATTAGAGTATGCCGATGAGGTCACTTTAGGGCGTAGTATTTTGCACCGCATCCCTTTTGAGCAATCACTAAAAAATTAATGTTTTAATGAATTACTCCAACATACCATTAGCGCAACAAATCGTACAATTATGTGAGAAAAAGGGTGTAAAGCATGTGGTGATTTCTCCAGGGAGTCGTAATGCCCCTTTAACCATTAGCTTTTCATCGCATCCAAACATAAACACCTATAGTGTTGTAGATGAACGTTGTGCCGCTTTTTTTGCCTTAGGTATGGCTCAGCAATTGCAACAGCCAATAGCTGTAGTGTGTACGTCGGGTTCTGCTATGTTAAATTATCATCCTGCCGTTGCAGAAGCTTTTTATAGTCAGATTCCTTTGGTTGTTATTTCTGCTGATAGGCCTCAGCATTTGATAGGTATAGGGGATGGTCAAACGATTTATCAAGAGAACATCTTTGGGAAACACGTGTTGTATTCGGCTAATTTGTCTGAGCATTCAAAACAGAATCAAATTGACATTAATACGGCTATCAATACCGCTAAAGGTCATAACGGACCAGTTCATATTAATGTGCCTTTTGCAGAGCCTTTATATGAAACTCAGCCCGAGATGACTGAAGCAATAACTGTAATACCAGAGGAGGTTTCTGATTATAGTATAGATGAGAGTGCTTATGCAGATTTTACTCAGCAATGGAATACGTCACATAAGCGTATGGTGTTAATTGGGGTAAATACCCCGAATAACATTGAGCAAGACGTATTGGAGTATTTAGCTAATGATAAAGCGACAATAGTTCTTACAGAGTCGACGTCAAATGTACATCATGAGAATTTTTGCTCAAGTATTGATAAATATATTGCGCCATTAGATTCTGAAGATTTTCAGAAGTTAAGACCTGAAACTCTAGTAACTATCGGCGGTTTGGTAGTATCTAAAAAAGTAAAAAAGTTTTTGCGCACCTACCAGCCTGAAGCGCATTTTCATGTAGGCACTTGTAAGGCTTTAGATACATATTTTTGTTTGCAACATCATTTTAAGCTTAATGAAACTCATTTTTTTAAGCGCTTAATGGCAGACGCATTGCCTGTTAATTCGTCTTACCAAACTCAATGGTTATCCATAAAAACTCATAGAGCAATACAACATGACGCCTATTTAAAAACTATTCCGTTTTCTGACTTTAAAGCCTTTGAAAGTATTTTAAAAGCAATCCCAGAACACTCTGTATTACACTTGAGTAATAGCTCTACAATTAGGTATGTGCAATTATTTAATCAAAACCCTAGTGTAATACAATATTGTAATAGAGGTACTAGTGGTATAGATGGTTCTACGAGTACGGCAATTGGTCATGCTGCTGTGTCAGCTCAACAAAATATATTGATTACAGGAGATTTGAGTTTTTTCTATGATTCTAATGCATTATGGAATAATTATATGCCAAAATCGTTTAGAATTATAGTTATAAACAATAGTGGAGGAGGTATATTTAGGATATTACCAGGGCAAAAAAACACAGAGAATTTTGAAACTTATTTTGAAACAACGCATAACCTTACTGCAGAATACCTTTGTCAGATGTACGGGATGAGTTATAAAGCGGTTTCTAATGCGGCTGATTTGCAATCGGAACTTTCATGTTTTTTTTTAGATGATGAAAAGCCTGCATTATTAGAAATTTTTACGCCAAGAACTACAAATGATGATGTGTTGTTGCAATATTTTGAGTTTATGAGAAATAATGCTTAGTTAGAATGGCTTTATTTTAATTAGAAATTGTTATATTTGGTAAAAACACAAGTATAATAACAAACTGACTATTATGAGTAAAAGAGACGAATTGATTCAAAAATACACTGCAGATTTAAAAGACAAGTGTGGTGTGAATGCTGATATGGATTTATTAACAAAAGTGGTAATAGGATGTGGTCCTTCTATCTATAATAAAGACGCTTCAACAGTTTCAGGAACTGATGAAAAAGAATTGGCAACAGTAAAAAATAATTTCTTGATTAAAAAATTAGGATTAAGCGATAGTGCTGATTTAGATAAAGGAATTGACGCTGTAATGGAAAAATACGGAAGATCTAATAGAAATAAATACAGAGCAGTTGTGTATTACTTATTAACTGTTCACTTTAATAAAGCATCTGTTTACAATTAAACAAATGTAGCTAAGTATAAAAAAGGCACTCATCATGAGTGCCTTTTTTATATGCTACAATTAAAAGATAATGTAATTAACAGTCAAAAACTAAAAAGCTGTACTTTTGCATGGTAAATATAAATTATGGAATTAGGAAGAGTAAATAGGCTTGAAATAGATAGAGATACTGCTCCAGGATTATTCTTGGTAGATGAAGAAGGAAATGATGTGTTATTGCCAGGGAAATACATCCCAGAATCTTTTGAGATAGGTGAGTTAATTGATGTGTTTTTGTATTTAGATAACGAAGAACGTTTAATTGCTACTACAGAGATGCCTTTTATACAATTAGAAGAATTTGGCTGGTTAGAAGTTAATCAAGTTACAAGGCATGGCGCGTTTTTAGATTTAGGTATTGAAAAAGACTTATTTGTGCCATTTAATGAACAAGCAAGACCAATGCAAGCCGGAAAAAGCTATTTGGTATATATGTTTTTAGATGATAAAACTGGTCGTTTAGTAGGAACTAGTAAAATCAATAAGTATTTGTCAAATGAAAATTTAACTGTAAAACAGTTTGACGAAGTTGATATTGTTGTCTCACATATGACTGATATTGGTATAAATGTTATCATCAACCAGCAACATAAAGGATTGGTGTATGAAGATCAAGTATTTCAAAATATTAGAGTAGGAGATGTCATGACTGGGTATATTAAAAAAATAAGGCCTGGTAATAAAATTGATGTATCATTTCAACAAATAGGCTATAAAAATATAGAGCCTAATGCACAGGTTATATTATCTGAATTGAAGAAAAACGATGGGTTTTTAGGGGTGACAGATAAGTCTAACCCAGAAATTATAAAGCAGCTTTTACAAATGAGTAAAAAGACGTTTAAAAAAGCTATAGGGTCTTTATATAAAGATAAACTGATTACTTTGGAGAATGATGGAATTTATTTAGTGGGTGACTTGCCTGAGCAAGATTTTAAATAATCATCAAACATAAATTTTATAATAAAAAAGAGGACTGCATAAGCAAGTCCTCTTTTTAGTTTTGGTTGGTTTTTGGTATTAGTTGTTTAACATTACAGGCATAACAAGCATGGTAATTTGCTCGCCTTCATCTAACCCATCAATTGGTGTCAAGATTCCTGCTCTGTTTGGTAAACTCATTTCTAATGACACGTCATCTGAAGCAAGGTTGTTTAACATTTCTGTTAAAAAACGAGAGTTAAAGCCTATTTGTAAATCATCACCTTGATAATCGCACGTTAAACGCTCTTCAGCTTTATTTGAATAGTCAATATCTTCTGCAGAAATGTTCAATTCTGCACCAGCAATTTTTAAACGAATTTGGTGTGTGGTTTTATTAGAGAAAATAGACACACGCTTCACAGAGTTTAAAAACTGATTTCTAGCTATAGTCAGTTGGTTTGGATTTTCTTTAGGAATTACAGCCTCGTAATTAGGGTATTTCCCGTCTATTAAACGACAAACCAAGTCAATATTATCAAAAGTAAATCTAGCGTTAGATTCGTTATATTCCATTGTAACTTCGCTATCACTTCCGGCTAAAATTCCTTTTAATAAATTCAAAGGTTTTTTAGGCATAATGAATTCTGCGGTTTCAGAAGCGGTAACATCTGTACGTTGGTATTTTACTAATTTGTGAGCGTCTGTAGCAACAAAAGTTAAACTCTCTGTAGAAAACTGAAAGAATACTCCACTCATCACGGGTCTTAAATCGTCATTTCCAGCAGCGAAAATAGTTTTACTAATTGCTGTGGCTAAAATATCTCCTTTAAACAACGTTTTACTTGGGTTGCTTAAAGAAACCGATTTAGGAAATTCTTCCCCGTTAGCATAAGCTAACGCATATTTACCGTGATTTGAGCTAATTTCAACAGTATTGTTGTCTTCAATAATAAACGTTAACGGTTGCTCAGGAAACGTTTTTAAAGTATCTAATAACAACTTTGCAGGAATGGCGACACTTCCGTTAGACTCAGATTCTACATCTAATGTAGATGACATAGTTGTTTCTAAATCACTTGCAGAAACTACTAAAGTAGATTGCTTCAATTCAAACAAAAAATTGTCTAAAATTGGTAGTGTGTTATTGCTATTAATAACCCCACCCAATATTTGAAGTTGTTTAAGTAAATATGAACTTGAAACTATAAATTTCATTTGTTTTCTTTTTTATACGAGTTACAAATATATCTTATTTCCTTGTGATTAGGAAAGAATGTTATTAACAAGATGTACGGTTTTTCAACAAAAATTAGCTGTATTTACGTTTTCTTATGTAAGTGTAAATTAAGCCAAATAATAGTAGAGTAATGAAAGGAATGACAATGTTTATGAGTTGCCATTTTGTTTTCTCTTTTGCAATACGTTCTACATCTAAAAACGGAATTTTCACCTCTTTATTTCTTACTTGCATTAAGCCTGTATCATCTAATAAATAGTTAACGGCGTTTAATAAAAATTCTTTGTTTCCGTAATTTTGTTGCGTCCATTTATCATAGCCTAAAGGCAATGGCTTTCCTCTGTCAATGTGGTTTTTTATCACATCACCATCAGCAATAACAATCATTTTTGAGCTTTTGTTTTCGTCTTTATGATTGCTGTAATCAAAAGGTTTTATTCGGTTTTTATATGTTGAGGTGAAATTACCCTCAAATAAAGCTGCCAAGGTTAAATTCTGTTTTGTAAATGCTTTGGCATCTGGTTTTTTACTGATTTCATTTAAGTTGATAATTTTTGGCATACCAACTGTTGCAGAAATTTCTGAAGTTTGTAATAGAGGTGTTTTTTTGATATTGATCCCTTGTTTGACTAAATCTATAGTGTTTGCAAATTCAAATTTTACAGGACTAATGTTGTTGACTATGGCGTGTTTGGTTTGCGGAATTACTAATGGGTTGTAAAACCAAGGGTAACGATTAGGTTGATTGTTGTTGTCTAACAGCACAACATCTGATGCATACATGTCTTTAGTAAGCACTGGGTTGACTCTAAACCCATATTGAAAAAACATGTCTTTTAAGTTCAAATCTTTTGCTAGAGCTAAGGTTTGCCCTTTTTCTGATATACTGTCCATTTCAGCATGAACAACATCTAGTAGCCAAAGTGATTTTCCGCCGTTAATTGTGTATTGATCTAGTGCATATTTCTGGTTGTCAGAAAATGCTTTTTGTGGTTTGGCGTTAATTAATAAGTCTAGTTTTTGTAAATTTTCAAAAGTTTCTATTGGTTTGATATCAGCAGAATCTAATGCTATTGGAATGATATGGTAGCTGCTTTCTAACGTGTTCAAGAAATCATAGACATACTTGCTTTCTAATTGTTGGTTACCAATTAGGAGTCCTATTTTTTTAGATTTTTCTAGAATAACGTCTTTAAAAGCACTTGCAAAAGCGTATTCTAAATGTTGTACTGAGTTGTTAACTCTGTCAATAGAGTTGTTTGTGTTTGTTTTTATTAATGAAACTTTTGCAACTTTTTGATTGTGGTTAATTACTGCCCAAGGGAATATTACTTCTTGAGATGTTTTCCCGTTTTCTTTAACATCAATTCTTAAGGCGGGCATACCGAATTTCTCCATTTCTAAAGTTAGAATATTTATATCCGGATTTTCATCTTTAGGATTTACATAAGTAACGATAATATTGTCATTAACTTCTCTGAATTCCTCCAGTAATTGTCTAGTTTCAATTTGCAAACGTTTAAACTCCGATGGCATTTCGCCAGTTAGGAATACGTCTACATAAATAGGTTCTTGAGTGTTAACGGTTTCTTTTGAGGCTTCTGATAGTGTATACCTACCATCTTCAGTAATATCTATTCGTGTGTAGATTTTTGACGCTAAAAAATTAACAACAAACACTACAAGAATAGCAGTAATAGTTTTTATTATGTTGTTTTTCAGATTCATTTTCGTGTGTTAAATCTTGCGTTTATAGAATCTAGTTTTTTATTTGATTCTCCTTGGTTGTCTTCAAAATTGTACTCAGCTTGAGATAACTTCACAGCACTTACTTTGTTGTTTGTGAAAGTGATTTCAACATCTTCTTTAATGTCTTGAAATGCACCAGGAATTAAACCAAGCCCGTAGTTCCAAACATCTGGGTCAAAGTCATTGTTTTTATAGTTCCAGCTTAACCATTGTACTTCACCTAATAATTGCCCAACTTCCTCTTTTGATTTACCAATTAAAAAATCTGTTTCAATCATATGATCTATCATTTCATAACGTAAACCAGGTTTTTCTATCCATGCATTAGTTTCAAATTGTTTATGATGATGGTATGGTAGAAAAATGGTAGAAATAGGATACCAAATATAAAAATAGGCTAGCGGTGTAATGAGTAGGGCTAATAGTATGTTTAACCACTTACGTTTGTTGTCTATTGTATTTAGGAATAGGTATAGTAATATGGCAATTACAATACATGATATGATTAATGTTGGGGTATAAACCATTCTTTATTTTTTTGCTATAATTAATTTGGTGATATATAAAAACAGTGCAGGAACAGTTATGAAATATACAATATCTCTGCTGTCTATAATTCCTTTACTAATGTGTTCAAAATGTGTTTTTATACCTATAATACTGACGCTGTCATTGGTGTATTCTGATAAGGTTTCAAAACCAAAATACATTAGAAAACACAGAATAACTGCTAGTATAAATGATACAATTTGATTATTACTCAGTGTAGAAGTAAATATTCCAATAGCGCAGTACACCATGGCGACTCCTAATAACCCCAAATAAGCTCCAATAGCACTCCCTAAATCAATATTTCCTATCGGGTTACCAAGCTGATTGATTGTATAAATATATAGTACTGTAGGGATTAAAGCTATGCAGATTAAACTTAAAGCTCCGAGATATTTACCCAATATTAATTGTATGAGAGATATGGGCTTGGTTAGTAATAATTCAAGTGTACCTTGTTTGTTTTCTTCTGAAAAGCTTTTCATGGTTATGGCTGGTATTAAAAATAAAAATAGCCATGGCGCTAAAAAATAATAGCCAGACAAATCTGCAAAGCCATAATTGAAAATGTTATACTCCCCCTTTAACACCCATAGAAATAAACCATTAGTTACCAGAAAAACTCCTATTACTAAATAACCTACTGGTGTAGCAAAGAAGGTGTGTATTTCTTTTTTTAAAATAGCAAACATATAATTTGGTATAGAATTAAAGTTTTATGATTTGTGAGTTAGCCATAAATGCATCTTCAAATTTATCAAACTTTGGGTAATAGTTGTCTGAAAATATTAAATATTGGCACTTTTTTATGCTCTCTGAAATTCTAATAATTTCTGCATGTAAATTGTTTTTGGCTAAAAATTGTGCGTCTTCTATTATGAGTAGTTGTAGTTCACCTAAGTGAATACCATTTAATAAATATAGTTTACTTAATCGTTTTGGTGTTGTAATTATAATATCCTGTCCATAGTAAATGTCATCTTTTTGGGTGTCAATGTTTTGTTCATCATAAGCGGTGTAGACACGTAAGTTTGTACCTGCAGTAAACCGTTTAAAATTTGCTTCTAAATTTTGTGCGGCTTTTTTGTTCTCTACAAAAATTAGTGCTCTAGGGGAGTCTTCAAAAGCTTCTGCTTTTAATTTTTGTATTGTGCTTATAATTAATATGTCAGATTTTCCTGAGTTTTTTGGAGCAATTCCAAATACATTAGCTCCACCTTTTATCTTTGGAAAAATAGTTTTTTGAAAGGGTAGTGGCTCATTATACTCTAATCGTGATAATGATTCTTTTAATAAAGGATGTAATTTTTTAAAGGACATGTTTTGCTGTGTTTATAGCATGTTGCAATTTACAAAGCTAGGCTGAAAATACGAGTAAATTTAACACATAAAAAAACCTAAGCATATGCTTAGGTTTTTTTATGTGTTATTAAAGAAGTTTTAGTTTTGTACCATCACCTTTTTAGTAACTTCAAAATCTTGATCTGTAGTAACTTTAGTTAAGTACATTCCATTGCTTAATGCACTTGTTGGGAATGTGTATAACTCATTGTTTCCTAAGTTAGTTTTGTTGTAAATCACTTTCCCTGTTACATCAAACATCATTACTGATTTTATGATATATGCTTTAGGGTTTTTAATTGTCAACTCACTGTTAGTGTTGTTTTGGTATACATTAAAAGAGCTAACAACTTCCTCTTCAGTAATGTCAAGTTCTTCTTGTTCTTGAGATGCATCTTTAAATACAACTTCAAATCTGTCATTATGTGTTCCAGCGTCTAAAGTAACATCAAATACACCATTCTTAATATCAGTATATGTATCGTTAACTTTGTCAAACATATAGATGTCAACGTTATCAGATACATCTAATAAGTTGTGAACTGTTACACTAAATGTACTAGCGTTATTTCTAACGTCAATTCCAAACGGAATACTAGCTTCAATGTCATACGCTATAGACTTTATTGATAACATATTGTCATCTGCTAAAAGATATACATCGGTATTTAATTTTTCAGCTAACCTTCCATCAGTAAATTTTTGGTAACTAGAATTTGTATTTTCTCTAAATGCAATAACATTTTCTCTATAATACTCATCATTGATTTTAGTGTGTAATTGAATAGTTGGAATCACTAATGCACTAGAAACTTCGTTTTGATATTCTGGGTTATTAGCAGACATGATAACTGTAGAGTTATTTGCCGCGCCTTCAGCAGCTCTACCAAACACATCATCGTTTCCACCTGTTTCATGTTTAATATACACACGCATAGAGTTGTTTACAACAACATTACCACCACCAGTACTACTACTACGTACCATGAAACCTTGCCCAATTGCAGCATATCTACGGTTGAAAGGATCTAAATTATAGTCATAACCATTCACGCCAGTTACTTGATTGTCTTCACCAATAGTATCTGGTCCTTCACCATCATGATAGGTTTTAAAAGTAGCTCTTGTGTATGTACCGTGATCTGCTGGATTAGCTAAATTACCAGGTATCCAACTTGCATAACCACCGTTGTATTCATTTAACATGTGAGTATTACCAGTTTGTTCCCAGTAGTATATTGCTCCGTCTAAATCAAGTTGATTATTTGCATTTGCAAAAAACAATTTCATATCCATACTTGATGGGTACGGATTACCTATTAATGATTCTACTTGACCATTGTATAAACCGTCATACTGAGAAATATTTCCAGGTGCTGCAACAAATGCTGATCCAGCTACTGGAATAGAGAAGTCACCTGTGTTTGGACGTCCTCTAAAGTCAATAACTTTGTTAGTATCACCAGTAGGTCTTCCTTTCATGGTATATCCTCTACCAGCTAGTACATCATTTGTTCTAGCTTCTACCCAATTGTTATAACCATCAGAATTTACTGTTTGCCATAGCCAATGTGTAGCAATAGTTGTAGATGTAGAATTTCGGTCTGGGTAAGTTATACCATACTCTGTTGTAGCCGTTTCGTTTAATGTTAATGAGTTTGGTTGGTGCATTGTAGTTCTGTTAAACGGTGCATCACCTTGAGAACCTTGAGTACCAACACCTACTGGAGAACACCAGTAGTTGTAATTGTAAATATCTGTTGTTGGTGTTTGGTATACTGATAATTCTCCAATATCATGATTTTTTGCGTTGGAACTTTGTATTAGTTGCGCATTATCACGTAAATACATGTTAGAAGTTGTTTCTTCTAATTGGATATCATCGTTTACGAAAACAACTTCATCTTGTACATACATATAACTGTTAGGGGATACATATAAATCTTGAGCTACTGCTAAAGAGCTAAAACCCAAGATTGCTGCTATTGTGAATGTAATTTTTTTCATACTAAAATATGTTTGCTGCTAAAATAGATATTTGGTACTTAAATATATGGTTTTTTTAATTTATTTTATTAACAAGTTATTGTTTATTCTATGTAAAGCACGAATAGTCGACTAACTGCATGTTTTTCGCTAATTGAAATCTACAGAATATGTGTAATTGCTTATGGTAGAGTTGATTGTTCCAAATGGAAATTCTTCATTGATTATGGTTTCATTGTTTGAATTATTAATCAAAACCATGTTTTCAATAACAATTGTGCATGTGAAATTTTGAGTTTTTGTATGGTCTTGATATGTGTCAATTGCTGTGCCTGTGGTAACGGTTGAGTTTAGGTAATCAGGACCTAAACTAGGATTAGAAATGTCATTGGTTGGGTTCAAATCCATGTTGGTATCTTCATAGCGAGTAATTGTACCATCGTTATCATCATCATCGTCTAAATAGTCTGGTGTGCCGTCTAAGTCTGTGTCTAATGCATCTGAGAGATCACCATCGCTATTAGGGTCTGGATCTTCGTTTGTAGTTGGTACATTATCACCATCATCATCTGAGTCTAAATAATTAGGTACTCCGTCACCATCTGTGTCTGTAGGGTTTGTTGATGGGTCGTTATCACCGTCTGTATTATCATCTTCCAGATGAGCAGGTATGCCGTCATTGTCATCTTCAACTAAAGTAGTGGTGAAATTGGTGTTTCCATTAGTTGCTTCAGAGTCACTTGTAATTTCGGGGGATGTAGGAGGGAGGGAATTGCAAAATATATTTTCCGGATTCCCGCTATAAGTCCTGTAATTGAATGTGTTTGTTGTAGATAAGTTGGTGGTATAATTACCTTCGTTTACGAGGTAGTCTTCGTTGCTAAGTGGTAGTTTAAGTGATAAAGATTCGTAAGGTGTATTTTTAATGGTGTATATGATTAAATCACTGCTTCCGGTACAATGGTTTAAATCTTGAGGAAAGTCTAATTCTTGTACAAAAATATCGCCATCATCACAAGACGTGGCAAATATCAAAGTGAGTATTAATAGGACTTTTTTATGCATAATATTTAGGGTTGTTATTGTAATTTACAAATTAACGAATATTTGTTGATAATAATTTATTTTAAGTTATTTTTACCTCTTCTTATTGTGAAATTAAAGATTTAATTACGTGAAAAAAGTCTACTTTGATAGTGCTGCAACTACTCAAGTGAGTGATAATGTAGTGAAAGCCATGACGGCTTGTTTAACTAATGATTATGGAAATCCGTCATCTACCCATGGATTTGGTCGTAGTGCTAAGGCGCTTATTGAACAGGCTAGGAAAAATATAGCGAAACAACTACGTGTCACTCCGGCGGAAATTATATTCACATCGGGAGGAACTGAGGCAGATAATTTTGTATTGAATTCAGCGGTAAGAGATTTAGGTGTTAAACGTATTATCACGTCAAAAATTGAACATCATGCCATCGGTCATACATGTGATACACTGCAAACGTGTTATAATACAGTTGTAGATTATGTGTCTTTAGATGAAAATGGATCTGTGCAGTTAGAGAGTTTGAAGACTTTGTTAGAGGAAGATAAAGGAAAAACTTTAGTGAGTTTGATGCATGTTAATAATGAGTTGGGGAATATTTTAGATATTGAGGCTGTAGCAGAATTATGCGAAAAATACGATGCGTTATTCCATAGTGATACAGTACAGTCTATAGGGCATTACGATGTAGATTTAAGTAAGGTGAAAGTGGATTTCTGCGCGGTTAGTGCACATAAATTTCATGGGCCAAAAGGTGTTGGTTTTGTGTTTATGCGTAAAGATGCGGGATTGAACTCACTGATTTTTGGAGGGGGTCAAGAGCGTGGTTATAGGGCAGGTACTGAGTCTGTGCATAATATTGTAGGGCTTGATGTGGCTTATAAAGATGTGTATGATAATCTAGAAAAAGACAGCGCGTATGTAAAATCGTTAAAAGCGTATTTCATACAAGAAATTACTAAGGCTATTCCTGAGGTGAAGTTTAATGGTTGGTCTGGTGATATGGAAAAAAGTACCTATACTTTGGTTAATGTGCTGTTACCTGTTTCGGCACAAAAGGCATTAATTGTGTTGTTTCAGTTAGACTTGAAAGGTATTGCGTGTTCTAAAGGAAGCGCTTGTCAAAGCGGAAGTTCAAAAGGGTCGCATGTATTGTCAGAAATACTTGAGGATGATGATATGTTAAAACCGTCATTACGTTTCTCATTTTCAAAATATAATACAAAAGAAGAGATTGATTACGTGGTAAGGGTGTTAAAAGAGTTTGTTGTTTAAAGTATTTATATTCAACATAAAAAAATCCTGCCAATTGGCAGGATTTTTTTATGTTGAAATTTCAGATATGGATTATCCTCTTCTTTCTTTAATTCTAGCTTTCTTACCAGTAAGCCCTCTAAAGTAGAAGATTCTTGCTCTACGAACAATACCTTTTTTGTTGATTTCAATTTTTTGTAATGCAGGCATGTTGATTGGGAAAATTCTCTCAACACCAATAGTTCCTGACATTTTTCTAATTGTGAATGTTTCTGAAGATCCACTTCCTCTTTTTTGGATAACAACACCTCTAAAGAACTGAGTTCTTGTTTTGTTACCTTCTTTAATTTCGTAATAAACAGTAATAGTATCTCCTGCGCTAAATGCTGGGAAATCTTTTGTAGTTACGAATTCATCTTGTACAAACTTGATTAAAGCTTCCATTGTAATTTATTTATATAATTGATTTAAAACAACATGCACGATTCTCGCCAGAGGTTAATTTAAAATTGACTGCAAAATTAAGTAATAATTGTTAATTGGCAATTAATATGATGATTTATTTGTCGAATAAATCTGGTCGTCTGTCTTTAGTGCGTTGGTGTGCTTGTTCTTCACGCCATTCTTCAATTTTAGGAAAATTTCCAGATAATAATATGTCTGGAACTTTATGGCCTTTGTAATCTGCTGGTCTGGTGTATACTGGTGGAGCAAGTAAATCGTCTTGAAATGAATCAGTAAGTGCAGAGGTTTCATTGTTTAAAACACCGGGTATGAGTCGTATTACGGCATCACACAATACGTTAGCGGCTAGCTCACCTCCTGACAATACAAAATCACCAATTGAAATTTCTCGAGTAATAAACAAGTCTCTCACACGTTGGTCTACACCTTTATAATGACCACATAAAATAATGATGTTATCTTTTAATGATAGCTCATTAGCAATACCTTGGTTTAAAGTGTTGCCATCTGGGGTCATGTAAATAACTTCATCGTACGAACGTTCTGATTTTAACTTGGAAATACATAAGTCAATTGGTTCTATCATCATTACCATACCGGCACCGCCACCAAACTGATAGTCGTCAATACTTTTTTGTTTGTTGGTGCTGTAATCTCTTAGGTTGTGAAAATGTACTTCTACAATCCCTTTGTCTTGTGCGCGTTTTAATATAGAGTCGTTAAACGGACTCTGCATTAATTCTGGTAAAACTGTAATGATGTCAATTCTCATAACGTTTTCTAGCTTCTGTTTTTGTTAAGCTCGTCTTGTAATTTTCTCATTACTTTTTGCTCACGCTCAAGAGCAATTTTTCTATGCTCTTCAAACTCTTTTTCAATGTCTGCTAATTGTGTTTTTACAGATTGAGTAACTGTATTGCTGTTTTTGAATTTGTAAATAAAGAACGCTAAAAGTACAGCTAGAATGGCTACAACTGTCCAAAAAATATTTTTAAAGTCTCCTTTTTTTAAGTCTGTGCCTAAAAAGGAAATATTTTCTTTATCTGTGCTTATTTGGGTAATTGTGTTGTTAAGTTCAACTATTTTAGATTCTAAAGTAGTAGTGTTTGACTTCTGTGATTCAATAGTTTTGCTTAAAGCTGTTATTTCAGACTTTTGCTTATTTACTGAGTCTAAAACTTGTTTTTTTAAGGTGTTTAGCCAAACTTTTTTTACAACTTTAAATTCTTGGTAGCTGTTAGATTTGCTAATCACATAGTCAAACTTTTCATTGATGTTCCCTTGGTTTAATGACAGTTTGTTCTCGTCATCTTGAGCAAAAACATTTGGTATTGCTGTAAATACGATTGTTAAAAAAATGAAAAGATGTTTCATGATGCCTGTGTGTTTTGATAAAAAATCCGTGTTATATTACAACACGGATTTTTGAAAATTATTATATGTAATTAGGTGTAACTATTAGTAATAGCTAAAACGTCTAACTTTTGAAATGTGTTTTGCTAAACGAATAACCTGGTGAGAATATCCGTATTCATTATCATACCAAACGTATAACACAACATTTTTACCGTTTCCTCTTACAATTGTTGCTTTAGAGTCGTAAATAGATGGAGCAGAAGATCCAACGATGTCAGACGATACTAATTCGTTGTCTAATGAATATTTGATTTGCTCTACCAAGTCACCTTCTAAAGCGTATTTTTTAATAATAGCATTTATGCCATCTATAGAAGTTGGAGTTTCAACTTCTAAATTTAAAATTGCTAATGAACCATTTGGTACAGGTACTCTAATAGCGTTTGATGTTAATTTACCTTCTAATGATGGTAAGGCTTTTGAAGCCGCTTGTCCTGCTCCAGTTTCTGTAATTACCATGTTTAAAGCTGCAGCTCTACCACGACGGTATTTTTTATGGAAATTGTCTACTAAGTTCTGGTCGTTAGTATAAGCGTGAATAGTTTCTAAGTGTCCGTGAACAATTCCAAGACTATCTTCAATTGCTTTAAGTACAGGAGTAATAGCATTAGTAGTACATGAGGCCGCAGAGAAAATATTTATATCGTCTGGATTATTTTCTAAGTGGTTTACACCATGTACAATGTTTGGAATACCTTTTCCAGGAGCAGTTAATAATACTTTGTCAGCACCATTAGAAGCTAATAATCTGCTTAAAGCTTCTTTGTCTCTAAAAGCTCCAGTGTTGTCAATAATTAAAGCATTGTTAATACCGTAAGTTGTATAGTCAATATCTTCAGGAGCGTTTGCGCTAATCATTTGCACGGTAGTACCGTTAATAATTAAAGCTTTGTTTTTGATGTCAGTTGTAACTGTACCTGCAAAATCACCGTGTACAGAATCTTGTCTTAAAAGAGATGCTCTCTTTTCTAATACAGTTTCGTCAATAGCGCCTCTGGTCACAATAGCTCTTAAACGCATTTGCTCTCCTTTGGCAGTTTTACTCATTAATTCTCTAGCTAATAAACGACCTATTCTACCAAAACCGTATAATACTACATCTTTAGGTTGTATGTCGTCAGAGTTACTAGCGTCTTTTAATTTATCAGACACAAATGCTGTTGCGTCATTGTATTTGTCGTCTTCTAAATGGTATTCGTAAGTTAATTTACCGATATCTAATTTTGAAGGAGGTAAGTCAATACCAGCAATAGCTTTAGCTATTTCTACAGAGTCAAAAATTGATATTGGTTTCTGAACAAATTCACCTGCATATTCATGTAGGTTTAAAATGTCACTTACGTTTTTGTCTATCAATTGGTTTCTAAAAAGTACCAATTCAATAGATTTATCGTACCATAAATCACTAACTACTTTAATAAAATCTACACAAGCTCTTCTTCTATCTGCTTGAAAAGCTAATTCTTTTTCGTAAGTGTCGTTTGCAATCATTATTGTGTTGTTTGTTTTTTTTGAAAGTGCAAAATTACTAATTATAACTAAAAAAACGCTCGAAAAGAGCGTTTTTTTAGTTGCTTACGCTATCGACTATCGTAACCACCAGTTTTTAGAGTTGCCATTGGTGTAAATCACTTCTATGTTGTATAAGTCATTTACATCTAAACTTTTTAAAGAATTCAAGTCTTCAATACTATCAATATCTTTTTCATTTATTTTAATGATGATGCAGTTTTTAGTGATGCCTAGTTTTCGTTGTAAAAAACTATTAGAGTTACTAACAACTTTCACTCCGCTTTTCACGTCAAACAGCTCAATTTCTTTAGTGGTAAGGTTTTTGAGTTCTAGGTTAAAGGCCTTACGTGTTAAGATGCTTTTGTCTGATAATTTTACAGGAATGTTTAAATGTTTATCATTTCTAATGATGGTAATGTTAATAGTGTTGTTTGGTCTTTTAGTGCTAAGATATCCTGTAAGGTCAGACGATTTAGAGATTTTAACATCATCAATTTTTTTGATGATGTCTCCAGTTTTTAATCCAGATTTTTCGGCACCAGAACCAGGTTCAATATCAGAAATGTAATAGCCTTCAGTGTCATTAATTTCAAGTTTATTAGCAATGTTGTTGTTTAATCCTACACCAGATACTCCTAAAATGGCTTGTTGTACATTTCCATATTCTAAAATGTCTTGTACAATTTTTTGAGTGGTGTTTGAAGGTACAGCAAATGAATAGCCTATGTACGACCCTGTTCTAGATGATATTGCCGTATTTATTCCTATAAGCTCACCTCTGGTGTTAACTAAAGCACCACCTGAATTACCAGGGTTAACAACGGCATCTGTTTGTAAAAACGACTGAATATTTTTGTCGCCATCCAAATCTCTAGATTTTGCACTAATGATTCCAGCAGTTACTGTAGATGTTAAATTGTAAGGGTTCCCCACGGCAAGTACCCATTCGCCAATTTTCACATTGTTAGAATCTCCAAAGGGGATGTAATCTAACTTTTCTTTGGCTTCTATTTTTAATAAAGCGATGTCATTTTTTTTATCAAAACCAATCACACGAGCTTTGTATGATTTTTGGTTGTTTAATGTTACAGTGAGCTCATCAGCATCATCAATCACATGGTTATTGGTAACTATGTAGCCGTCTTCAGAAATGACCACCCCTGAACCTGTTGAGCCTTTTTGTATATGTTCGCCTTGACGGTTGTAATAGTCAAAGATAGATCGTGGTTGAATGTATGTTGTAGTGCTAGTTACGTGAACTACAGCGTGTACTGTTTTTTCTGCAGCACCAGTAAAATCAATGTTTTCTGCAGTAATGTTTGGTGTACCAACTGAATTTGAAACTGGAACAGTAAACAAAGGTGTGGTTGTAGGTGTTGTATGTTTTGTTTCTGGAGAAGTATTGATAAATGTTGTGTATGCGCCTAAAGTTAATAGGCCTCCTAAAGCTGAAAACAATGTAATTTTGGCTAATTCTTTCATAAATACGATGTTGATTTAGGTTGTTCTTATTGGTAAATTTACAAGTTTTTTAAAACTATTAAATGACTTTAACGTGCCATTAACGCCACTTTAAAATAATATTAACACTCCAGCTTTATAACGTAAAATTTTAAGGATTTATTTCTTCTTCCTTTGGGATGTTTATGTGTACATTTGTTGTTATACAATTTTTGAATGGGACTATTTTATAAATACCAAGGCACAGGAAATGATTTTGTCATGATAGATAACCGAGAAGAAGTTATCTTGAAATCTGATGCTGAATTGATTCGTCACTTGTGTGATAGACGCTTCGGTATTGGAGCTGATGGACTGATTTTATTAGAACATAGCCATACAGTCGATTTTAAAATGCTGTATTTTAACGCTGATGGTCATGAAGGGTCTATGTGTGGTAATGGCGGACGATGTGTGGTTGCTTTTGCTAACTTTTTAGGGATAATAAATGATTCCACAACCTTTGATGCGGTAGACGGATTGCATTACGCAACTATTGAAAAGGATAGGGTTAGTTTACAAATGAAGGATGTAAATACCATTGAGCAAGGCGAAGGTTATGTGTTTTTAGATACAGGGTCGCCACATCATGTGCAATTTGAAGACAATCTTTCTGATTTTGATATTAAAACTATAGGTAGAAAAATAAGAACAGATCTTTATGGTGAGGCTGGCTGTAATGTCAACTTTGTAAAAAAAGTTAACGAGTTGACTTTTAAAATGCGTACCTATGAACGAGGTGTTGAAGATGAAACCTTAGCTTGTGGTACTGGTGCCACTGCTGTGGCAATAGCTATGAATTATTTAAAAGAAACTCAAGATACTAATTTAAAATTACTAGTTCAAGGTGGCGAGTTGAGCGTGTCGTTTAAAGTGGATAATGGCCATTATTCAGACGTATTTTTAACAGGAAAAGCTAAACAAGTATTTAAAGGAGAGATGAAATGGTAACTTTAAAAGGAGAGCGTATTTATCTAAGAGCTTTAGAGCCGGAAGATTTAGAGCTGATTTATGCTATTGAAAATGATGAGTCAGTATGGGAAGTGAGTCAAACTCAAACACCATATTCACGATTTTTAATCAAACAATACTTAGAAAATTGTCATAAAGATATTTATGAGGTCAAACAATTACGATTGGTAATTGTAACGAATGATGATGAGGCGGTTGGTTTTGTAGATTTATTTGACTTCGATCCTAAAAATGATAAAGTGGGAGTAGGGGTTTTAGTTTTAGATTACGCTAGAGGTAAAAAATACGGCCGAGAAGCTTTAGAGTTGTTAATCAATTATGTGTTTACTAACCTCTATGTACATCAGATATACGCAAATGTTTTAGCGGATAATTTGGTGAGTATAAAGTTGTTTGAAGGTTTAGGGTTTATAAAAACTGGAGTAAAAAAAGATTGGGTTCTGGAAGGGAATCAATATAAAGACGAATATTTATTTCAATTAATACAAGATGTACATTAAAAAGATATTAATAGGTATAGCCTTATTGGGCTTGGTTGTTTGCGCAGGATTTTCATATTATGTGTATAATGCAATTTTCACCCCAAACACAGCATTTAATAATGATAAGGCTATAGTGTTTATAAATTCAACAGCAACGTTTGATGATGTGGTGTCAGATTTAGAACCGCTTTTAAAAGATATAGAAACATTTAAAACCGTTGCGCAGAAAAAGAAATATAATGCTAACATCAAACCTGGTAAGTACGAACTTAAAAAAGGGATGAATAATAATGATATTGTAAATTCTTTACGGGTGAATAACATGCCTGTTAAAGTATCGTTTAATAACCAAGAAACACTACAGTCTTTAGCGGGTAGAGTGTCAACGCAAATAGAGGCGGATAGTATAGTCTTAGTTAACGCTTTTACAGATGCTAACTTTTTAAAAGAAAACGGATTTAATTCTGCTACAGCGTTAGGGATGTATATAGCTAACAGTTATGAGTTGTTTTGGAATACTTCTGCTGAACAATTTAGAGATAGAATGCATAAGGAATACCAACGATTTTGGTCAGAAGAACGTGTAGCTAAGGCAAAACAAATAGGGTTAAGTAAAGATGAAGTGCTATCGTTAGCGGCAATTGTTCAGAAAGAAACTGTTAAGATAGATGAGCGCCCTAGGGTAGCTGGAGTGTATATGAATAGAATTAAGAAAAAAATGCTATTACAAGCTGACCCTACAGTGGTATATGCTGTAAAATTAGCCACCGGAAAACAATTAAAACGAGTGTTGTATGAACATTTAAAATTCGAATCTGACTACAATACCTATATACATGTTGGTTTGCCTCCTGGGCCAATAACCATGCCAGATATTTCTGCAATAGATGCGGTGTTAAACTATGAAAAACATGAGTATTATTACTTCGTAGCTAACATTAAAAAAATTGGATACCATCAGTTTGCTAAAACCCTTTCGCAGCATAATAGAAACGCAGAAGCTTACAGAAGGTGGGTGTCAAAAATTCACTAAGTTGTTGATTATCTTAGTTTTAATAAAAATTAATTTTATCTTTGTAGTTCCAAATTAAATAATATCTTTGCCGACTGAAATTTTAAGCATTTCATTTATTTCGCCTAAAAAACGAAGAAAGTAAGTCTTAAGAAATCAATTATATGATAAAGAATTTTTTTAAAATTTTATTTATCTCGGCTGCGGTTTTTATGATTGCTTCGGGATTTACGTCAAAGAAAGAGTTGGTTGCTAAAAGCAAAGTAAACTCAGAAAAGAAGGAAAGTTTAGAATTGTTGTATCACACAGTTTTAAATGAAAGTGAAATAGAAGAAGAGGTTGCTGAGCCATTTTCTCTATTTTTAGGAAAATCGTTTATCGGCTTTAAAGAAGCTGTAGGTTTTAAAGAATCTCAAGGAAAATACCATGTTGTAAATAGTTTAGGCTATATGGGTAAGTACCAGTTTGGTAAGGGTACCCTTCAATTAATTGGTGTGTATAATACTTGGGACTTTATGAGTAACCCGTCTATTCAAGAAAAAGCTTTTGAAGCTAACTTGTCTAGAAACAAATGGGTGTTACGAAGAGATATCAAAAGGTTTGTTGGGAAAACAATTGCAGGGGTTAAAGTCACTGAATCTGGTATTTTAGCTGCGGCACATTTAGGTGGGCCAGGAAATGTGAAAAAATTCTTGAGAAGCTATGGTAGTAATACATTTTCTGATGCGTACGGGAGTACTGTGCGTTATTACATGAAAAAGTTTGCGGGGTATGATACATCTTCGATTGAAGAAAACAAGAAAGCAAAAGTTAAATTAGGCTAATGGTTTAATTTGATGTTGCAATTTAAGCAAAAAGGAAAGTAACTTGAATTTAGTTACTTTCCTTTTTTTATTTCTGAATCACAAAAATTGTAGGTTTTTTATGTAAATCTATACTGTTGTTTTTCCAGTATTGTGCGGTTTTTGTAACAATTATTTCACTTGGTAAAGTGATGTCACAAGCCACACATATTTTGGTGTTTTGGTGCAGTGTATTTGCAAGGTCATCTAGCATTTTATTGTTTCTATATGGAGTTTCAATGAATACCTGTGATTGATTATAGTCTCCTGATAGTTTTTCTAGACGTTTTATAGTGGCTTTGCGTTCACTTTTATCAATAGGTAAATAGCCATTAAACGCAAAGTTTTGTCCGTTAAATCCAGATCCCATCATAGCTAATAATATTGAAGAAGGGCCAACTAGAGGTCTAACTTGTATATTTTTGTCGTGTGCAATTTTTACAACATCAGCGCCAGGGTCTGCAATGGCTGGGCATCCTGCTTCAGAAAGTAGTCCTACTATTTTACCTTCAAGGCATGAATCTAAGAATGAAGGAATATCCGCCGGATCTGTAAATTTATTTAAAGGATGTAGAATTAAGTTGGGTTGTGATTTTTTTGGACAAACTCGTTTGATGAAACGCCTAGCGGTTTTTTCATTTTCTACAATAAATTCGTCAGTCATTTCTAACACTTTTTTTACCGATATTGGTAATACTTCTAGAGGTTCTGTGTCACCTAAAGTTGTGGGTATTAGATATAATTTTCCGTTTAATTTCATGTTAAATGTTATAAGTTATCAGCAATTTGTTTGCAAGCTTTATGTAGCATATTGTAAACCAAATCGAATCCTTCGTTAGCATCGTAATAAGGGTCTGGTACATTAGTATCCTTTTCTGGAGTGCTTTCATGAAGTATGAGTTTAACTTTTGAACGATCGATGTTGTTTTTAGCAAGTCTCAAAACGTTGGAAAGGTTGGATTGATCCATAACATAGATGTAATCAAAAATGTCAAAATCAGTAGTTACAAACTGTCTACTTCGTTGGTCTGTAATATCTATATTGTGTTTTTTGGCTACGCTAATAGATCTTGGGTCAGGGAGTTCTCCTTTATGAAATGCTGAGGTTCCTGCTGAGTCAACAAAAACATAATCGGTGTTAACCATCGATTTTAGGATACCTTCTGCTAACGGTGATCGGCAGATGTTACCTAAGCAAACCATAAGTATTCTTGTGTGTATCATATAATAAATGTTAGTACAATTTAAGTATAAAAAAATCACTAACGTTAATGTTAGTGATTTTTTTAATATTGTTTGGTAGGTTTTACAGCGTTAGTTTTTTCTGTAAATCATCTACATATTTCTTAAATTGTTTGTCGGTGTGCGCTAAGTTGTCAACCGTTTTACACGCATGAAGTACTGTAGCGTGGTCACGTTTTCCAATTTGACTACCAATACTAGCTAATGAAGCTTTGGTAAATTTTTTGGCAAAAAACATGGCTAGTTGTCTTGCTTGTACAATATGACGTTTTCTTGTTTTTGATTGTAGTGTGCCAACATCCATTGAGAAATAGTCTGATACAACTTTCTGTATGTAATCAATTGAAATTTCTCGTTTGGTATTTTTTACAAACTTTTCAATGATTTGTCGCGCTAAATCAATCGTGATTTCTTTTTTGTTAAACGAAGATTGAGCAATAAGTGATACAATTGCACCTTCTAATTCTCTAACATTTGATTTGATGTTTTTAGCAACATATTCAATAATGTCATATGGCATTTCAACACCGTCACGATATAATTTGTTTTGCAATATCGCAACTCGAGTTTCAAAATCTGGACGTTGTAGCTCGGCTGATAATCCCCACTTAAAACGAGATAATAAGCGTTGCTCAATGTCTTGCATGTCTACAGGAGCCTTGTCAGATGTTAAAATAATCTGCTTGCCATTTTGGTGCAGATGGTTGAAAATGTGGAAAAACACATCTTGCGTACCTGCCTTACCAGATAAAAACTGCACATCATCAATAATTAACACATCAATTATTTGATAGAAGTGTATGAAATCGTTTCTGTTGTTTTTTCTTACAGCATCAGTATACTGTTGTATGAATTTTTCTGCAGCAATATATAATACTGTTTTTTCTGGATATTTGTCTTTAACATCAACCCCAATAGCGTGGGCTAAGTGGGTTTTACCTAAACCTACTCCACCAAAAATTAACAATGGGTTAAAGGCGGTACCTCCAGGTTTATTTGCTACAGCTAAACCTGCTGATCTAGCCAAACGGTTTGAATCACCCTCTAAGAAATTTTCGAAATTATAACTCGGATTTAACTGCGATTCTATTTTTACATTTCTAATTCCAGGAATTATAAACGGATTTTTTAATTCTGGACTTTTGTTTTTTAACGGAACATCAACATTTTGAGGTTTTACAGAAGCTCTATTTGTACTAGGTATTTTTTCTGTAAACGGTTGCTTGTTGCCATAAGTGTTTTCCATTTTGATGTTGTACACCAATTTTGCTGACTCCCCTAATTCTTTTGTCAGTGCCACTTTTAATAACTTCACATAATGTTCTTCAAGCCATTCGTAAAAGAATTTACTAGGTACTTGAATACTTAACACATTATCAGTGAGTTTTATTGGTTTAATTGGTTCAAACCACGTTTTGTATGCTTGAGGTTGTATGTTGTCTTCAATAAAAGACAAACAGTTTTCCCAAACTGATAATGCTGTATTATTCATTTAATAGAATTGGTTATGTTTGTGTTTTAATTCAATTGAGAATTACTTCTCATTAGTTGTTCTTGGGGATGACAAATATGTGAACAAAAAAGTGAAAAAAAAAACACTTTTACTATTGAATATTTAGTTTTTTTTTCTCATACTAAACATAAATAATATTATGCAAGCATAGCTTGTAGCGGGTATATGAAAATTCATACAACAGAAATACGTGTTAGATACGGTGAAACAGATCAAATGGGCGTGGTGTACCACGGAAATTATGCTCAGTATTTAGAGGTGGCTAGAGTAGAGTGGTTGCGCTCTATAGGGATATCTTATAAAAAAATGGAGGAAGAGGGCGTGATGTTGCCTGTGGTCAATTTAAATATCAATTTTAAAAAACCTGCGGTATATGATGAAGTGCTATTTGTGAAGACTAAATTGCGTGAAAAACCGGGTTTAAAAATATGTATTGATCAGGAGATTTATAATGTTAATGATGACTTATTAACAACGTCAGAAATTACATTGGTTTTTGTGAGCATGGCAACCAAAAGACCAATTCAATGTCCGGAGCATTTATTACAGAAATTAGGATTCTAGTTCTTTAATGTCTACACCGTAAATATTTTCAAACACAGCATAAATTTTTTCTGCATCACTAATTCTTACCGGTATTGTATATTGGCAGTTTAGTTCTAAAGTTTGTGCGCTAATGTTAAGTTGATGCTCTTTTATAACACGCATCACTTTATTCATATCTTTATACTCAAAAGTGATTTGGTACACTTTGTCAATAGTTTTTTCTATGATATTAGCGGAATCAAGTACAGATTTGGCTGCAGTTTTATTCGCATTCATTAAACCGCCAACCCCTAATTTTGTACCACCAAAATACCTGACAACTACTACTAAAATGTTTGTAAGGTCATATGCTTGTATTTGACCATAAATTGGTGGCCCCGCAGAGTTGCTTGGTTCACCATCGTCATTAGCTCTATATCGTGTTTTTGTAGTGCCTAACTGCCAAGCATAACACCAATGCCTTGCTGTATGATGCTCTTTTTTTAATTGTTCAACAATTGGCTTTACGTCATCTTCTGAAGAAATAGGAAAAGCATAGCCGTAAAATTTACTGCCTCTATCTTTAAATAACTCTCCTTTAAACGTATCGTCTATAGTTTTATATGTGTCTTTAATTGGTGTCAAAATATAAATTACAAAGTAATTAAAAGAATTGAAATTATAGCAATGCTAATGCCAATCCAATTTTTAAAAATAAGTTTCTCTTTAAAAATGAATAGTCCTGCAAGTGTTGTTAACATAACTATAGCTACATTATTTATGGTAAACACTTCGGCGCTACCAAGGTTTTTATTGTTCAACGCTTTTAATAAATAGATAATTGAATAATAATTTATTATCCCTAAACATAATCCAGCAATAATATTTTTTCCGTATAGTTTAGACGGTTTAAAAAAATAGATCACTGTTCCTAATACACCAGCTTGTATAAAAAGGATTGCCGAGAATAAAGGTAGTTCGGTGTTAGAAACATAATTGGTTTGTATATACTTTATTAAGGTGTCTATAATACCAGAGCCTAAAAATAAAAGAATGGGGAATATATAATTTCCTTTTTTTACTGTAGATGCATTTTTACTTGTTGTTAAAAACACTGCACAGAGGGCAAGAATAATACCAATACCTTTTTGCATGGTGAGCTGTTCATTATACAGATAAATGCCAAAAATAACAGGAATAACGATTGACATTTTTCCAGCTACAGAAGCTACAGAAACTCCGTTTTTCTGTGATGTTAATGCCATAAGGTTGAATACCGAAATGAATAAGCAACTTAAAATTACAGCCCCTATATACCAAGGTTTGTTAGGGATATTGATGAAGTCTATTTTATGTTCATATGTAAAAATACCAATACAAAACGCCGTGGCATAATTAACGATAATAGCTTGTAGGGTATTGATATTGTATTTTTCAAAAAGTTTAAATACTATAAAAATAGCACTTGAAAAGAGTACGCTAAGTATAAGATATCCCATTAAAACAACTCGCTTTTAATAGTGAATAACTCTGTAACATCTTCTTTGCCTGGAGTTAAATTCCATGAATGTATGTGTAGTCTTTCTGTAGTATCTGTATTTTCTTTAGTGTCGTCAATAAATAAGGTTTCTTGAGGAATTAATTGATGTGTGTCTAGTACATACTTGTAAATTTCTGCATCTGGTTTACGCATATGCATTTCATGTGATAAATAAAATGTGTCAAAGCACGCTTTAAATTCGTTGTATAATTCCGGACCCCAATCGTTTTTTATCCAATCTATATGCATCTCATTGGTATTGCTTAAAAGAAAGCAACGGTATTGAGTGCTTACCTTCTTCAAAAACTCTAATCGATGTAATGGAAAGTCTAATAAAATATGATTCCAGGCTTGTACCACTTGTTCTTTTGTGGTGTTAGGAAAAGTAGTGGTATAAAATTGTATAAATTCAGTAGTTGATAGTAACCCTTTTTCATAACGCATATTGATGTGTAGCATTTCTGGGGTTAACTCAGGAACGTTAAACAACTCTAAAGCTGCTGACATAGCGCCAGTTTTATCAAGATTGATGAAAATATCACCGAAATCAAAAATTATATTTTTAATCATTATTGTACACTATAAGTTGGTTGTCTTTAATAGGTTTAGAAGAAGCCATATGTCCATTAAGTTGCGGCGACTTTAAACCTGATGTAAACGTGTTTGGTCCTTTAAACATGTATGCTTCATCCCAGATATTACTGTCAATAAAAGTTTGTAATGTTTGCGCGCCGCCTTCAATAATTACCGATTGAATTTGGTGTTTATAGAGGATAGTACATATTTGTTGTGCTATTTGACTTGAAAAATCTATATGTTCGTAGACTATATTCGCTGAGCTAACTTTGTTAACTTCGGTAATAACAATAGTCTTTATGCTCTGGTCAAAAATTGAATGCGTACTAGGTATGCGAAGTTGTTTGTCTAACACAACTCTTACAGGGTGTGTGCCATGCCAATCTCTAGAATTTAATTTAGGATTGTCAATTAGTGCGGTATTAGTGCCAATTAATATTGCTTGTTCCTCTGCACGTAGCTTATGTACTAACTGTCTAGAGTATGTATTGGTAATCCAGGTAATTTGACTATTGTTGTCTGGAGCAATAAAGCCATCAGAAGTTTCTGCCCATTTTAAAATGATATACGGACGTTGTTTAGTGTGAAATGTAAAAAAACGTTTATTTAGCTTTAAACATTCCTCTTCTAAAACGCCAACTGTCACATTACAGCCCTTAGCTTTTAACTTCTCAATCCCTCTACCAGACACTTCTGAAAACGAATCTACACAACCAATAACTACATTTTTTATGTGGTGTTTGGTAATCAAATCGGCACATGGTGGGGTTTTTCCAAAATGGCTACAAGGTTCTAGTGACACGTAAATGGTAGCGTTTTTAAGTAAGGATTTGTCTTTTACCGAATTGATAGCATTAACTTCTGCATGTGGTTGACCCGCTTGGTAATGCCAACCTTCGCCAATAATTTTGTTATTATGCACAATAACACTTCCTACTAAAGGGTTAGGGTATGTGGTGCCTAATCCGTTTTTAGCAAGCTCAATGCAGCGTTGTATGTAAATGTCGTGTGTTATAACTTTATGTCTTCTGTATGGTTTATGTTATAGGTAGATTTAAATCCTGCAACTCGGTAATATAAAACACCTTTAAAAGTGACCTTGTGTGCTTTGTTGATGCTTCCTAAAACTGCACCTAATAATCCACCGTTTTTATTTCCAGGAATTTTATCAAAAGGAATGGTAACTTCTAATGGTACACTAAACTCTTCTTTTGCAGGAACTCTGAATTCTTCAGATTTTACCGAAGTAACTTCTTTATCGTCTATAAAAACCACGATGTTGTCAGGAATTACTTTTCCTCCTAAAATGTTAGGGTTTTTAAAAATAGCATCAGCGCTTAAAGTGATTTCTTGTCCGCTCAAGGATAAAATGTTGATGTTGTCAACACCTTGGTATTCAATTTGTTTTGAAACACAAGATGATAACATTGAAATTATAATTAAAAGTGCTGCTATTTGTTTCATAAATGGTAATTTTACAACACAAAAATAGCCTTTTATATTGATGTCTGAAATATTAATACGAGAAATAGAAGCAGCAGATAATGCGGCAGTAGCAAAAATGATTAGAGAGGTGTTGCTAGAGCTAGGAGCACCAAAGGTTGGTACTGCGTATGAAGATAAATCTTTAGATGTCTTATCTGAAGTGTATAATAAAGAAAGAGCAATTTATTTTGTAGCTGAACTTAACAAAAAAGTGGTTGGAGCAGCCGGAATTTCACAGTTAGACAACTCAGAAGAAAACATCTGCGAATTACAGAAAATGTATTTTTCTCCTGAGGCTAGAGGAAAAGGTTTTGGCGCGCAAATGATGCAAAAGTGTTTGAGTGCGGCTAAAGAATTCGGGTTTGATAAATGTTATTTAGAAACCTTGCCTTATATGACCTCGGCAGTAAAGTTATATGCAAAAACTGGTTTTGTGTCATTAGATAAACCATTAGGAGATACTGGGCATTATAGCTGTTCTAAATGGATGATTAAAGACATATAGTTTATAACCATGAATTTAAATCAGTTAAAAATACTGTTTAGAGAGAAATTGTCGTCTGTTTTTGAACTGTCAGAAATAGATGCGTTTTTCTATCGTTTGGTTGAATATAAATTGCAACTGTCAAAAATTGATGTCGTTTTAAAACCAGATTTTGAATTGAAGTCTGATGACGAATTATATTTTAAAAACGCTCTGGTTGACTTGCAACAAGAAAAACCAATACAATATATCATAGGGAGTACAGATTTTTTCGGATTGAATTTTAAAGTGACGAAAGCTACTTTAATACCACGTCCAGAAACAGAAGAGTTAGTTGATTGGATTTTAAAAGATAATTCAAACAAAAATAAACTCACAGTATTAGATGTTGGTACGGGATCAGGGTGTATTCCTATCAGTTTAGCTAAACACATGAAACAAGCAAGTGTTGTTAGTATGGATGTTTCGGAAGAAGCACTTGAAGTTGCAACATTTAATGCAAAGACTCATGGTGTTGATGTGGCGTTTATAAATGATGATATACTGACTTATGCTAATACTACTGCGAAGTATGATGTGATAGTGTCAAATCCACCATATGTAAGGCATTTAGAAAAACAAGAGATCAAAAAAAATGTGTTGGCATATGAACCACATTTGGCTTTGTTTGTTGAAGATAATGATCCATTAATTTTTTATAAAAAAATAACGGAATTTGCAGTTGATAATCTAACTGATAACGGAGTGTTGTATTTTGAAATTAATCAATATTTAGGGCAAAAAACGGTTGATTTAGTTAAGAGTTACGGGTTTTCTTCTGTTGAGCTGCGTAAAGATTTGTCTGGTAATGACAGAATGTTAAAAGCTAGTAAATAATTTGAATCAGATATAGGATGGAGAGTGATTGAAAACTTTCTTATTTTTACACCAAAGAACATATAATTCATGAAAAAACATATTCCGAATATCATCACCTTATTAAACCTTTTTTGTGGATGTATAGCAGTCATTTTTGCAGTTGAAAATAACTTGTTTTTAGCCGCTGTGTTTGTTATTCTAGGAATTGTCTTTGATTTTTTTGATGGTTTTGCTGCACGTTTACTAAATGTAAAAAGTGAGTTAGGCTTGCAATTAGATTCTTTAGCAGATATGGTTACTAGTGGAGTAGTGCCAGGTATTGTTATGTTTAAGTTATTAGAAAAAACATCTCATCCATTTCCTGTTAATTTAGAAAGTGTGTTGTTAGGTTATGAGGTTGCTCCGTATAGTTTCTTGCCACTAATTGGTTTGTTAATTACATTGGCATCATGTTACCGTTTGGCAAAATTTAATATTGATACCCGTCAAACCGATTCATTTATAGGGTTACCAACACCTGCAAATACGCTACTGATTTTAAGTTTACCATTAATTTTAATGAGTAATGATGTGTTGTGGATTAACAACTTGATTTTAAATAAATGGATGTTGATTGGTATAACACTGCTAAGTTGTTATCTGTTAAATGCTGAATTGCCATTGTTTTCATTAAAAATGAAAACCTACGCATTTAAAGACAATGTAGTTACATATATGTTTTTACTAACTTCTATTGTGCTACTCGCAGTGCTAAGTTATACCGCAATACCATTAATTATCCTGTTATATATACTGCTGTCTGTAGTAATTAATGCTAAAAAATAATATGGCTTCTGGTAAAGTTACGCAGAAACGTAAAAGGGTATCTAAGTCAAAAAAAAGGAAAAAGCAATCTAAATTTTCTTTTAAAAAACATATTTTATTCCCCATATTTTTTGTCTTATTAAGCTGTGGGATTTGGCATTATAGATACACAATTTACTATTTAATATTTCAGCGGATAGAACAGACGGAAGCAATTAAAGTCTCGTCTGTGACCACACAATTACGTATTTTTGATGTGCTACAACACCATCAAGATAAAACTTATGGTATTGATGTATCGCATTATCAAGGACGTATACAATGGGATAAGGTCTCTAAAATACAAGATAGTTTTCCGTTGTCATTTGTGTTTGTAAGAGCAACAGCTGGAAGCGTAAAAGTTGATAGAAAATTTGATGTTAATTGGAAAGCTGCAAAAGAGAAAGGATTAATTCGCGGAGCTTACCATTATTACCGCCCCAATGAAAATTCATTATTTCAAGCCGATAATTTTATAAGAACGGTAAAACTTCAATATGGTGATTTACCTCCTGTATTGGATATTGAAGATATTCCGAGAATTCAAAGCATGGACAATTTGAAACTAGGGTTACGTAAATGGTTGAAACGCATTGAGCAACATTATGGTGTTAAGCCTATAATCTATTCAGGGGAATCGTTTTACAATGAGCATTTGTACCATGATTTTGCTGAGTATACCTGCTGGATAGCCAATTACAATTATTATGTGGAAAACATAGATGACGACTGGAGTTTTTGGCAGTTTACGGACAAAGGGAGTGTGAATGGTATAAAGGAATTTGTAGACGTTAACATCTATAATGGCACAAAAAAAGAACTCCTACAATTGGTGAAAAAGTAGGAGTTTATATGTTGTTTGTGTAAATTTTAATTAGTTGAAATCTAATTTCTTCTTACGTAATTCAAAATTTTGTCCAAGATATACTTTACGCACCATTTCATCTTCTGCAAGTTCTTCAGGAACCCCATGTTTTAAGATGTTTCCTTCAAACATTAAATAGGTTCTATCTGTAATTGCTAAAGTTTCTTGTACGTTATGATCTGTGATTAGAATACCAATATTCTTGTCTTTCAACTGAGCAATAATGCGTTGTATGTCTTCAACAGCAACAGGGTCTACACCCGCAAACGGTTCATCTAGTAAAATGAAACTCGGATTGGTGGCCAATGCTCTAGCAATTTCTGTTCTTCTGCGTTCACCACCAGATAGTAAGTCGCCACGTCTGTCACGTCGCTCTTGTAAGTTAAATTCTTCAATGAGTTGCTCAGTACGTTCAAGTTGTTCTTTTCGTGGTAAATCAGTTAATTCTAAAACACTCATGATGTTTTCTTGAACTGTAAGCTTTCTAAATACAGATGCCTCTTGAGCTAAATACCCAATACCGTGTTGTGCACGTTTGTACATTGGAAATTTGGTGATTTCAGTATTGTCTAAAAATATTTTCCCTTCTGTAGGTTTTATAAGTCCAACAATCATGTAAAATGAAGTTGTTTTTCCAGCACCATTAGGGCCTAATAGTCCAACAATTTCTCCTTGTTTTACTTCAACAGAAATTCCTTTAACAGCAAGTTTGTTTTTGTAGGATTTCTTAATATTTTCAGCTCTTAAGATCATAAATTGAGTTTATACAATTGTAAAAATACACATATATGTTATATGTTGTAAAAGTTTGGCATGTATTTAACTGTTTACATTTTCTTGAATAGCATCCCAGAATTCATAAGCGCGCCTTAAGTGTGGTATTACAATTGTTCCTCCAACCAAGGTCGCAATACTTAAAGCTTCTGCAACTTCTTTACCGTTTAACCCAGCTTTGTGGCATGACTCTAAGTGGTATTTTACACAGTCGTCACAACGTAATACTAAAGAGGCTACTAAGCCTAAAAGCTCTTTAGTGCGTACATCTAATGCGCCTTCTTGAAAAGCCTTTGTGTCTAAGTTAAAAATACGGTGTAGAATTTTATTGTCGTCTTGTAAAATGCGTTTATTCATTTTATCTCTGTAGGCGTCAAATTCTTTTATTTTATCGTTCATGGTAATATGTATTAGATGTTCTGTAATGCTCTTTTTTGTTGTTTCTTTAAAACGCGTTTTGATATGACTATACTTATTTCATATAGTATTAATACTGGTATGGCTACAATAACTTGGCTGGCCAAATCGGGTGGTGTAATTACAGCTGAAATAATTAATATGACTACTAAAGCAATTTTTCGTTGTTTTTTTAAGAACTCTGGAGTAACTAAACCAACTTTTGTTAAAAAGTAGATGATGATAGGGAGTTCAAAAATTAATCCTGAAGCCAAAGTACAGGCTCTAACAAGTCCAATGTAAGAGTCTAGGTCAAAATCATTGTGTATGGTAGTATCAACACTGTAATTTCCTAAAAAATTGATTGATAAAGGGCATATGATGTAGTAACCAAACAACACTCCAGTAAAAAACAAGAATGAGGCGGCTATGATAAATCCTCTTGATGATTTGCGTTCATTGCTGTGTAATCCAGGACTTACGAACTTCCAAAATTGGTATATCACAAACGGAAAAGCAACGATAAACCCAAAGGTTATTGATACCCATATATGTGCAGAAAATTGCCCTGCTAAAGTTCTACTTTGTATTTCAAAAGGCATCATTTCAATGCATAAACTTTCATCCATGCCCAAGGCTTTTGACAGGTTACATAAACCTTGGTAGGTTATAAAACCTATTTTTGTAGGGGCAAATAAAATGTGTTTAAATACAATTTTTTTACATACAAACGCAACAGTGGCAAACGCTAAAATTGCTAAGGTTGATTTTATCAAATGGCCTCTTAATTCTTCTAAATGGTCTAGAAAGGACATTTGGTTTGGGTCTTTTTTAGCCATAGTTATATGATTCCTTCTTTAATTAGATCATGTATGTGAACAACTCCTTTGTATTGATTGTCATCTTCAACAAGCAACTGTGAGATGTTATTGTGTTCTAAAACTTCTTTTGCATCAATAGCCATAGCATCACTAGTTAGTGTTTTTGGCGATACTGACATGATGTCTGCGGCAGTTAATTTAGTGAAATCGTCAGTTTTGGTTAACATACGTCTTAAATCACCATCGGTAATAATTCCAATTATTTTTTCTGAAGCGTCAATAACAGCAGTAACTCCAAGACGTTTGTTAGAAATTTCAATGATCACATCTTTGATAGAATCTGAAGCCTTTACGGCTGGTTGCTCATTTTTTGAAATCAAGTCTTTAACTCGTAAATATAACCGTTTACCTAAGGCCCCTCCAGGGTGGAATTTGGCAAAGTCATTACTTGTAAAATCTTTTAAATGCAAAAGTGAAACCGCTAGTGCGTCACCCATTACCAATTGCGCAGTGGTACTGGTTGTAGGCGCTAAATTGTTAGGGCAGGCTTCTTTTTCAGCATAAGCATGTAATACATAATCGGCTTCTGTGCCTAAAAACGAGTTTCGGTTTGATGTAATGGCAATAAGTTTGTGTCCGCCATTTTTAATTAACGGAACCAATACTTTTATTTCAGGAGTATTCCCGCTTTTTGAAATACAAATAACAGTATCATTTTGTTGAATAGTACCAAGATCACCATGAATCGCATCAGCAGCATGCATAAATATTGCTGGAGTTCCTGTAGAATTTAGCGTTGCTACAATTTTTGTTGCAATATTCGCGCTTTTTCCAATACCAGAAATTACAACGCGTCCTTTTGATGTAAAAATGTGGTTTACAGCTTCGGCAAATTCAATGTCTACCGAGTTTATTAAATTAGCAATAGCCTCTTGTTCAATACGTATTGTTGTCTTAGCTATATCAATAATTTTATCGATGTTGTCCACTTGAAATAATTGTTAAAAAATCAGCAAAAACTGTTGTGAAATAGTGATTGGCTGATTAAGTTTGTATTAGTTAAAAGCTGAAAATTAAGACGATTTTTACAAAATTGAATTGAACAATTTTAAATAAAAATACTATCTTTAATATTCTCAAAACGAAATTACTTTATTTTTATCAGATACAGATTAGTTATGATTAAAAAAATGTTTCATTTTGTGATATATTTAACAGAGCTTATTAAATAGTTAAAAAAGAATGGATTTTAATCAAACTGACTTACAGACATCATTAAAAAAATATTTTGGTTTTTCTCAGTTTAAAGGACTGCAAGAAGATGTAGTTAAAAATGTATTGAAAGGTAAAAATACATTTGTAATTATGCCTACGGGTGGAGGGAAATCATTGTGTTTTCAATTGCCAGCATTAATGTGTGAAGGTACAGCAATTGTGGTATCACCATTAATTGCATTAATGAAAAATCAAGTTGATGCCATAAGAGGAATTTCATCTGAAAAGGGTATTGCTCATGTGTTGAATTCATCTTTAACAAAAACAGAAGTTAAGCAGGTTAAAGAGGATATGATTAATGGGGTGACTAAGTTGTTATATGTTGCGCCAGAATCGTTAACAAAAGAAGAGAATATTGAATTTTTGCGCTCAGTAAAAATTTCATTTATGGCTGTTGATGAAGCCCATTGTATTTCAGAATGGGGGCATGATTTTAGGCCAGAATATAGAAACCTAAGAACCATAATTAAGAAAATAGGTGAAGATATTTCTATTGTAGCCTTAACCGCTACGGCAACCCCTAAAGTTCAAGAAGACATTATAAAGAACTTGGGTATGCCAGATGCAGAAACATTTAAAGCATCGTTTAACAGGCCGAATTTATTTTATGAAGTACGGCCAAAAACTAAAAATGTTGATGCAGATATCATTCGTTTCATTAAACAAAATGAAGGGAAAAGTGGTATTGTGTACTGCTTGAGTAGAAAACGCGTTGAAGAGTTGGCGCAAGTCCTTCAGGTAAATGGAATTAATGCCTTGCCTTACCATGCCGGTTTAGATACTAAAACAAGAGCAAAACATCAAGATATGTTCTTGATGGAGGACACAGATGTTATTGTAGCAACCATAGCTTTTGGTATGGGAATTGACAAGCCAGACGTTAGATTTGTAATTCATCATGATATTCCTAAAAGTATTGAAAGTTATTACCAGGAAACTGGTCGTGGTGGTCGTGATGGTGGCGAAGGCCATTGTTTAGCATTCTATGCCTATAAAGATATTGAAAAGCTGGAAAAATTCATGGCTAACAAGCCAGTAGCAGAACAAGAAATTGGTCATGCCTTATTACAAGAAATGGTGGCATATTCAGAAACATCAATGTCAAGGCGAAAATTCATACTACATTACTTTGGTGAAGACTTTGATGAGGTTAATGGTGAAGGCGCACATATGGATGACAATATGAAAAATCCTAAAAAGCAACATGAAGCTCAAGAGGAATTAAAATTGTTATTAGAAACAGTTAGTCTTACAAAAGAAAAATACAAATCTAAGGACTTAGTGAGTACATTACGCGGAGATAAAAACGCGTTAATAACATCACATAAAACCGATTTGAAACCGTTTTTCGGTAACGGTAAATCTAAAGAAGCTACTTATTGGATGGCTTTAATCCGTCAAGCACTTGTAGCGAAATTCATTAAAAAAGATATTGAAACCTATGGCGTTATACGTTTAACCGATAAAGGGAAAGCGTTTATAGAATCGCCAGAAAGCTTTATGATGACTGAAGATCATATGTATACAGATCAAGGAGCTGAAGGCGTGTTGATAGCTTCTAAGGGAGGTGATGCATCTGCCGATAAAAATTTGATTAAGATCTTGAAAAGCTTACGTAAAAAGGAAGCTCATAAATTGGGGGTGCCACCATTCATAGTATTCCAAGATCCGTCATTAGAAGATATGGCGCTAAAATATCCTATCACTTTAGAAGAGTTAAAAACAGTACATGGTGTAGGAGAAGGTAAAGCAAAAAAATACGGTAAAGAATTTATTAAAGCGATTAAACTTTACGTTGAAGATAATGATATTGTTAGACCTGATGATCTAGTGGTGAAAAGTACTGGAGTGAATTCTGCTTTAAAATTGTATATTATTCAAAGTGTAGATAGGAAATTACCATTAACAGATATTGCTGCTGCCAAAGGGATGGAAATGGCAGATTTTATTAAGGAAATGGAACAAATTGTGTATTCAGGTACAAAACTGAACATCAATTATTGGATTGAAGATCATTTAGATGAAGATCAGCAAGAAGAAATTCATGAGTATTTTATGGAAGCTGAAACCGATAAAATAACTGATGCCATAGAAGAGTTTGAAGGAGATTATGATGATGAGGAATTGCGTTTGTACCGTATCAAATTCATTAGTGACGTTGCCAATTAATATAGTTCTTTGAGAGTTCATAAGAAAATTCCTTTACAACAAGGACATCGTATAAAAGAAAGATTACTCCAATGGAGTGCGCAATTTAGAGAGGTTGTTTGGCTAGACTCTAATCATCATGATTTACAGCACACCAATTATGATGCGGTGTTAGCAATTGATGCATTTACCGTATTACAAACAGATAGTTTTGAGGCCTTTGATAAATTAAAAGAATATCAAGCATTAACTAATGACTGGTTGTTTGGTTATTTGAGTTACGACTTAAAAAACGACACAGAGCAGCTGACTTCTCAAAATTTTGATGGTTTAAATTTTCCGGAACTGTTTTTCTTTCAACCAAAGAAAGTTTTTTTAATAAAAAACGATACCCTTGAACTGCAATACTTGAATGCAGTTGATGATGAATTAGAGTCTGATTTGATTGAGATACTTGATCCACAAAATCTGTTTGAAAATATTGAAACGGATAACAAAGAAGTGAAAATTAAACTTCGCATGTCTAAGGATAGTTATTTTGAAAAGTTTGAGACCATCCACAAACATATTTTACGAGGTGATATTTATGAGGTCAACTTTTGTCAAGAGTTTTACGCTGAGCAGACGGTTATCAACCCATTAAGAGTTTATCAAAAACTGAATAGAATTTCAAATTCACCATTTGCTACATTTTTAAAATTAGATGATAAGTATTTACTATCAGCTTCACCTGAACGATACCTGAAAAAAAATGGAACAACAGTTGTGTCTCAACCAATTAAAGGTACAGCAAAACGCTCGGAAAATGCAACAGAAGATGCCAAATTAAAATACAATTTAGAGCATGATGAAAAGGAGCGTTCAGAAAATATCATGATTGTTGATTTGGTACGAAATGATTTATCAAAAACGGCGACAAAGGGAAGTGTGAAAGTACCGGAATTATGTAAAGTGTATTCTTTTAATCAAGTACATCAAATGATAAGTACAGTAACCTCATGTGTTGAGCATACTAAAAGTCCGGTTGAAATTATCAGAACAACATTTCCAATGGGTAGTATGACTGGGGCACCAAAAGTATCTGCAATGAAAATTATTGAAACTTTAGAAGATACCAAACGAGGGGTGTATTCTGGAGCCGTAGGTTATTTTACTCCTGACAATGATTTTGATTTTAATGTGATAATACGAAGCATATTATATAACGCATCAAATCAATATGTCTCTTATTCAGTAGGTGGTGCAATAACAGCTAAGGCTACCGCTGAGGCAGAATATCAAGAATGTTTAATTAAAGCCAAAGCAATGCGTGAAGCGTTATTGAGTTAACAAGTTATGTTGAAAAAGTTTACAACACACATCCATCAAAACTTACCGTTTTTAAAAGACGCAAAGTTATTGGTAGCCATTTCCGGCGGGATTGATAGTGTTGTATTGGCGCATTTATGCAGTCAAATGCAATTGAATTTTTCATTAGCACATTGCAATTTTAAACTGCGTCAAGATCAATCTGATAAAGATGCTGCTTTTGTAAAAACATTAGCCAAAGAATTAAAAGTCAGCGATCATTCAGTTGAGTTTCAAACCCAATCATATGCTGAAGCACTTGGTGTATCTACTCAAATGGCAGCTAGAACATTGCGTTACCAATGGTTTGAAAGTTTACTAAATGAACATGAATATGATTATGTACTCACAGCACACCATACCAATGATAATATTGAAACGGTTTTGATTAATTTAATTAGAGGGACAAGTATACATGGTTTAACCGGTATACCTGAAAAAAACAATTATATCGTCAGGCCGTTATTGCCGTTTACAAGAGCAGATATCGAAGAGTTTACCATCAAAGAAAAAATAATTTGGCGAGAAGATGAAACCAATCAATCCACTAAATATTTTAGGAATAAAATTAGACATAAAGTTATTCCAGTATTTGAAGATTTAAATCCAAATTTAAGTTCTACGTTCAATACCCATTTGAGTTATTTGAAAAAAGAACGTGAAGTTTTAACAGATCATTTAGATGCTGTAAAATCTGAAGTCTGTATTTTTGATGAGCATTTAAAAATTGATGTAAAAAAACTGTTGATGTATAAAAATATCGAGGTGTATTTACGTCATATTTTAAGTGAATATAATTTTACTGAATGGCAAAATGTGGCAGACTTATGTTTGGCTCAATCTGGTAAAATAGTGCTGTCAGAAACACACCGGTTGATTAAAGACCGAGATTACTTATTGTTAGAAGAAAACAAAGTACATTTACAAGATGAAACATTTGAGATTACTCAAGGTACTGAACAGTTATACACACCTATTCAGTTACAATTTTCAAATGTCTCTACAGTAGAGAAAGCAACAATAGATGCTATTTTTGTGGATGCAGAGAAGCTTAAATATCCGTTGTGTATAAGAAAAAAGAAAGATGGCGATGTGTTTTTTCCGTTTGGCATGAAGGGAAAAAAGAAGTTGAGTAAATATTTTAAAGACGAGAAAATGTCTTTGCCAGAAAAAGAAAACTGTTGGTTGCTTTGTGATGCCAATGACACCATTATTTGGGTTGTTAGTAAACGAGCAGATAACCGATTTAAAGTAGGTAAAGACACTAAAAGCATATTAAAAATAATAAGAAGTTAAAGTCGTATTATGATGAAAAAAATATTAAGCGTATTAATAATATTAATAAGTTTTAGTTTCGTACAAGCACAAATTGTAACCCCTGTAAAATGGACAGGAGCAGTCGAGAAAATTTCTGATACAGAGTTTAATTTAATTTACAAGGCTACGGTTGAAGATCATTGGCACTTATACTCTCAACATTTACCAGAAGGTGGGGCATTGCCAACTGAATTGATTTATGATGAAACTCAATTAGGAAAAACATTTGAATTGACCTCTGAAAAAGCAGCAGAGAGTGAAACGGTAATTTTGTATGACAAAGTGTTTGAAATGGACATGCGCTTTTTTGATCATTCTGCTACATTGGTACAGCGCATTAAATTATTAGATGTATCATTGAAATCAATAGAAGGAGAGGTGTCTTTCCAAACTTGTGATGATGAAAAATGCTTGTTTGATGAGGTAAAACTTAAATTTGATTTATCTACAGCCAGTAAAGTTGATGACGGAAAAGACCAGTATTCAATTCTTTCAAAAGAAGAAACTAAACGTCATGAAGAGGCAAAAAAGAAAGCTGATACTAAGTTCACATTAAAATTACCTGTTGATGATAAAGTAGATACAGAAAAAAAGGAAATAAGTGACACTTTAGTAAATACATCTAACGAACAGAAAGGCTTATTCACAATCTTTTTCTTAGCATTTTTGTCAGGGTTTGCGGCCTTGTTAACACCATGTGTATTTCCGATGATTCCGATGACTGTGAGTTTTTTTACTAAGCAAAGTAAAAGTAAAGCTGCAGGGATAAGAAATGCTATTATATACGGGTTATTCATTATTTTTATATACGTGTTCCTTGGGGCAATTGTCACTTGGGCGTTCGGGGCTGATGCCTTAAATGCGCTATCAACAAACGTATGGTTTAACATCATATTCTTTATCTTATTAATAGTTTTTGCGTTTTCATTTCTTGGAGCGTTTGAAATCATGCTGCCTAATTCTTGGGCTAATAAAGTAGATAGTCAGGCAGATAGAGGAGGAATGATAGGTATCTTTTTTATGGCCTTAGCCTTAGCCATTGTGTCATTTTCGTGTACAGGGCCAATTGTGGGAACACTTTTAGTAGAAGCGGCATCTAAAGGAGGTATTGCGCCATTTGTTGGAATGTTAGGATTTTCATTAGCATTAGCCTTACCGTTTACGTTGTTTGCAATGTTTCCTGGTTGGTTGAATTCCTTGCCAAAATCTGGAGGATGGTTGAATACTGTAAAAGTTGTTTTAGGGTTTTTAGAATTGGCATTAGCATTTAAATTTTTATCTAACGCTGATTTAGTTGTGCAAGGACACTTTTTAGAACGTGAAGTATTTATTGCAATTTGGATTGCGGTTTTTGGAGCGTTAGCGTTTTATTTATTCGGTAAAATTCAATTACCACATGATTCTCCTGTACAGAGTATATCTGTAGGACGATTAATGTTAGGATTAATCACGTTAACATTCACCATATATTTAATACCTGGATTATGGGGGGCGCCATTAAAATTGATTAGCGGATTTCCACCTCCAATGCAGTATAGTGAAAGCCCGTATGGAGTTGGGTTTACAAAACTAGGGCAAAGTAGCGTTAACCATGCTGAACTTCCAGAAGGCGCGCATTTAGGCCCGCATGATATTTTAGCATTTCATGATTATGAAACAGGAATGGCTTATGCAATACAGGTTGGTAAACCTGTATTATTAGACTTTACAGGTCATGCATGTGTAAACTGTAGGAAAATGGAGGAGCGCGTATGGTCTGAACCGGAAGTATTTAATTTAATCAATAATGAGTTTGTGCTAATTTCATTATATGTAGATGATAAGCGTGAGTTACCAGAATCTGAACAATACGTGTCTGAAACTACAGGAAAATCAATTGAAACTATTGGTAATAAATGGAGTGATTTTCAAACGGTACACTATAAAGCTAACGCACAACCTTACTATGTGTTGTTAGATAATTCAGAACATCAACTAAACGCACCAATAGGTTATACGTCTGATGTAGAGGTGTATGCATCGTGGCTAAAAGAAGGAGTTGATAATTATAAAAACTAAAGAATAGATGATTTATTATTATGAAAGGCGCTTTATGGCGCCTTTCGTGTTTTATATAACTAGCATGTTATTGAAAATTAGTGTAACTTAGTAATTCCCCAAATTCATTTTTAATAATTTGTTTATGCTTGTAAAAGTTTTTGGGAGTGCATTTTTTGGTGTAGAAGCCACTACTATAACTATTGAGGTTAATATTGTAAAAGGTGTTGGATATCATTTGGTTGGTTTACCAGATAACGCTATAAAAGAAAGTAATTACCGAATTGCTGCTGCACTACAAAACAATCAATTTAAAATACCGGGTAAACGCATAACCATAAACATGGCACCTGCAGATATGCGTAAGGAAGGCAGTGCTTATGACTTGCCCATAGCTATGGGAATTCTTGCGGCATCAGGTCAGATTAAATCAGAAACTATTAATGAGTATTTAATTATGGGTGAACTTTCTTTAGATGGAAGTTTACAACCCATACGTGGTGCATTACCAATTGCAATAAAAGCAAGAGAGGAAGGGTTTAAAGGGTTTATTCTTCCAAAAAGTAATGTGAAAGAAGCCGCAATTGTTAATGACCTTGAGGTATATGGTGTTGATAATATTTTAGAGGTAATTGAGTTTTTTGATAAAGGACACAAATTAGAACCTACGGTTATTGATACACGGGAGGAGTTTTCAAAAGGTTTGAATTTCCCTGAATTTGATTTTTCAGATGTTAAAGGACAAGAATCTATTAAACGTTGTATGGAAATTGCAGCCGCTGGGGGACATAATATCATCCTCATTGGGCCACCCGGATCGGGTAAAACAATGTTGGCCAAACGTTTACCATCTATTTTACCGCCTATGACGTTGCACGAAGCTTTAGAGACTACAAAAATTCATAGTGTAGTGGGTAAAGTAAAAGATGCAGGGTTAATGACACAACGGCCGTTTCGTAGCCCGCATCACACGATATCAAATGTGGCTTTAGTAGGAGGTGGAAGCTACCCACAACCTGGAGAAATATCATTATCACATAATGGAGTGTTATTTTTAGATGAACTGCCAGAGTTTAAACGAGAAGTTCTTGAAGTAATGCGCCAGCCTTTAGAAGATAGAGAAGTCACCATTTCACGAGCAAAATTTACAGTAACCTATCCCAGTAGTTTTATGTTGGTAGCTAGTATGAACCCAAGTCCGAGTGGATATTTTAACGATGGAACTAATCCTGTAAGTTCATCTCCTGCAGAGATGCAGCGTTATTTAGGGAAAATATCAGGACCGTTATTAGACAGAATTGATATTCATATAGAAGTGACTCCGGTGCCATTTGAGAAATTGACTGAAGAAGATAAATCGGAATCGTCATCTGTCATAAGAGCAAGAGTCATAAACGCACGGCAAATACAAACGCAACGTTTTAGAACCTTGGCTAATATTCATTATAACGCGCAAATGAATGTGAAGCAAATACGCAAGTACTGTGTGCTTGATGATGCATCAAAACAATTGTTGAAAACGGCAATGGAAAAACTGAATTTATCAGCTAGGGCTTATGACAGAATACTAAAAGTTTCAAGAACTATTGCAGATTTACAAGGTGATGAAACTATTAATGGTACTCATATAGCCGAAGCAATACAATACAGAAGTTTAGATCGTGAAGGTTGGTTAGGCTAATTTTCACAAACCTCCCAAATAGGATCTTTAGGTAATGGCGCTGTAATTTTTACAAGCTCTTTTTTTACAGGATGTATAAATTCTAAATGCCTTGCATGCAGGTGTATGCCGCCATCTTTATTACTACGTTTAGCACCGTATTTTAAATCGCCTTTTATATGGCATCCAATGGTGTTTAGTTGACATCGGATTTGATGATGTCTTCCAGTTTCTAAATTGATTTCCAATAAACTATAATTGTTAAGTTGTTTTAAACAAGTATAGTGTAGGATAGCTTTTTTAGAACCATCAACTTCAGATTTATATGCCGTAGATTTATTGTTTTTAGGATTTTTTTTCAACCAATGTATGAGAGTGTCGTTTTGTTTTGGAGGATGGCTTTTAACAACAGCCCAATAGGTTTTTTGAGCAGTTTTTTCTGCAAATAATTTATTTAAACGAGGTAAGGCTTTTGACGTTTTGGCAAATACTACAATGCCAGTTGTTGGGCGATCTAAACGATGTACCACACCTAAAAACACGTTACCAGCTTTATTGTACTTGTCTTTCAAATAGGCTTTTATGACATCTGGTAAGGGTATATCTCCAGTTTTATCGCCCTGTATCAAATCACCAGCACGTTTATTAATGGCAATAATATGATTGTCTTCAAAAAGAACTTGAAGATTATGTTTAGTAGATAACGTTTTAATAGGCTTATTCACTAATACTGCTCCTCTTCATTAGGGAAATCAACAGATTTTACGTCGCTACAATACTGCTCAATTGCTGAGGTCATATCTTCATATAAATTCATGTAACGTCTTAAAAAACGTGGGTTGAATTCATGTGTCATACCTACCATATCATGAGTAACTAAAACTTGTCCGTCTACACCATTACCAGCACCAATACCTATTACAGGAATGGTTAAACTTTTTGCAACTTCTTGTGCAAGTTTGGCAGGAACTTTCTCTAAAACAAGAGCAAAACATCCTAGTTTTTCTAACATTAATGCGTCTTTTTTAAGCTTTGCAGCTTCTTCCTCTTCTTTAGCTCTTACCGTATACGTTCCGAATTTATAGATAGATTGCGGTGTTAAACCTAAATGAGCCATCACAGGAATTCCAGCGTTTAAGATACGTTTGGCAGATTCTTTAATCTCTTTACCACCTTCTAACTTGATAGCATGTCCGCCAGATTGTTTCATAATCTTTATAGAAGAATGTAGAGCTTCTTTTGGATCAGATTGGTAGCTTCCAAAAGGTAAGTCAACCACAATCAATGCTCTTTTAGCTGCACGAACTACAGAAGAGGCATGGTATATCATTTGGTCTAGCGTTATTGGTAAGGTGGTTTCATGACCCGCCATAACATTTGATGCAGAGTCACCAACTAAAATAACATCTGTACCGGCGCCATCAACAATTTTAGCCATGGTATAATCATAAGAAGTTAGCATAGAGATTTTCTCTCCATTCTTTTTCATATCAACTAATGATTTAACCGTTACTCTTTTGTATTCTTTTTTAGCTACTGACATTTTAATGAGATTTATGAACAGCAAAATTACTAATTTAGTTTAGCAATAGTTATAAGTTCATTAAAGAATCTATATTATTTGTTAAATAATCATCTAAGGAATGATAATTGATTACATTTGAGAGAATCAAAGAAAGAAAATTATGAAAATAAAGTTAGTAATTGTATTGTTAATTACAAGTTTTTTAGGGTTTTCACAAACTGCAGAAGAGTATAAGGTTAAATATGCAATTGAAACATTTTTTGACGGATTTCATCAATCAGACTCTTTAAAAATGCGCTCAGTGATGCATCCTAAAATGACTTTACAAAGTATTCAACCCAATAAAGACGGTAAACAGTCTCTTGTATCACAAGATGTTGATGGTTTTGTAAAGTTAGTTGCACAATATGCAAAATTGAGAAATTGGGAAGAAGAGTTGTTGTCTTTTACCTATGAAATAGATGGTGATTTGGCACAAGTATGGTGCCCGTATAATTTTTATTTAAATGGCATGTTAAGTCATTGTGGAGCCAATTCTTTTCAACTGTTCTATCAGGATAAGCAATGGAAAATTGTATCCATATTAGATACAAGACGTAAAAATTGCGGCGATTAGCAATCGGCCATATTAACAGAAATAGCAAGGCCTCCTTCGGAGGTTTCTTTGTATTTTAAATTCATGTCTTGTGCCGTGTCCCACATTGTTGCTATAACTTTGTCAAGAGGTACCTTTACATGCGCAGGGTCTCTATCTAATGCCATTTCTGCGGCATTAATAGCTTTTATTGCCCCCATAGAATTACGTTCAATACACGGTATTTGAACTAAACCGCCAATAGGGTCACAGGTTAAACCGAGGTGATGTTCCATAGCAATTTCCGCGGCAATTAATACTTGAGCAGGAGAGCCACCTAGAAGCTCACATAATGCTGCTGCTGCCATTGCAGACGATACGCCAATCTCTGCCTGACAGCCTCCCATAGCTGCAGATATGGTGGCATTCTTTTTAAATAAACTGCCAATTTCTCCAGCAACTAATAAAAACTGCTTGATGTCTTTAAATGTAGCGTCGTGATTTTCAATGGTCATATAATACATCAATACAGACGGAATAACTCCTGCTGAGCCGTTTGTTGGCGCCGTAACAATTCTACCTAATGAGGCGTTAACTTCATTCACAGCTAACGCATAGCAGTCTACCCATTTTAGAATTTCTCTGAATTTAACTTCGGTTTTACGTATGCTTTGCATCCAGTTTTCTGGACCGTCATAATCGAAATTCTTTTTCAGTTTTTTGTGTAAATCAAATGCGCGTCTGCGCACATTTAATCCACCAGGTAAAAACCCTTCTGAATGACACCCGATATACATGCATTCTTGCATGGTATTCCAGATACGTGACAATTGAGTGTCTATGTCATCTTCTGAGCGTAATGATTTCTCGTTTTCTAAAACAATTTCTGAGATGATCTTGTTTTGAGCAGTACAGTGTTCTAAAAGTTCGGTTGCTTTTTGTATCGGGAAAGGAAAATCTAATTGATCAACCGTTTCACTAGCAATATCATCATGTTCTTTAATTACAAAACCGCCTCCAATAGAATAAAATGTAGATGTAATGGTTTTTCCCGTAATGGTTTTTCCTGTAAATGTTAAGCCATTGGAATGAAATGGTAAAAATTCTTTATTAAAAACAATTTGTTTGGTATGAAACACCAACGCACGTTCGCCATTAAAATCAAGCGTATTTGTATGTTTTATTTGATCTATTATTCCCTGAATATCTTCTACTGGCACATGCTCTGGATCTGCGCCACTTAAACCAAGTAACACGGCATAATCTGTAGCATGTCCTTTACCGGTTAAAGATAATGAACCGTATAAGTCTATTTGTATGCTTATAATTTGATTGAATTCATTAGACGTTTTCAACTCATTAATCCATCGCTCAGCTGCACGCCAAGGTCCTAATGTGTGTGAACTTGAAGGTCCTACACCAATTTTTAACATGTCAAAAACACTAATTCTTTCCATTGCACTTATTTTTTAATACAAACCTATAATAAATACATTGCTCATACTTTATAATAGAGCGTATTCAAAGTTAGCAAATATATATTTTTGAATGAGTTTTCATGGTAAGTTTTAACGCATTTGCTGAAAAATAAAAACTGACACCATGTCATATTATTTCACTTGGCATACAAATTGACATTAGCTAAGCGTAAATAAAAATGAATACATAATTTAATAATATAAAAATGAGTAAAATAATTGGAATCGATTTAGGTACAACAAACTCTTGTGTTTCTGTAATGGAAGGTAATGAGCCAGTAGTAATACCTAATGCAGAAGGGAAAAGAACAACTCCATCTGTAATTGCTTTCGTAGAAGGTGGAGAAATTAAAGTTGGAGATCCTGCGAAAAGACAAGCGGTGACCAACCCAACTAAAACAGTTGCTTCAGTTAAACGTTTTATGGGAAATAAATTCTCTGAATGTACAACAGAAATTAGCAGAACAGCATACAAAGTTGTAAAAGGTGACAATGACACGCCACGTGTTGACATTGATGGCCGTTTATACACACCGCAAGAATTATCAGCAATGACACTTCAAAAAATGAAGAAAACTGCTGAAGATTATTTAGGGCAAGATGTAAATAGAGCCGTAATTACGGTACCAGCTTATTTTAACGATGCACAACGTCAAGCAACTAAAGAAGCTGGAGAAATTGCAGGGTTAAAAGTAGAGCGTATCATTAACGAGCCTACAGCTGCAGCTTTAGCGTACGGATTAGACAAGTCTGATGAAGATAAGAAGATTGTTGTTTATGATTTAGGTGGAGGTACGTTTGATGTATCTATCTTAGAACTAGGTGATGGTGTGTTTGAAGTATTATCTACAAACGGAGATACGCACTTAGGAGGAGATGATTTTGATCAAGTTTTAATTGACTGGATGGCAAGCGAATTTAAAGCTGAAAACTCTATGGATTTAACTCAAGATCCAATGGCGTTACAGCGTTTAAAAGAAGCTGCTGAAAAGGCAAAAATTGAATTATCAGCATCTACACAAACAGAAATTAACTTGCCATATATTACTGCTGATGCTTCAGGACCTAAGCACTTGGTAAAAACATTAACTCGTGCAAAGTTTGAGCAATTAGCTGACGATTTAGTGCGTCGTTCTATGTTGCCATGTGAAAAAGCATTACAAGACGCCGGAATTTCTAAGTCTGAAATTGATGAGGTAATTTTAGTAGGTGGATCTACTCGTATTCCTAAAATTCAAGAAGAAGTAGAAAAGTTTTTCGGTAAAGCCCCTTCTAAAGGTGTAAATCCTGATGAAGTTGTTGCTATTGGAGCGGCAATTCAAGGAGGAGTTTTAACAGGTGATGTTAAAGATGTATTGTTATTAGATGTTACACCATTATCATTAGGTATTGAAACTATGGGTAATGTAATGACAACGTTAATTGAGGCTAATACAACTATTCCTACAAAAAAATCACAAGTATTCTCAACGGCAGCAGACAATCAGCCTTCAGTAGAAATTCACGTATTACAAGGTGAGCGTCCAATGGCGGCAGATAATAAAACTATTGGTCGTTTCCATTTAGATGGTATACCACCAGCACAGCGTGGAGTACCTCAAATTGAAGTAACTTTTGATATTGATGCTAACGGAATTATTAAAGTATCTGCAACAGATAAGGCTACTAATAAGTCACAAGACATCAGAATTGAAGCATCTTCAGGATTAACAGAAGAAGAAATCCAAAAAATGAAGCAAGAAGCTGAAGCAAACGCGGAAGCTGATAAAGCTAAAAAAGAAGAAGTAGAGAAGTTAAATGAAGCTGATGCAATGATTTTCCAAACGGAAAAGCAATTGAAAGAGTTTGGTGATAAATTATCAGATGATAAAAAAGCACCAATTGAAGCGGCATTAACGGAATTGAAAGCTGCATATGAAACTAAGAATTTAGAAACTATAACTCCTGCGTTAGACAAAATTAACGAAGCGTGGAAAGTAGCTTCTGAAGAAATGTATAAAGCACAAGCAGAAGCACAACAAGGTGGTACAGCAGGAGCTGAAGGGCAAGCTGAACCAGCTAATGATGCTGAAGATGTACAAGACGTAGACTTTGAAGAAGTAAAATAAACTTCAAAAGTATAGATGAGAAAACGCGACCTATAGGTCGCGTTTTTTGTTTATATTCGTTGGTATAAAATTGATTATGAAAAACATCTTTGACCAAAACGTAGCACAAGAGTTTATTAAACGTATTGAAAATTTAACACCAGAGTCACAAGCACAATGGGGGAAAATGAGTGTGTCACAAATGCTAGCACATTGTTGTGTAGCTTATGAGATGGTGTATACAGACAAACACCCTGAACCCAACGCTTTTGTAAAACTACTTTTAAAATTGTTTGTAAAAAAAGCAGTGGTATCAGAACAACCTTATCCGAGAAACGGAAGAACTGGGCCGCAGTTTATCATAAGGTCTGAAAAAGATTTTAATGAAGAAAAAACACGATTAATTGACTATATATTAAAAACCGCTGAACTAGGCGAAGCACACTTTGATGACAAGCAATCACATTCAATGGGGAAGTTGAGTGCTAAAGAATGGAACAATTCATTCGCGAAACATTTAGAGCACCACTTAGCACAGTTTGGAGTGTGACCAAGTATGTTAAAGTATTAATAAATCGAATTATTTTCGCTTGATTTTGTGATACTTTTAAAGCTAAAACTAATGTTATGAGGTTACTTTTTGTAATATTGATAGCTTCAATAGCTTATGCCCAAACCCCAGTATTACCTAATATAAAATCATATGCTAAAACAAGAGATTTTACAATCTCTACTACTTCAAATGAAGTTTACTTTACGGTACAGAGTCCTAATGAAGAATTGTCAGGTATATTTAAAACGGTAAAAACTAACGAGAATTGGAGTACACCGGTTTTGGCAAGCTTTTCAGGAGAGTTTAAAGATTTAGAACCGTATTTGTCACCAGATGGATTGCGCTTATATTTTGCATCTAATAGGCCATTATCTAAAGCAGAAAACAAGACTAAAGATTTTGATATATGGGTTGTGACACGTAAAAGTAGTACTGAATCATGGTCAGATCCAATGAATTTAGGTGCGCCGATAAATACTAAACATAACGAGTTTTATCCAGCCATTTCGAATTCTAAAAATTTGTATTTTACAAGTGACAGACCTACTGCTAAAGGTAAAGATGATATTTTTATGTCTGAATGGGATAGTGGTACGTATAGCAGGGTAACATCGTTATCATCATCTATTAATACTGAAGGCTACGAGTTTAATGCGTACATTGCTCCGGATGAAAGTGTTTTAATTTTTAGCGGTTATAACCGAAAAGATGGTTTAGGAAGTGGCGATTTGTACATCAGTTTTAAGAATACTGATGGAAGCTGGCTTGAAGCAAAAAACATGGGAGATATAGTAAATTCTAAAGCGATGGATTATTGTCCGTTTGTAAATTGGGAGAGTAAAAGACTATACTTTACAAGCAGACGATCGGCAGTTACTCCTAAAAGAAAACTTGATACTCAAGAGTTTTTAAATGAAATATCAAGTTATAGTAACGGTTTAAGTAGAATTTATAGCATAGAAATTAGTACTTTGTTAAAGAATTTAAAAGAGTAAGTCATGCAATCAAAAGCAACCACACCAGAACAGTATTTAGCCGAGTTACCTGAAGACCGTAAAGCAGTCATTACTAAATTACGACAAGTTATTATAGATAATTTACCAAAAGGCTTTCAGGAAGTGATGGGCTATGGGATGTTAGGTTACGTTGTGCCTCATTCATTATATCCCAATGGTTATCATTGTGACCCAAAACTGCCGTTACCTTTTATTAGTTTAGCATCTCAAAAAGCACATATAGGGTTTTATCACATGGGAATTTACGCTAATAAAGAATTGATGGATTGGTTTACGTCTGAATATGCAAAAACGGATATAAAAGTAAAACTAAACATGGGTAAAAGTTGCATTCGTTTTAAAAAAGAAGCACATATTCCGTTTGAATTATTAGGACAGTTAGTGGCAAAAGTAACTCCAGAAGAGTGGATTGTTACTTATGAGGCTAATTATAAAAAATAGTATGGCAAAAAAGACCTGGATAGAAAAGCGAGATGCAAAAAAAGAAGCGATTGTAAAAACAATAGATAAACGTTTTGCAGATATGACAGAAGGGTGTAGAATGTTTATTGCTACACCTCAGATTGTAGATGACTATGTGAACTGTATCAATCCAGGAAACCAATTAGATATTCCTACTATGCGTAATGATTTGGCTATAGAGTATTGTGCAGAAAAAACCTGTCCTGTGACTTCAAGTATTTTTTTACGAATTGTAGCAAAAGCGGCTTTAGAAGAGTTAGAGCAGGGTAAAACGCAAGAAGACATTACGCCGTTTTGGCGCATGATGACACCTGACGACAAAATAGCTCAAAAATTAAGTTGCGGAGTTGACTTTATAAAGAACCAACGTCGAAAAGAAGGCATAGATTAAATGAAAACTTATAACCGTTTCAATTTTTTTAAGCACACCTATTGTGAGTTTGTAGAAGTATCTTCTAATATATTTGAAAATAATATCGCACATTACACTTCTAAATCAGATAGTCAATATCATTATACTGATGAAGGGGTATATCGATATTCAGATCACTGGGGAAGGGTAGCTAACTGCAGATGGAAACTTATTGCCAATTCCGATTTTAAAAATCAACAGATGCATTTGGGTTTTGCTAAATGGAGTGACTTTTATCACATGAATGATACGGAGAAGTTATTTTTTATTCAAGTGAATTTTGAAACGGCACAAGTGAATTTCCAACATCATGCCCTTGCAACTAATACTACACCATATCTATTTACAGCTTTAGATGCCCAAAAACGTGTAAAACATATTAGGCAACTTTTAAAAGAAGACAAGTGGGCTACATATTTTGAGATGAATATTTCAGAGTTAAGAAGAGCCATTATAACAGATTATATCAATAGCTCAGCATCTATTCAAGCATTAAAGCAGCAGTATAGGTAATTATAAGTGTAACTCCATTTTTATATCAGCGCGCTCATAGGGGCTATTTGGGTCTGTAGGTACTTCTTCAAAACCGTATGTGTTATACAAATGTAAAGCTGCTTTAAGGGTTCTGTTCGATTCTAACATTAACGTTTTAATTCCTTTTGTTTTAGCAAATTCTATTGTAGCTTCTAACAGTAACCTACCAATTTGTTTCCCTTGAAACTGCTCAGTTACGGCCATTTTTGCCAATTCATAATACTCTTTTTGTATTTGAATTAAGGCTACAGTTCCCACAATTTTATTGTTAGTTTTTGCAAATAAAATATACCCGCCATTATTAATAATGTACGTCTCAGGGTTCTCTAACATTTCAGTGTCATGTGGTTCTATGACAAAATATTTTTTTAACCATTCGTAATTTAATGTGGCAAAATCTTTAGCGTAATTCGAGTGATATTGTATTATAGATAGGTCTTTCATTAAAAAATAAAAATAAATTATGCGTGCATAGTAGTTTGTGCTATTTTTACTGTAAATTTATACCAATTAATTTACTATACAATGGCAAAATCAAGTTTACAAGACTTATTAAATATAGAGCATCCGGTAATAATGGCTCCAATGTTTTTAGTTTCAAATGTTGCAATGACAATTGAAGGAATGAAACAAGGTGTAGCAGCGTGTATACCAGCATTAAACTACAGAACATTAGAGGAGTTAAGAGCGGCTTGTAAAGAATTAAGAGCAGCAAAAACGTCTAACGGCGCTTACGGATTCAATTTAATAGTAAACAAATCTAACCCAAAGTTTAAGGCGCAATTAGATGTGATATGTGAAGAAGGTGCAGATTTTATCATTACGTCATTAGGTAATCCGAAAACCACCATTGAAGCAGCACATAAAGTAGGAATTAAAGTGTTTTGTGATGTGGTAGATTTGGCAATGTCAAAAAAAGTAGAAAGCTTAGGAGGTGATGCTTTGATAGCTGTTAATAATCAAGCGGGTGGACATAGAGGCGATAGAGACCCCAAAGCGTTGATAGAAGAGTTGAATGCGAATTGTGCTATTCCTGTAATTTCAGCTGGAGGTGTAGGCTGCAAAGCAGATATAGACCAAGTGTTGTCTTACGGAGCTGTTGGTGTGTCTGTAGGAAGTCCGTTTATTGCCAGTGTAGAAGCATCGGTTTCTGAAGAATACAAACAAGCTTGTGTAGATTATGGCGCTGATGATATTGTCATGACCGAACGTATTTCTGGTACACCATGTACGGTAATTAAAACACCTTATGTTGAAAAGATTGGAACCAAACAAACTTGGATTGAGTCTGTGTTGAATAAAAACAAAACGCTAAAAAAATGGGTTAAAATGATTCGTTTTATGATTGGTATGAAAGCAGTAGCAAATGCAGCCAATAAAGCCACATATAAAACGGTATGGGTGGCAGGACCAAGTATAGAATATACTAAAGCAATCTTACCTGTTAAAGATATTGTAAAAAAATTGGTAGCTTAATTATTGATTGAGTAGATCACATAAAAAAGCCTACTTTAAAGTAGGCTTTTTTATGTTAAACTCTCCAGTTTATCAACACTCCACGCTTCAGGTTTGGCATTAAACATGGGTTTTGTAACGGCCCAAATGCCTTTAAATAAATCGGAATGTCTGTAAGTATTTAGCGCATCTTCATGATCCCAATAACTATAGGTAAAGAAAATATTTTTATTGTGTTTGTCATTATACAATTCTAAGAACCGACAGCCTTCAAAGTGTCTGATGTGTTGTTTTTGCGATTCAAAATTTTGTAAGAATTCTGAAATGCAATCATCTTGTATGCTTAATTTTACAATGCGTACTAACATAGGTTATGGGGTTTCATAAAATGTTACAGACACAGTATCTCTGTATTTAACTCCTAATAAACTAGAGGCGCCTCCGGTTTTTAAACTACTCTTGTATAGGGCAATTTCTAAAAAATTACTTGAGTTAAACAAGGCTATTCGTTTACCATCATGGCTATTGTTATCTGAAGTTACCTCAGTCATACAGTCGCCGTAAGAGTTATAAACGGTATCAAAACTAAAATGTCTTAAATTAATTGTATAAGCTCTGCCTCGAGCTATTTTAGTAATCAATTCTTTATTGATATTGGTGATCACATTACCGTAATTGTCAATATATTGTATGTGACCAACTATAGAAGTTTCATTAGTGTTAATTACCGGAGTGACGTGAGTTACTTCTTTAAGTTGATTAAAAGGGCGTCCTATAACATCTAAATTTCCACCTCGGGCTATATGACAAGCAATTTTTGTAAACACCGTTTTTACCGGGAAATTATCATGGGTAGTTTGATGCGTTGTAATCTCTATAATTTTTTCAGGATGAATTTCTGAACATAATATTGACAAGATGCCGTTGTTAGCACAAATAAAATAATGGCCATTAAACAACATAGCAATATGTTGTTGATGTGCACTTTGCTCAGCATCAACTCCAATAATATGAATGGTGCCTTTTGGAAAATGATGATACGCATTTTTTATAATATAACTTGCTTCATTATAATTAAAAGGCGTAACTTGATGGGAGATATCAACAATGGTTACCTCAGGTATTTCAGTGTAAATTGTACCTTTAACAGCAGCCAAGTAATGGTCTTTAATTCCAAAATCGGTTGTTAAAGTTATAATTGCCATTAATAAATTGTTGATTGTTAGGTTTGCCTAAGCAAAATTGCGTAATTTTGTGGAGTAAATCAAGTGAATTTATAGTTAATTTTTAACAAATAATTGCAGCTTTTGAAAGAACTTATATTTGAACTAACCGAGATCAATCCACGAGAATTCTGTGGAGAGCAAAACATCAATATCACGACATTAAAAAAATATTTCCCGAAGCTGAAAATAGTAGCTAGGGGAAATACGGTTAAAGCGCTTGGGGAAGAAGAAATTCTTGAAGAGTTTGACAAACGTATGCGTATGTTGATTTTACATTTTGCAAAATACAACAAACTTGATGAAAACAGCATAGAGCGTATTTTAACCTCAAATGGTGCAGATGATATTCACGCACCAAAAAACAGTGATGGGGCTTTAGTGCACGGAGTAGGTGGTAGAGTGATTAAAGCACAAACGGTAAACCAAAGAAAATTGGTAGCTACTTGCGCAAAAAATGATATGGTGTTTGCAGTTGGTCCTGCCGGAACTGGTAAAACTTATACCGCTGTAGCTTTAGCCGTAAAAGCGTTAAAAGCTAAAGAAGTTAGGCGTATTATATTAACTCGACCTGCTGTAGAGGCTGGAGAAAATTTGGGGTTTTTACCGGGAGATATGAAAGATAAATTAGATCCGTATATGCAACCACTCTATGATGCTTTACGCGATATGATTCCTGCTGAAAAATTAGAATCGCATATTGAAAAAGGCATCATTCAAATTGCACCAATGGCATTTATGAGAGGACGTACTTTAGATAATGCTTTTGTAATTTTAGATGAAGCTCAAAATACCACCAGAGCACAAATGAAAATGTTTTTAACCCGTATGGGAAAAAAAGCACGTTTTATCATAACAGGTGATCCTGGTCAAATAGATTTACCACGCCGCACGGTTTCTGGATTAAAAGAAGCACTTTTGGTGCTAAAAGGTGTTCAGGGTATCGGATTCATTCATTTAGACGACAAAGATGTTATCAGACATCGTTTGGTGAAAAAAGTCATTGAAGCATATAAAAACATAGAAAACGAATAACAACAGACTACTATACAACAACTAATGAGTACAACTATTAACGACACAAATTTTAACTTTCCAAATCAAAAAAACGTATACAAAGGAAAAGTTAGAGAGGTTTATAATATCAATGATAATAAATTGGTGATGATTGCATCAGATCGTTTATCGGCTTTTGATGTGATTATGCCAAAACAAATACCATACAAAGGACAAATATTAAATCAGATTGCAGCAAAAATGATGCAAGACACAGAAGATATTGTCCCGAATTGGATTATGGCTACTCCAGATCCTAACGTAGCGGTTGGACATTTATGTGAACCATTTAAAGTAGAAATGGTTATAAGAGGTTATTTAGCAGGTCACGCTGCTAGAGAGTATAAACTAGGTAAACGTATGCTTTGTGGTGTTGCACTGCCAGACGGCTTACAAGAAAATGATAAGTTGCCACAACCTATAATAACGCCATCTACTAAAGCTGATAATGGTGAGCATGATGAAGATATATCTAGAGAAGATATTTTAGCTAAAGGTATCGTATCTCAAGAAGATTACGAAGTCCTAGAGCAGTACACGCAAGCATTGTTTAAACGTGGAACAGAAATTGCCGCAAAACGCGGATTGATTTTAGTTGATACGAAATACGAATTTGGTAAAACGTCTGACGGAAAGATTGTTTTAATTGATGAAATTCACACACCTGATTCATCGCGTTATTTCTATGCAGAAGGCTATCAAGAACGTCAAGATGCTAAAGAAACTCAAAAGCAGTTATCAAAAGAGTTTGTAAGACAATGGTTAATAGAAAACGGCTTTCAGGGTAAAGACGGCCAACAAATACCAGAGATGACAAACGATAAAATCAATGAAATTTCTGAGCGCTATATTGAACTCTATGAACAAATTACTGGGGAGCAATTTGTAAAAGCGGATTTAACAAATATAGAAGCTAGAATAGAAAAAAACGTCTTAGAATATTTAGGCGCTTAGTCGTCTTAAAAATTATTAAAAAGGCATCATTTTTTGATGCCTTTTTTTGTAGTTTTAATTCTGAAAAAAAAACATAACAATGAAAAAATTAATAGTAGGGTTGGCAGTTTTGTCACTTTGGTCTTGTAAAAAAGACGTGTCAAAAGCACCAGTAACACAAAATAAAGAGTTAAAATCAGGAACCTATCGCGCAGTATTAGATGTAAAAGATCAAAAGGAATTGCCGTTTGTGTTTAAAGTTGATGAAGCTAAACAGGTGAGTGTGATTAATGCTGAAGAAACAATTACCGTAGATGATGTTGTAGTTCAAGGAGATTCGGTACATATGACTATGCCAGTTTTTGATGCCAAGCTTACCGCGTTTATAACTGCAAAAGGAAATTTAAAAGGCTATTATACAAAAGGGCCAAGGTATATTAAAGTGCCTTTTGAAGCGATGCATGATGTACATTTTCGTTATCCAACAATTGAGAAAAGCCATCATCCTATAGCGGGAAACTGGGAAGTGACTTTTAGTCCGAATACAAAAGATAGTTACAAAGCTAAAGGGGTGTTTAAAGATGGTCCAGATAATAAAATTACGGGAACCTTTTTAACCGAAACTGGAGATTATCGTTTTCTAGAAGGCGCCTTAGATGAGGAACGATTAAAGTTAAGTTGTTTTGATGGTGCTCATGCATTTTTGTTTGACGGAATTGTTAAAAACGATAGCATAACATCTGGGATGTTTTATTCTGGTAATCATTATAAAGAACCTTGGGTAGCAGTTAGAAATGAAACATTTGAATTGACTGATCCAAATGCATTAACATATTTGAAAGAGGGGTACAGTGGTATTGAGTTTACATTTCCTGATTTGAACGGTCAACAAGTGAGTTTAACTGACGAACGATTTAAAGATAAAGCCGTAGTCATTCAAATTATGGGAAGCTGGTGTCCTAACTGTTTAGATGAAAGTAAGTATTTAAGCCAGTTTTATAAAAATCAGAAACCAGACGAAGTTGAATTTGTAGCACTAGCATTTGAAAACGCTAAAACAATAGAGAAAGTTACCAAAAATTTAAACAGATTAAAAGAACGTATAGGTATTGATTATCCAATTTTAATTGCACAAACGGGTTCAGCTAGTAAAACTTTAGCTGCAGAAAAATTACCAATGCTTAACCACATATTGTCATATCCAACAACCATATTTATAGATAAAAAAGGGGTAGTTCGTAAAATTCACACAGGGTTTAGTGGTCCTGCTACTGGAGAAAAATATGAAAAGTTTAAGCATGAGTTTGAACGTTTTGTAGAAACACTTTCTAAAGAGTAATAGCATAATAATTCAAACCAAACCAATGCAACATTTAAGAATTACATCTTTACAGGATTATAAGAATACCTATACAAAAAGTATTGACCAACCAGAACAGTTTTGGGATGAGGTCGCTCAAAGTTTTGTTTGGAAAAAAAAATGGAGTAAAACTTTAGAATGGGATTTTTCAAAACCAGAAGTCAAATGGTTTCAAAATGGTAAGCTGAATATTACCGAAAACTGTTTAGACAGGCATTTAGAACAACGCGCTAATAAAACTGCTATTTTATTTGAGCCAAATAATCCGAATGAAGAAGCGCAACATATTTCTTATAAGGAATTGCACTCTAAAGTGTGTCAATTTGCTAATGTGTTGCAAAATAATGGTGTTGTAAAAGGAGATAGAGTTTGCTTATATATGCCTATGGTGCCAGAATTGGCTATTGCAACTTTAGCTATTGCCAGAATAGGTGCTGTACATTCAGTAGTATTTGCGGGGTTTTCAGCTTCAGCCTTAGCTGCACGAATAAATGATGCCAATTGTAAAGTGTTGTTAACTGCCGATGGTGGTTTTAGAGGTGAAAAGATTACGCCATTAAAAAGTATAGCAGATGATGCCTTACAAAATTGCCAATCCATTGAAAAAACAATTGTTTTAAACAGATGTAATTTAGATGTCAGTTTGACTAAAAACCAAGTATGGTGGCATGAAGAGTTGAGTAAAGTAAACGACCAGTTTGAAGCTGTAGAAATGGATGCAGAAGACATGTTATTCATATTATACACATCAGGGTCTACAGGATCGCCAAAAGGGATGGTGCATACCTGCGGAGGTTATATGGTATATACGGCTTATTCATTTTTAAATGTGTTTCAATATGAAGAAAATGATGTGTATTGGTGTACCGCAGATATAGGATGGATTACCGGTCATAGCTACATCATATATGGGCCGTTATTAAATGGCGCTACAACCGTTATGTTTGAAGGTGTGCCGAGTTATCCTGATTTTGGACGTTTTTGGGAAATTTGCGAAAAGCATCAAGTCAATCAATTTTATACCGCTCCAACTGCCATCCGGGCATTAGAAAAACATCCATTAAGTTTGGTTGAAAAATATGATTTATCAGCTTTAAAAACTTTAGGGTCTGTAGGAGAGCCTATAAATGAAGAAGCATGGCATTGGTATAATGATAATGTCGGAAAACGAAAATGTCCAATAGTAGACACGTGGTGGCAAACAGAAACCGGAGGAATTATGTTATCATCATTGGCGGGAGTTACGCCAGATAAACCAACATATGCCACCATACCATTACCAGGTATTCAGCCGGTATTGATGAATGGTAATGGAGAAGAAATTCAAAATAATGAGGCAAAAGGGCGGTTAGCAATTAAATTTCCTTGGCCAAGTATGGCAAGAACCATTTATGGTAATCACAAACGTTATAAAGAGACATACTTTAATACATTCAAAAACATGTATTTTCCAGGAGATGGAGCCTTACGTGATGCTGATGGGAATTACAGAATTACGGGTAGAGTAGATGATGTTATAATTGTCTCAGGTCATAATTTAGGAACGGCACCTATAGAAAATGCGATTAATGAACATGAAGGTGTTGTTGAAAGTGCAATTGTAGGTTACCCACATGATATAAAAGGAAATGCTTTGTATGCCTTTGTGATTTTGTATGATGCACAAGGTGAAAGTAATGTGTTAAAAGAAGAAATCAATCAGCTTATTTCTAGGAAAATTGGCCCGATTGCAAAGTGTGATAAAATCCAATTTGTTTCTGGGTTGCCAAAAACTAGAAGTGGTAAAATCATGCGTCGTATTTTACGTAAAATTACTGCAAATGAATTGGATAATCTAGGAGATGTGTCAACGTTATTGAATCCAGACGTGGTTGAAGAGATAATTCAGAATAGGGTATAAGACACTTTTTCTATTGAAATAAATTGCATTTTAGAATGTTTTTCTGATGCAAAAAATACTGAATAGAAGTTTTAAGCACACCAATACCATAAGTTACACTTCTGCTAAAATTTATAGATGAACTTTCCGGAGTGTATTTAGTCGGACAAGTAATTTCTGCAATATCATACCCTTTGTTAAAAAGTTGACAAAGCATTTGGTTGTCAAAAATAAAATCATCCGAATTGTATTCTAAGTTAATTGCTTTTAAGGATTCTGCAGAAAAAGCACGATAACCACTATGATATTCGGATAGTTTTTGTCCGATTATAATATTTTGAAATAAAGTTAAAAAACGATTTGAAATATATTTGTACAATGGCATCCCTCCTTTAAAAGCACCATTACCTAAAATACGAGAACCAATAACGACTTGATATACATCATTAGCTATTAGGTAAGCCATAGAGTGAATTAGTTTAGGTGTGTACTGATAGTCAGGATGCAGCATTATAATGATATCTGCATTTAATGATAATGCTTTGTCATAACAACTCTTTTGGTTACCACCGTACCCTTTGTTGTTTTGATGTTTTATAATGTGTTTAATGCCTAGTTCTGTAGCAATTGTTACTGTATTATCATTACTATTGTCATCTACCAATACAACATCATCTACAATGTCAAAGGGAATCTCTCGGTAAGTTTTCGTTAATGTACTTGATGCATTATAAGCAGGTAAAACAACAATTATTTTCTTACTTTTGATCACAGAATAAAGTTTTAATATTCGAAACTATTCTATTTCTGAGACATGAACAAACTATATCAAAAGAAACATTTTTATCTATTATTATCTTTGATAATTGCCATAGTATTTTTAAGCCCAAATTTGTTTAATAATTTTTTAAATTGGGATGATACGGCATATGTGATAAATAATGATTTAATAAAAGATTTTTCATTTAGAGGAATCAAAAATATATTTACTACTCCAGAAGTTGTTAGTACGTATGCACCTTTAACACTAATGTCATGGGCTTTAGATTATGCTATTGATGGCTTGAATCCTGCTGTTTTTCATTTTTTTAATTTGTTGTTGCATTTGTTTGTAGTGAGTTTGGTATTTTATTTTGCCAAGCTATTAAGTAGAAATCTGATTATTGCTTTTATAACTGCAGTGTTGTTCGGAATACATCCTATGCATGTTGAGGTTGTTGGTTGGATTTCTGCACGTAAAGATTTATTATATACTATATTTTTTATTGGGGCATTGATTGCATATTATTTTTATATTCATAAGGAATCAAAATACCCTAAGCATTATTATTATGTTGCTTGCTTGTCCCTTTTTGTATTATCATTATTATCTAAAGGTACAGCGGTAATACTACCTATAGTTTTGTTTTTAATGGATTATTTGAAAATCAGAAAACTTAATGCAAAACTGATTGTAGAGAAACTCCCTTTTTTACTATTGAGTGTTATTTTTGTGATACTCTCTATAAAAATGCAATCTGCTGGAGGAGCAATGGAGGATCGACAATTTACGACATTAATTGATTCATTGTCTGTAGGATTTTATGGGTATTTTACTTATCTGCTAAAAGCAATTATACCATTTAACTTAAGCGCATACCATCCATACGTGAGTAAGTTAGGAGAAGCAAATCCATGGTTTTATTACGCGTCTGCTATTCCTGTTCTTACCTTGTTTTTGTGGTTGATGACTAGATTGAGAAAAAACAGAACTTTAGTATTCGGGTTCGGGTTTTTCTTTATCACTTTAATTCCAGTAATTCAAGTGTTACCATTTGGCACAGCTGTAACTGCAGATAGGTATACCTATCTACCATATTTTGGTTTGTTATATGTGTTTTCTATGGGGTGTGTGGCATTATATAAAAACTATACAAAATATAGAAAAATAATAGGTTATGGTGTGTCTGTCTATATTGTTATTCTTGGGATAATTACTTTTCAATATTCGAAGACATTTAAAAATGGAGAGACATTATGGACAAATGTCATAGAGCAATACCCTAATGACTTTATGGGATATATGAATAGGGCAGAATATAGAATTTCAAAACAGAGCTATATAAAAGCAATTGATGATGCAAGTAAAGCAATTGATATTAATCCAAGGTATTACGCTAATTATTACAATAGATCCTTTGCGTATAATGGAATTGGCAAGAAGCAATTAGCAATAAACGATTTAAATCAAGTTGTTCAACTCGCACCAGATTTTGTGTCAAGTTATTTAAATAGAGGTATTCTTTACGGAGAGTTGGAGCGCAAAGATTTAGCAATAATTGATTTCACTAAAGTTATAAAATTAAACCCTAAGAATCACTTAGGATTTTATAATAGAGCTTTGTATTATAAGCAAACTAATCGATTTCACGAAGCATTAATAGATGTTTTAAAGTCTATTGAATTGAATGAAGGCTTTGCGCCATCATATTATTTAAGAGGTGAATTATATTTGTTTGAAAATAATGTTAATGACGCATTTAAAGATTTCACAAAAGCCTTAGAGCTTGACCCGTCAATGGGAGCTGCGCATACAAATAGAGGTAATTTATGGTTTGATAAAGGAAATGTGAAAGAAGCTCTAAAAGACTATAGAAAAGCAGTGTTATTAGATAACTATCAAATAGATGCGTATATCAATATGGGGATTATATATATGAATTTAAAGCAATATCATGAGGCAGGTTTAAATTTTGAATTGGCAAAAAAAATAAATCCAAACAATCATTTAATTTATTTCAATAAAGGATTGTTGTTTAAACTTACTCAAAAAAATAAGGATGCATTAATTGAGTTTGATAAATGTCTAAATTTGAATCCAAGTTTTTATCCAGCAATAAAAGAGAGGAATAAGTTGTTGAACTTATGATTTAAAAATGTAGTTTTGCGAAAAAAATTAGATATGCGCAAAAAAATTACATTACTACTCAGTTTGTTAGGAGGGGTTATAGTTGCATTTGGTCAAACTATGAATGAATCTCAGGGAACAGGATCTGGGGTTTCCATTACAACTGGAGATTATAACACTGCTTATGGAGATTCTACATTAACTGCTTTATCTTCAGGGAGTATGAATACTGCTTTAGGATATAAAGCAGGTCATAATATCACTACAGGAACAGAAGGAGTGTATATAGGTTATGAAGCCGGTTATACAGATGACAATGGGAATGATAATACCATGATTGGTTTTAGAGCTGGATATCATAATACAGATACTGACAATACTTTTATAGGTAATGCTGCCGGTTTTTATAATACATTAGGTTCAGATAACACTTTCATTGGGGAAAGAGCAGGGTCTCGTGTAACAACAGGTGATGACAATACATTTATAGGTGCTCAGGCTGGTAATACTTCAGAATATATATATTCTACATCTACAGCTGCAAATCTTGGTAATCCTACAACAGGTTCTGATAATACTGCAATAGGTTCAGCGGCTGGTTCAAAAATAACTACAGGGTATAGAAATGTGTTTGTTGGTAGTGATGCAGGTTATGACGTTACTACTGGTGGTAGAAATACAACTTTAGGTGATTCAGCTGGTACAGATATTGGAGTTGGTAATGGAAATACCATGATAGGTCAAGGAGCAGGTGCGGCAACTGAACATGCTGATTATAATACATTTGTTGGGGCCTATGCAGGATGGGATAATAACCGTACAAATGGTACAAGTAACGCAAACAGAAATACTTATGTAGGGATTACTACAGGTTCATCTAATAGACAAGGAGAAGATAATGTTGGTATGGGGGCTTTTGCTGATTTTGGTAATTCAGGAGAGCCAGCAACTGGGTGGGAATATGGATATGGAGCTGGAACGCATACAAATAGAAGTAGAACTACATTTATTGGAGCTAATGCCGATGTAGGAAATAATGATGTAACTATGTTAGGTTATGAAACAAAAGTTGATGGGCAATATGGTATCGCAATAGGAGTTTTTGCACAATTAGATGGTGCAACAGGAGGTATCGGAATTGGTCATCGATCAGATTTAACTAACAATGCAGATTACTCAATTGCGATAGGAAAGGATGTGGCTATCACAGAAGATCATGCCGTGGCAATTGGGAGATTGGCAAATATTAGTAAAGCACAATCAGTAGGATTAGGAGCAAATACAATTGTTGAAAACGAAGGTGCAATCGTGATTGGTTATGGTGCAAACTCAATGGATTTGATTGACAATACAGGAGGTGATCCGGATGCTACAAATAATATAGCAATTGGATATAATGCCACAACTAGTGCATTTAACTCTGTAGCTATTGGTAATGCTGCAAGTGCTGCTGTTGATAATACGATGGTTCTTGGTGGCGCAACAAATCCGTTAAGTGTAGGTATAGGAACTGATACTCCTAATGCCTTAGCATCACTTACATTAGACGATGTAAATAAAGGGTTGCTATTAAATCGAATGACTACAGCTTTAAGAACAACTTTAGGAAGTGCATTAACTGCTGCAGAACACGGAATGTTGGTGTATGATACAGAAGATAAGGCGGTTTATGTATGGGATGGAACACAATGGTTAAGTGCCACAATTGATACAGATGACCAAACGATTGATGTGTTTCAGTTAAATGGCGATAATTTAGAATTATCTTTAGAGGCTGATGGCGTTGCAACACAAACAGTTGATTTATCTGGGTATTTGGATAATACAGATGCACAAGATTTATCATTGTCGGGTACAACGTTAAGCTTAACGAATGATGCAACTACGGTTGATTTATCTGTGTTACAAGACGGAACAGGAACTGATGCGCAAGCTATATCATTGTTAACTAATACATTGAGTATTACAGGTAATGCATCTACAGTTGATTTGTCTGGATATTTAGATAATACAGATGCGCAAAACTTATCATTATCAGGGTCAACATTAAATATCGATAACGGAACAGGTGTAGATTTATCGTCTTTACAAGATGGAACAGGTACTGATAGTCAAGAGTTAGCATTAGCAACTAATACTTTGAGTATTTCTGGAGGAGTAAATACAGTTGATTTGTCTGGATATTTAGATAATACAGATGCACAAAACTTATCATTATCAGGGTCAACTTTAAATATCGATAACGGAACAGGTGTAGATTTATCGTCTTTACAAGATGGAGTTGGGACAGATAATCAAGAATTATCATTATCAAGTAATACATTAAGTATTTCTGGAGGAAGTAACACAGTTGATTTATCAGGATATGTAAATACAGATTCTCAAGATTTAACTTCTGCAACATTAACAGGGTCGATTATTCAAATAGACATAGAAAACGGAAGTTCAGTTTCTGTAGATATTTCACCACTAATAGCTGATTTAGAAAATAGAGTGACAGTATTAGAGGCTTGTGCTTGTAATGTTCTTGAAATAGGTGATGAGGAAATAATTACTATGCGACCAGTTTTAGAACAAAATATTCCAAATCCATTCGATGCAACTTCTGCAATTGGATATTATGTACCTCATAATACTGATCAAGCTGATATAGTGTTTAGTAATAATCTTGGGCAAATAGTAGATAGGATTACAATTACTCAAAAAGGAGAAGGTGAAGTAAAAATAGATGCTTCTAATTATGCTTCAGGTATGTATTATTATACCTTGTATCTTGATGGTAAGAAAATTGATACTAAAAAGATGATAGTAGATTAAGTTGGAGTTATTCAAAAGTTTTTAAATAAAAAAGCCTTTCTGCACACAGAAAGGCTTTTTTGTTTGAAGCTGTTATTTAAAATACGAAAACGTTTCGCCGTCTTCAATTTTTAAAAGAGTTTCATAAATCAGTTTAATGACATTTTCTACATCATCTCTATGCACCATTTCAACTGTGGTATGCATGTAGCGTAATGGTAAAGAAATTAATGCCGAGGCCACTCCGCCGTTGCTATAGGCAAAGGCGTCTGTGTCTGTACCTGTTGCTCTTGATAGTGCTGAACGCTGAAAAGGAATCTTTTTGTCTTCAGCAGTATCTGTAATTAAGTCACGTAATTTTTGTTGTACAGCAGGAGCGTAAGCCACTACTGGTCCTAAGCCTAATTCTAGATGACCTTCTTTCTTTTTGTCAATCATCGGAGTAGTAGTATCATGTGTTACATCTGTTACAATAGCCACGTTTGGTTTAATGGTGTGTGTAATCATTTCTGCACCACGGAGTCCTATCTCTTCCTGAACAGAGTTGGTAATGTACAATCCGAAAGGAAGTGTTTTTTTATTCTCTTTAAGTAGTCGAGCTACTTCAGCAATCATAAAGCCTCCCATTCTATTGTCTAAAGCGCGACAAACAAATTTATCTTTGTTAAGGATGTGGAATTCATCTGGGTAAGTTATAACACAACCAACATGGATTCCCATGTTTTCTACTTCTTCTTTGTCTTTTGCGCCAACATCTATAGTGATGTTATCTGGTTTTGGAGCTTCTTCTTTAGCCTTGTTTCTGGTATGAATAGCTGGCCAGCCGAAAACACCTTTTACGATACCGTTTTTGGTATGTATGTTTACAATTTTACTCGGTGCAATTTGATGATCGCTTCCTCCATTTCTAATAACATAAATTAAGCCGTTATCAGAAATATAGTTCACATACCATGAAATTTCATCGGCATGTCCTTCAATAACAACTTTGAATTTTGCATCTGGATTAATGACTCCCACAGCAGTTCCGTAAGTATCAGTAATGAATTCGTCAACATAAGGTTTCAGATAATCCATCCAAATTTTTTGTCCCTCCCATTCATAGCCTGTAGGGGCAGCGTTGTTGAGGTATTGCTCTAAAAAGGTCAGCGATTTTTTATTTAATATAGATTTTTTTGCCATTTCTGTTTAAAATTTAATTGCTACTAATGTAGTTATTTTTGAGAATTTGAACACATATATAATGATAGCATTTTGTAGTTTAATTCATATTATTCATTAGTTTTGGAATAGTTTTAGTTGTTATAGCCTTAAACAGTAGTAATGAAACAAATTTTGTATCTGTATATCTTAGTAGTATCTGCTAATCTAATTGCTCAAAACGACTCTTTAAAGTATAAAGATAGTCTTCAAAAAGAAGCGTTTTTAATTAAAGGAGATAGTTTGTATAATGATGCGATTAATTTGGATGATGTTATGGTCTTGAAAAGAATTCAGTTTTCAAATAATAAAGATCGTATTGCATACCTGATTTTAAGACGAAAAACACGAAAAGTGTATCCGTATGCAAAACTAGCTTCTGAAAAATTGACCGAGTTGAATGATAATTTGCAACATATAAAAGGAAAACGCAAACAAAAAAAATACACCAAACGTATTCAAAAGTACATAGAAGAAGAGTTTTCTGCTAAATTGAAAAAGCTCACTCGTACAGAAGGTCAGATATTAATAAAGTTGATTCATCGGCAAACAGGAGTTACAGCTTTTGAATTAGTGAAAGAATTACGTAGCGGATGGCGTGCATTTTGGTATAATTCTACAGCAAGCATGTTTGATATTTCTTTAAAAGAAGAATATAATCCAGAAAACAATAAAGAAGATTATTATATTGAAGATATATTAATGCGCTCTTTTTTAGATCAAATTTTAGAACGGCAAGCTCATAAGCTCGATTTTGATTACTACGAATTATCAGATAAATGGATTAACAACTAGTTTTTCTGTCTCAAAATTTTGTCAATTCAGATATTATTTATAATTTCATTGTCCGTTATTTTTTACGCAACTCTCTCATTGTTAAGTAATGGTAAATTTTTTCAAAAATAACTTCATAAAAAGTTTGTGATTTAGAGAATAAAGGTGGTAT
>JBMYYK010000001.1:0-180709 GCA_049609325.1 Flavobacteriaceae bacterium | reverse complement strand
TGATGGGCATATATATCACGGTCTGTACCAAAGCCTTCATAGTTGTTTTCCTTTTTTGCTGAAGCATAAACCCAGCCGCGTTCTATTCTATTAAACGGCAATTCTTCGCGGTTATTGGCAACAAAATATTGGCGCATTTCCGGACCAATTTTTTCTAATAAATACCGTAAATGTCCAATTATAGGATAGTTGTGACTTATGGTGTGATGTGGTTGTAAAATATCACGAATGGCAATGGTAACTAAACCAATAATTATCCAAGCCCACCATGCAATTGAGTTAAAAAATGATAATATAACGTCCATAGCCTAGTAATGTATAATTCTCAAAAATACTATTTTTTAGGTTGACAAGTGAATTTATATATGGTTTATAACTTTATATGCACTTCTATTGTTTGCACCATTTATAACTGTATTTTTGAAACAGATTATGAAAACGACAATAAACGACTATATAAAAGAACTCAATTCAGCACAGAAAGCCCCTACGTTACATAAAGAAGGGCCTATGATTGTTATTGCTGGAGCAGGATCTGGTAAAACACGTGTGTTAACCTACAGAATTGCTTATTTGATGAGCGAAGGGGTTGATCCGTTTAATATTTTATCATTAACCTTTACTAATAAAGCTGCACGTGAAATGAAAGAGCGTATTGCAGCAATTGTAGGGCGTTCTGAAGCTAAAAACTTATGGATGGGAACCTTCCATTCAATTTTTGCTAAAATATTACGATTAGAAGCCGATAAATTAGGGTACCCTTCAAACTTTACCATATATGATACGCAGGACTCTCAGCGATTAATTTCTGCAATAATTAAAGAAAAAGGCTTAGATAAAGATGTGTATAAGTATAAGCAAATTCTAGGGCGCATATCATCGTATAAAAATAGTTTGATTACGGTAAAAGCGTATTATCAGAATGCAGAATTGCAAGAGGCTGATGCTATGGCTAAACGTCCACGTATTGGAGAAATTTATCAAGAATATGTAGAGCGTTGTTTCAAGGCAGGGGCTATGGATTTTGATGATTTATTGTTGCGTACTAATGAATTGCTTACCCGTTTTCCGGAAGTGTTGGCTAAATACCAAAATCGATTTAGATACATATTGGTAGATGAGTATCAAGATACCAACCATTCACAGTATTTAATTGTAAAAGCGCTATCGGATAAGTTTCAGAATATATGTGTGGTAGGAGATGACGCGCAAAGTATTTATGCGTTTAGAGGAGCAAACATTAATAATATTCTGAATTTCCAGAAAGATTATAACAATGTTGTCATGTATCGTTTAGAACAGAATTACCGCTCAACTAAAAACATTGTTGAAGCAGCAAATTCTGTTATAGAACACAATAAAACGAAACTTGAAAAAGATGTTTGGACACATAACGAGGATGGCCCTAAAATAAAAGTTAACCGCTTGGTGACTGACGGTGAAGAAGGACGATATGTTGCCAGTTCAATTTTTGAAAACAAAATGCAGCATCAGTTAAATAATGGTGATTTTGCTATTTTATATCGTACAAATGCGCAGTCAAGAGCTATGGAAGATGCGTTGAGAAAGCGAGATATTCCATATAGAATATACGGTGGACTATCTTTCTATCAGCGTAAAGAAATCAAAGATGTACTAGCTTATTTACGTCTATTAACCAACCCTGCAGATGAAGAGGCTTTAAAGCGTGTCATTAATTATCCAGCACGAGGTATTGGGCATACAACAGTTGAAAAACTTACGGTAACAGCTAACCATTATAAACGTTCAATTTTTGAAGTCATGCAAAATTTGCATAAACTTCCTGATTTGAAAATTAATAAAGGGACTAGAACAAAGCTAGAAAATTTTGTGACCATGATTCAGAGTTTTCAAGTCATGAATCAAAATGCTACTGCTTTTGAAATAGCTGAACATGTAGCGAAAAAAACCGGATTATTTCAAGAGTTAAAAAAAGATGCAACACCTGAAGGTGTGGCGAAAATTGAAAATGTAGAAGAGTTACTAAACGGGATAAAAGATTTTGTTGAAGAGCAAAAAGAACTTGCCGATACCACGGGTTCGCTTTCAGAATTTTTAGAAGATGTGGCCCTAGCTACAGATTTAGATAAAGATACCGGAGATGATGATCGAGTAGCGTTAATGACAATCCACCTTTCTAAAGGATTAGAATTTCCATACTTATATATAGTAGGGCTAGAGGAGGATTTATTCCCTTCTGCAATGAGTATGAATACTAGAAGTGAGTTAGAAGAGGAGCGCAGGTTATTTTATGTGGCATTAACACGAGCAGAAAAACAAGCGTATTTAACTTATGCGCAAAGCAGATATCGTTGGGGGAAATTGGTAGACGGTGAACCAAGTCGGTTTATTGATGAAATTGACGATAAATATTTAGAATATTTAACGCCAATGCATGAGCGTCGTTTTAAACCAATGATGGATGTTGATGCTTTTGATGATGTCGATAAGAGTAAGTTGCGCTTAAAAAAACCTGTTTCTAGTACACCAACTAAATTTTCAAGTGAAGCAGCAACACGTAAGCTAAGAAAAATTAAACCAAACACTGTAAGAGGTAATGCACAAGTAAGTGATTCTAGTAATTTAACGGTAGGAACTGTAGTTGAACACATCCGTTTTGGAAAAGGGGAAGTTGTGCGTTTAGAAGGTTTTGGTGCAGATAAAAAAGCAGAAATTCGTTTTCAAAATGGCGGGTTGAAAAAACTGTTATTGCGTTTTGCCAAGTTGAATATTATTAAGTAACTTTAAGAGTATGGCAGAGTTTATTAAATTATACAACAACAATCCTAGTGTAAAAGAAATAGATAAAGTTGTTAAGGTGCTTCAAAAAGGTGGTATTGTAATATATCCTACAGATACTGTTTATGGTTTGGGATGTGATATTACAAAAACACGAGGCTTAGAACGGATAGCAAAAATAAAAGGCGTAAAGCTTGAAAAAGCAAACTTTTCTTTTGTGTGTAATGATTTGAGTCACTTGAGCGATTATGTACAACAAATAGATAGCGCGACTTTTAAGGTATTGAAACGAGCATTGCCAGGACCGTATACATTTATATTGCCGGGAAATAATAATTTACCTAAAGTCTTTAAAAAGAAAAAAACCGTTGGTATTCGTGTGCCAGATAATAATATTATCAGAGCTATTGTTGAAGCTTTAGGCAACCCAATAGTGTCAACATCTATTTATGATGAAGATGAAATTATTGAATATACTACAGATCCTGAATTGATTTTTGAAAAATGGAATTCTATAGTAGATGTTGTTATTGATGGTGGTTACGGTGATAATGTGGCTTCAACAGTTATTGATTTTTCATCTGGTGAAGCTGAGGTTATAAGAGAAGGTAAAGGAAGTTTAGAGGTGTTGTAAGCATCTTATTATAGTAAATAAAAAAGCCACTCATTTGAGTGGCTTTTTTATTCTAATCAACAGGAAGTTATTCTTTTGCTAAGTTTTTCATTTCATTTTCAATCATGTCATAAAACTGATCAATTTTTGGAAGAACAACAATTCGTGTTCGTCTGTTTTTTGCTCTATTTTCTGAGGTGTCATTATCTACTAAAGGTACATAATGACTTCTCCCTGATGCAATTAATTGTTCAGGTTTTACATTTAAATTTTCTAGCACACGAACAATTGAAGTTGCGCGTTTAACACTTAAGTCCCAATTGTCAAGTAACACACCACTTTTATATGACTTGTTATCTGTATGGCTTTCAACCAAACACTCAAAATCTGGCTTGCTATTCACAACTTTTGCCACCTTAGCTAACACATCTTTAGCTTTGTTGGTTACATTGTAACTACCGCTTTTAAACAAAAGTTTATCAGCAATAGAAATAAAGACAACACCTTTTTCAACATTTACATTAATGTCTGGGTCATTTATACCAACTTCCCGCTTTAAGCTAGTCACTAAAGCTAAGGTTACACTGTCTTTTTTTGTTAGTGCGTCTTGAAGGCGACTAATTTTTAAGTCTTTTTCTTTAAGGCTTTCTAAAGATTTTTCTAAGTTCTCAGCACCTTTAGTGGTAAGGATGGTTAAGTCTTTTGAACTTTGAATTAAACTTTGATTGGTTTTTCTTAAATCTGCCAATTGCTCTTCAAGAGCTTTTGCTCGTGCTGAATATGAGGCTTTGTCTTCTAAACAACTGTTGAGTTTAACCGTAGCAGAGTTTAATAAATCTTGAGTTTTTTTGTGTTGATCTTCTAGTGCCGAAAACTTTTTTTGCGACACGCAAGAACTTAATACTACTGCTGTAAGTACAGGAATAATCAATTTTGTTTTCATAAGTTATCAATTTAGTATGAAACAAAGTTAGCGATTATATGTAAGTAGGGTATAGGCTTAACAGTTTTTTAACCCTATACGTTGTGCGCACGAGAAGACTCGAACTTCCACGGAGTTTCCTCCACTAACCCCTCAAGCTAGCGCGTCTACCAATTCCGCCACGTGCGCATTAAGTATAAACAAAAAAAGTTAAGCACGAGCTTAACTTTTTTTGTGATCTGGCTGGGGCTCGAACCCAGGACCCTCTCCTTAAAAGGGAGATGCTCTACCAACTGAGCTACCAGATCTTAATTTCAATATGTGTTGTTATAACTCAAAAAAGTTATTTTTGTGATCTGGCTGGGGCTCGAACCCAGGACCCTCTCCTTAAAAGGGAGATGCTCTACCAACTGAGCTACCAGATCTTACAAAAACATATCTGTGTTTGCGGGTGCAAATATAAGAGGATTAATTGATTTATCAAGTCTTTTTTTTGATAAATTTCTTATTTTTTTTCAAGATATTTGTAACCGGTTAATTAAGAGCATTTAATACATTATGATAATTACATTATTGGGCTATATGGGCTCAGGAAAATCAACAATTGGACGGCATTTGGCAGGAATTTTAGGTTATGATTTTGTTGATTTAGATCAATATATTGAACAAGAAGAGCATTGTAGTGTTACAGAAATCTTTAAAATTAAAGGAGAACTATATTTTAGGAAACAAGAAAGTTACTATTTGAGTCAACTGCTTGAAAAAAATACAAATATAGTGTTGTCTTTAGGTGGAGGTACACCATGTTACGCAAACAATATGGAGCAGCTAAAAGCAAACCATATAGTGTCTTGTTATTTGAAATTATCTCCAACCAGTTTAGCAGAACGATTGTTTGAAGAAAAAGACCAAAGGCCTTTAATAAGCCACATCAATAACAAAGAAGCTTTACAGGAGTTTATAGGAATTCATTTGTTTGAACGTCAGCCTTTTTATTCACAAGCCAAGCAAGTATTTACAGTAGATAATTTATCTGTAAAAAATGTGGTTGAGTTAATAGTAAGGTCGTTATATTAGTTTTGCAACAGCATTATCATTGTTAAAAATAATTTCAACATGTTCGTGTATTGAAGTTGAGAGTGAAAGTCCTTTAAAATCAGCTTTAACAGGAAATTTTTTATGGTTTCTGTTGATTAATACAGCAGTTTTTAACTGTTTTAGAGGAGCGTTTAAAAAATGTTTTACACCATATATTAGAGTAGCTCCAGAATGTAAAACATCATCAATTAATACCACAGATGTGTCTGTGTATTCTTCTTTAGGAATAGAGGTGTCTACGTTGTTTAAAGGCGACTTTTTGTTAATAAAAACCTCGCAGAGCACAACATTAACATCAGAATAGTTAGCAATAATAAGTTTTAATTTCTCGGCAATAAGGAATCCGTTTTTTGAAATTCCAGCTAAAATAATTTTAGATTCATCAACATTACTTTCTAAAATCTGTAAAGCAATACGTCTGATTTTATGATTAATCTGTGTATTAGTAAGTATAATGTTATTGTCTGTTTTCATTACCTAAGCAAATTGGGTGTTATTAACTGTTATCAAAGCTACATAATTTTATTCTTCTTCATAGATATAATCTTCAATATCTCGTCTATCTTTTTTGGTTGGTCTACCAGTACCTTTTTTACGGTAATAATCTTTTGAAAGTTTTAAGAGGTCAATATGTTCAAAAGCTTCTTTTGGTGTGATGTCTTTACGATAGATGTCAACAAATTTAGCACCAACTCTATTGTTTGGTATATCAATAACTTCAATAATATAGTTAATTTGATTTTTACGTACAGTTATTGTATCAGTAGGGTAGATGTCTCTAGCAGGTTTTACCTGGCTACCATTGATTCTAACATGGCCTTTTTTACAGGCATCTGTAGCCAAACTTCTAGTTTTGAAATATCGGGTGCACCATAAATATTTATCAACTCTCATTTTCTTTAAAATCAATGTTAAAATAAAAACAAAAATAAGATAAAATTGTATCTTGCACGCAAATTATGATTATGATGAATAGAATATCTAAAAATATATTTTTAATTGTTGCTCTTGTCAGTTTATTTTCTTGTAAAAAAGATGATGAGGAGCTTTTTGTGTTAGTACAAGTTGAAGATCAAGCAGTAGTAGATGATGAGCTTTTAGTTGAATTTCTTTCAACACATTATTATAATGAAGAAGAATTTGCAAATGCAGGAAACATTAATGATTTTAATTATGATATTAAAATTACTGATGAAGCTGAGGTAATAGGATATGATTCTAATAACGATGGTGTTATAGATGGGAATGATATTGATGATACTACAGTATTTGTGAGGCAACGATTGATTGATATTGTTGAAACAAAATCAGTTTATGATAGTGATGTAGATCAAAACTTATATATTTTGAGAGTTAGAAACGGGAATGGCCCAGAACAGCCAAAATTTTGTGATTCTACCTTTATGTCATACAGAGGAGTTGAGTTAAATGACTCTATCCCTTTTGATGAGCAAATTCACCCAGTATGGTTAGATTTATCAACTACAGTTAAAGGATTTTCAGAATCAATATCTGATAATTTTAAGACAGCTGCTACTAGCTCACCTAATGGTGATGGAACAAATACGTTTAATGATTTTGGTGTAGGGGCAGTATTTATGCCTTCAGGTTTGGGTTATTTCGCAAATCCACCAGCTACAATAGCGCCTTTTGCGCCTTTAGTATTTACGTTTAAGGTTATGAATATGGTTGTTACTGATCATGACCAAGATGGGGTGCCAAGTTATCTGGAAGATTTAGATGGTAATCATGATTTATCAAATGATGATACAGATAATGATTTGATACCAAATGCTGCAGATAATAATGATGATGATGATCCGATACTAACTATAAACGAAGATATAGATGGTGATGGTGATGCTACGAATGACGATACTGATGGTGATGGAATACCAAATTATTTAGACTCTGATAGTTAATAGTTATAAAGTATAAAAAAACGGCTACAAGATATTGTAGCCGTTTTTTTATATCTAATTTATTGTTCCATCTTAAAGTAGTAATCAGCTGAATGTTTGCCAGAACCGTAAACAATAAAAAATATTGCTAATAGTAAAACAATACTTGCTGTAATTAAATTTAACAGATTCATTGCTCCTAAAATGTTTATGAGTACTGCACCCACTAATACGGGAACTTGAGCTATTAATGCCCAACGAGTTAGTAGACCAAAAATAATAAGTAATCCTCCTATTAAATGTGCAGGAACAACATAGTGGAGTAATATGATTTCGCCAACATAATTTCGTAAAGGTTCAATAAGCTCAGCTAAAATGAGAGAGTTATTCATAAAGTATAACCCTTTATAAAATATGAATGCGCCTAAGCCTATGCGAATGATGTCTAATGGGTAATACGTATGTGCGTTAGCCCATTTATTTAAGTGTTTTAAAGTGCCCATAATATTTGATTTAGTGTAGTATTAATATACGAAAAAATCAAATAAAATAAAAACGCAACGTATTGATTTGTAAAGCGTTGCGCTTATTTTTATAAGAAGCAAGTTTTTTAAACTTGTATAACGCCTAAATTGAACGGTTTCTCAATAGGAGCTTGATTAGCGGCTTCTATGCCCATTGAAATCCATTTTCTTGTGTCTAAAGGGTTAATTACGGCATCTGTCCATATTCTAGAAGCAGCATAGTATGGAGAAATTTGCTTATCGTATCGTGCTTTTATAGTATCGTAAAGCTCAGCTTCTTTTTCTGGAGTAATGTCTTCGCCTTGTTTTTTTAATGCCGCAGTTTCAATTTGTAACAACACTTTAGCTGCAGAGTTCCCACTCATTACGGCTAAGTTTGCACTTGGCCATGCAAAAATTAACCTAGGATCATATGCTTTTCCGCACATTGCGTAATTTCCAGCGCCATAAGAATTTCCTATAACAACAGTAAACTTAGGAACTACTGAGTTACTTACGGCATTTACCATTTTTGCTCCATCCTTAATGATTCCACCATGTTCAGATTTGCTTCCAACCATAAATCCAGTAACATCTTGTAAAAACACTAATGGGATTTTTTTCTGATTACAGTTAGCAATAAAACGAGTAGCTTTATCAGCAGAGTCAGAATAAATCACCCCGCCAAATTGCATTTCTCCTTTTTTAGTTTTCACTAATTTTCGTTGATTGGCCACTATACCTACTGCCCAGCCATCAATTCTAGCGTATCCTGTAATTAAACTTTGACCATATCCGGCTTTATATTCATCAAACTCAGAATCATCAACCATACGGGTAATGATTTCCATCATATCATACTGTTCTGCTCTAGATTCTGGTAAAATACCAAAAATATCTTCAGGATTTAGCTTTGGGTGTTTTGGTTCAGCACGATTAAATCCGGCTTTATCAGAGTCTCCAATTCGGCCCATTGTTCTTTTAATGGTGTCCAGAGCGTCTTTATCATCTTTTGCTTTATAATCTGTTACACCAGAAATTTCACAGTGCGTAGTAGCACCGCCCAAGGTTTCATTATCTATAGTTTCTCCAATTGCTGCTTTTACCAAATAACTACCAGCTAAAAAGATACTCCCAGTTTTGTCAACTATCATTGCCTCGTCAGCCATAATAGGTAAGTAGGCCCCACCAGCAACACAACTACCCATTACTGCCGCTATTTGAGTAATACCCATACTACTCATTACTGCATTATTTCTGAATATTCTTCCAAAGTGCTCTTTATCTGGAAAAATTTCATCTTGCATTGGTAAGTACACTCCGGCACTGTCTACCAAATAAATAATAGGTAATTTATTTTCTATAGATATTTCTTGTGCTCTTAAATTCTTTTTTGCAGTTATAGGGAACCAAGCTCCAGCTTTTACTGTAGCGTCATTTGCTACAACAATACATTGTTTGCCACTCACATAACCAATTTTAACAACAACTCCTGCCGATGGGCATCCGCCGTGTTCTTCATACATATCATCTCCAGCAAAGGCAGCTATTTCAATAGAAGGTTTATTTCTATCTAATAAATAATCAATACGCTCACGAGCAGTCATTTTTCCTTTAGAATGAAGTTTTTCAATTCTTTTCTGACCACCACCTAGTTTAACCTTTGCTAAACGTTGTTTTAAGTCAGTTAATAATAGTTTGTTATAGTCTTCGTTTTTATTGAATTGTATATCCATGAGTATCGTTAAATTGGTCTGCTAATGTACAAACTATATTTATTAGAGTCAACTATAAAACTACAAATAAATACCGTGTTTTTATTTTCCTTGGTAAATAAAATAATTTATCCTAACTTTGTATATAGTTTAAGAGTACTATAAATGAAAAGAGCAGCAGTTAAAACGGTGTTATCAAACACAGGTTATAAGGCACAGTCAAATGCAAGAGGGCAAATGATAGAAATGGATAGACCTATTGTAGATGGAGGAGAGAATACGGCTCCAACACCAATTGAATATTTATTGGCTGCTATAGGAGGATGTGTAAGTATGACAATTAGAGTGTATGCAAATCAAGTTGGGTGGAGCTTAGGGGAGGTTACAGTCAATGTGTTTCAAAAAAATAAATTGACTTCAAAAGGGTTAACAACAATATTAATAGAAGAGATTTCTTTTGAAAACGAAGTCACACAAGAGCAGAAACAACAACTTTTAATAGTAGCAAGTGAATGTCCTGTAGCAAAGTTGCTAAAAGGTGAAACACAAATACAATCTGAAATAGTTTAAAAACAGGAGACGAGTAGTTAATTAATTTAAGAACATAAAAAAACATAATGAAAAAAGTAATCGCATTAGGAGGAAGTAATAGTGTAAACTCAATTAATAAAACTTTGGCAATTCACACAGCCAATATGTTAAATGAGGTGGAGGTTAAGGTGTTAGATTTAAACGATTATAATTTGCCTTTATATGGAATTGATTTAGAGAATGAAAACGGAATACCTCAGGAGGCTCATGATTTATTAAGTGAGATTAAGAAAACAGACGGCATCGTGCTGTCATTAGCAGAGCACAATGGCGCATATAGTACAGCGTTTAAAAATGCATTTGATTGGATGTCTCGTATAGATGGTAAATTATGGTCGGAAAAACCAATGTTATTGTTAGCGACATCTCCAGGTGCTAGAGGCGGAGCAACTGTATTAGAAATTGCTAAAGGTAGATTTTCGTATATGGGAGGACATATTGTGTCAGATTTGTCATTCCCATCGTTTTTTGACAATTTAAAAGATGGTGTTGTTGTAGATGACACTTTAAACAGTCAGTTAAAAGCTGCAGTAGAAAAATTACAAGCTGCGTTGTAATGGGAGATATTTCTAAAGACATACAATCTTCTTTTCCATCAGAAAAAATAAAAGCGCTAATTAATATTAAGTACACTGCAAGTTGGCTTAATAAGAATGAAGTGTCATTTTTCAAACCCTATGGAATATCACCACAACAATTTAATATTTTAAGAATATTAAGAGGTGCAAAAGAAGCGATTAAAGTGCAGTTGGTAAAAGAACGGATGATAGAACAATCACCTAATGCTACACGGTTAATGGATAAATTACTTGACAAAGCATTAATTGAACGCTATCGTTGTGAGCATGATAGGCGAGTGGTGTATGTTAACATATCTGAAAAAGGGAAACTTCTGTTGTTGGAAATTGATAAAGCAGAAAAACCAGGTTTTTTAAAAACTATAACAGATGCAGAGGCTAAGGTATTGAATGAAATATTAGATAAAATAAGATGATAGTCTCTGTGTGTAAAGCAGGAATATTATGAAATTAAATACAATCAAACATATAGGAAGGAGTGATTTAGTGCAAATGGGAGCAATACAATTGCGACAACCAATACCGTCTAAAAATATAGAGCGTATTGATCCGTTTATATTGTTACATCATTATGGTCCGTATGAAATTAGTAGAGATAATAATCCTTTTGATTTAGGGCCACATCCGCATAGAGGTTTTGAGCCGATTACATTTTTAATTCAAGGTGAGCAATTGCATCGGGATTCATTAGGAAACTCAAGTATTGTTAAGGCTGGAGATGTACAATGGACAACTTCTGGAAGAGGAATTATTCATGCAGAAGGACCAACAAAAGAATTTATTGAGAAAGGTGGGGTGTTAGAAGGTATTCAGTTATGGTTGAATTTGCCTTCGGAAAAGAAATTAATGCAACCAAAATATCAACACGTAGCATTTCAAGATTTCAATTCAGTATCTGAAGATGGGAATAAGGTGTCAGTTCAAGTTATAGCAGGTGAATATAATGGGGTTGGTGGGAAAATTACGACTCAAACCCCAGTAAATACTTATATGATTGATATGCAAACTAATGGGATGGTACGTATACCTATTAATAAGTTGCACCAGTCCATGTTGTATTTGTTAAAAGGTAACGTGTTGGTGAATGAAACTATTGAACTTAAAGAAGGAAAGAGTCAGTTAATAGAGTTTAATAATGATGGTGATGAGATTGTAATTAGGTCAAAGGAGAATAGTAAGTTGTTGTTTTTGTCTGGTGAACCACTAAATGAAAAAGTAGCCAGTTACGGACCTTATGTTATGAATACTCAAACAGAGTTGTTGGAAGCTATGCGTGATTATCAGCAGGGAAAAATGGGGTTTTTGCCAATTAGTCAAGATTTGTAAGACGATAAACATGAAACTGTGTATTTGTTTGATAGTTAGTGTTTTGTAAGATTGTCAGATATATTTGTTTTATAACTAAAAAATATTAAATTTGGCCTTTAGTTAATTTAACCCAGAGAACTACCGATAAAATTGTATCCCCAAAAAGCAGTTTTTCGCTCTGGGTTTTTTTATGCTTGCAATTTATGAGTTAATTACTGTAGAGCTTTTAAATAAAGAAATCATTCACGATATTTACAACCTTTAAAATTAATAATCGAAATTATGTCTGACGATAAGAAAATTATATTTTCAATGACTGGCGTTACAAAAACGTTCAAGTCTGCTAATACACCAGTATTAAAAAACATTTATTTGAGTTTCTTTTACGGTGCAAAAATTGGAATTCTTGGGTTAAACGGTTCAGGTAAATCTACTTTACTTAAAATTATTGCAGGAATTGATAAAAATTACCAGGGTGATGTGGTTTCTGATAAAGAATTTACAACAGGGTATTTAGAACAAGAACCAAAACTTGATCCTGAAAAAACGGTTTTAGAAGTTGTAAAAGAAGGTGCCGCAGAAATTGTTGCTGTGCTTGATGAATACAATAAAATCAACGACATGTTTGGTTTAGAAGAGGTTTATAGTGATGCAGATAAGATGGATAAGCTTATGGCGCGTCAAGCTGTTTTACAAGATGAAATTGATGCTGTTAACGCGTGGGAGCTTGATACCAAGCTTGAAATAGCGATGGATGCATTACGTACACCAGATGGCGATAAGAAAATTGGTGTGCTGTCTGGAGGAGAAAAACGTAGAGTAGCACTATGTCGTTTATTACTTCAAGAGCCCGATGTATTGTTGTTAGATGAGCCTACAAACCATTTAGATGCCGAATCTGTACATTGGTTAGAACAACATTTAGCGCAGTATAAAGGTACTGTAATTGCTGTAACGCACGATAGATACTTTTTAGATAATATAGCAGGGTGGATTTTAGAATTAGATAGAGGAGAAGGTATTCCGTGGAAAGGAAACTATTCATCATGGTTAGATCAAAAGTCTAAACGTATGGCTCAAGAATCTAAAACAGCATCTAAACGTCAAAAAACATTAGAACGAGAGTTGGAATGGGTGCAACAAGGTGCTAAGGGACGACAAACTAAACAAAAAGCACGTTTGAAGAACTATGATAAGTTGATGAGTCAGGATCAGAAGCAATTGGATGAAAAATTAGAAATATACATTCCAAATGGGCCAAGATTAGGAACAAATGTAATTGAGGCGTCTGGAGTAAGTAAAGCCTTTGATGATAAGTTGCTATATGACGATTTAAACTTTAATCTGCCACAAGCAGGTATTGTTGGGGTAATTGGGCCTAATGGTGCTGGTAAAACAACAATTTTTAAAATGATTATGGGAGAAGAAACTCCTGATAAAGGTCAGTTTAATGTAGGTGATACAGCCAAGATTGCCTATGTAGATCAGTCGCATTCAAATATAGACCCAAGTAAAACTATTTGGCAAAACTTTAGTGACGAGCAAGAGTTGATACTAATGGGTGGAAAAGAAGTTAATTCGAGAGCTTATTTGAGCCGTTTTAACTTCTCTGGAAGTGAGCAGAATAAAAAGGTAGAATTGCTATCAGGAGGGGAGCGTAACCGTTTACACTTGGCAATGACTTTAAAGGAGGAAGGAAATGTATTGTTGTTAGATGAGCCAACAAACGATTTAGATGTGAATACGTTACGTGCGCTTGAGGAAGGTTTAGAGAACTTTGCAGGATGTGCAGTAGTTATTTCGCATGACAGATGGTTTTTAGATAGAATTTGTACGCATATCTTAGCATTTGAAGGAAATTCTGAAGTATACTTCTTTGAAGGTGGATACTCTGAGTATGAAGAGAATAAAAAGAAACGTCTTGGAGGTGATTTAATGCCAAAACGTATCAAGTATAAAAAACTAGTACGATAATAGTTGTTGTAAGAAATAAAAAAAGGCGCTCAAAAGCGCCTTTTTTTATTGTTCGATTTCTTCTTTTAAACTCTTTCGTATTCTACTTAATTGTATTGGAGTAACCCCTAAGTATGATGCAATTTGGTATTGAGGAATTAAATTTTCAATGCCTTTAAGTCTTTCAAGGAGATTTAGGTAGCGTTCTTTAGTATCTTTTGTGCCTAAGCTAATAATAGTTCTTTCTAACTTAATATAAGCGTGTTCAAGCATTTTAATTTCAAAACGCATCAACTCTGGGTGCGAATCATATAATTTTTGCACTTGTTTGTGTTCAGACCTGATAATCTCACAATCGGTTAGAGTTTCATATAGATAAGTAGAAGGTTTGTCTTTAATCATGTCTGACATTGGACCACAGAATTGATTTTTAGTGTACAATTCACGTGTAAATACCTTGCCTTTTTTTGTTTCAGTAGATGTTCTTACAATTCCAGATACAATAAAGAACACGTATTTAGATTCATCACCTACATCACATAAAACAGTGTTGGCTTTGCATTTAAAGTGTTTTAGATGTGGTGCGACTAAGGCAAATGCTTCTCTGGAAATTGGGGTTATACTATTAGAAAATTGGTATAAAGCTTCCATGTGTTTTTAATAGATTTTATGATTGTAGTTTATAAATGATGCTAAATATAAGTGATATTTATTTTGTTAGCAAATGTTAATCTTATTGCATTGTAATACAACTTTTTCAGAGTTGGGAGCGGTTGTAAAAAACAAATACACATCACCACCGTCTTTAATCTGTAATTCTTTTTTAATGATGTCAACTGATTTTGGGAAATTACGAGTTGTAATGTTAGCTTTTGAGTTTTTAAAACGTTTTTTTAATGTTTTTTTGTTGTATTCTAGTGCTTCAACAACTTCAAAACGTCTTCCTGGAAATTCTATGAGCTCATTAGATGTATATAAATGCGAATGTTGATGTAATTTGTTTAGGTTAAATTGTTGAGCTATGGTATTAAATCCGCCAGATTTTAAAATCGCAGCGTTAGGCTCGTATAAATACTGTTTAGCGTTACTGTAATTTACTGTAGCTGGAGTGTCTAATATAAACTCAAAAGCTTGTGGTGTGGGTTTAGTAATGTTGACTGTTTTGATGTGTATTGGTCCATCATATTTATGTTCTAATGTAAATAACAATTCTTTTACATCGTTTTGTACTGCAACGACATGAATGTTTTTCACGTATTTTAATTCTCGAATACCATTTTTTATATCGAGTAGAGGAGAAGTTTTTATTAAGATGTTATCAGCTTTATTAAAAAGTACATTGATGTGTTCTGGTACATTTGGTAAACAATCATTTAATAAAAACACCTTGCCTTTTACATCATTTCGTCTTGATGGGTCGATGTAAATCCAATCATAAGTTGTTGAATTTTGATTGAGAAAGTCAATACCATCAGCAGTTATGGTGTTAATGTTTTCACAGTCTAATTTAGAGTAATTGTGTGCTACAATTTCTGAAAGGTTTGGATTGATTTCACAATGGGTAACCTGGTCTATTTTTTTAGAAAAATAATAGCTATCAATTCCGAAGCCACCAGTTAGGTCAATTAGGTGTTTTCCTGAAACTAATTCGGCTTTGTATTTGGCAGTTTTTTCTGATGAGGTTTGCTCAATATTTAATTTGTTTGGGTAATAAATTTCATTAGATTTATACCATAGAGGTAGTTTGTTTTTACACTTCTGTCTGGCTATAATTTGTTCTGCTAACTCTTGCTGACTGACTTCTTTAAACAATGCTTTTTTTAGGAGTAATGACGAAATGTCAGTATAATTAAATTTTTTCATAAACTCCTGAATATCAGTATTTAGTATGTTTTTATTCAAAGTAAAGGATTAGATTTTAAATTAGTGTGGCAACTGTGTGAGTTACTGTTTAAATTAAAGGTTTTTTGTCATCTCATGAACAATTTTATTGCCTGACATGAACTCTTTTGCAATAACTTTTATAGCTGTGTATGTTGGTACGGCAACAATCATTCCTAGCACGCCAAAAAGCAATCCTCCAATCACGATAATAAGAAAGATTTCTAATGGATGAGATTTAACACTATTAGAAAATATTAACGGTTGATTGATAAAATTATCTATGATTTGTGCAATGGCGTAACCAATCATCACATAGCTAGTTTTAGGTAAAATTACAGTTTGAAAATCATGCCCTAAATTGCTACTCATAGATAGCACCATCATTACCATACCGCCTATTAATGGTCCTATATACGGAATTAGGTTTAATAAAGCACATAAAAACGCAATCACTAATGCGTTTTTAATTCCAAAGATTAAGAGAACTGTTGTGTAGATTATGAATAGGATGAGTATTTGCAGTACTAGTCCTATAAAATAACGCGATAATAAGTTTTTAATTTTTTCAAATGATTTTTTCAAACGACGTTCTTTTTGCTCTGGCATAAAAATAAGTATGCCGTCTTCTAATAATCTGCTGTCTTTTAAAAAGAAAAAGGATATAAATAGCACTGAAAATAAGCCAATACTTATACTTCCAAGCATACTTAAAATTGAGTTTAGTAAATCAGGTATGGCATTTACATTAAGTTTAGATAAAACATCAGAATCCTGTAATGTTTTTAGTAAATCAATATTATGTGCGCTTAAATATGTGTTGATTTCTGTAATTAAGAAGTTGAAATTAGCTTCTAGTTCTGTGTAATTCAATAAAGCGAGATTGTCACCTTGACTTTTAATTAAAGGAATAAACATAGCAGCAACACCAATTAATACACTTAACAAAACAAGCATAGTGATGACTACGGCAATAGAATTTTTAAATTTTAGTTTACGTCTTAAAAAAATGGTTATTGGTCTTCCAATAAGTGAAACTACTCCAGATATAGCAATATAAGTAATTACAGAGCTTATTTTGAATAAAAAAAACAAAAGTAAGGAGATGCCAACTATGATGGCAAAAGCTCTTAAAATGCCATTACTGATGGCTTTAGAATTTGATGAATTCAATGTTGTAGATTTTTATTAAACGGATATTAAAAATAACAATTTTTAGTTAACCATTTGTTTTGTGAGTTCGTATAATGCAATATTTGCTGCTTGAATGACATTCATACTTGAGTTTTTACCAAACATTTCAATGTGTACAATAGTATTAGAGTTTTCTAAAATAGTTTCTGAAATCCCGAAGTTTTCATCACCTATAACAACAGCAATTGGTTTATTAATGTTAAAAGTGTGCGATTGAATAGGTGTGCTGTTATCTGTAATTTCAATGGCAATTATGTGGTGTGACTCAGCAATAGAATCTAAGTAGTCTTTTGTATTGTTTATAATTTCAAAAGGCACGTATTTTTCGGTAGCCCGAGATGTTTTTTGCATTTTTCTAGAAGGAATAACAAGATGTTCTCCGCTAAAAACGATGCGTTCAACTCCAAATGCATCACAAACTCTAAACAGTGACCCGATATTCGGAGCATTGGTTACATTCTCACAAATGACAGTAATAGGAAAGCTTTGTGATTTAAATTTAGAGGAGTAATGTGTAAGTTGTGCCACAAAAAAAAGGAATTAGTTGTTAAATGCGTATGTGATAATATTTGCACCCATTTGTAAAGCTTTTAAGCGAATGTGTTCAGGGTCATTATGTATTTCAGGATTCTCCCAACCATCACCTAAATCTGACTCAGTAGTGTAAAGGCAAATTAATTTCCCGTTATGAAAATACCCTAGAGCTAGAGGTTTTTTATTATCGTGTTCATGAATTTTAGGCAAACCCTTAGGAAATGAAAAGGCTGAATTGAAAATATGATGTGTTGATGGTACTTCAATGAGTTCTTTTTTCGGAAAAACTTTAAGGAGTTCTTTTCTAATATAAGTGTCCATTCCGTAATTGTCATCAATGTGTAAAAATCCTCCAGACAAAAGGTATTGCCTGAGATTTTCAGCATCTTCTGCAGTAAAATGTACATTGCCATGTCCCGTCATATGTACAAATGGGTATTGGTGTATTTCTGCACTACCAACTTCAACGGATTTATATTTAGGCTTTATAGTTGTATTGATGTTTGTATTGCAAAACTGAATTAAGTTGGTTAATGCCGTAGGGTTTGAGTACCAATCACCACCACCATTATATTTTAGCACTGCCACTTCTTGTCCAATTACAAAGAGTGGGGTGGCAAAGATTAATATGAATTTATAAATAGTTTTCATTTAGCTGTTAGTCATGGCAATTGTATGACAAGCAACAATACCTGCGGTTTCTGTGCGTAAACGGGTATTACCTAATGATACTGGAATACATCCGTTGTTTGTAGCGGCTGTAATTTCTTTAGTAGAAAAATCGCCTTCTGGTCCAATTAAAATTGTATAACTCTGTTCTGCTACTACTTCAGTTTGTAGCAGTTTTTTATCTTGCTCTTCACAATGCGCAATGAATAGTTGCTCGTGATGGTTTTTTGTAATAAACTGATTAAATGATATGGCATCATTTAATTGTGGTAAATGCGTTTGTAATGATTGTTTCATAGCGCTTTGAATAATTTTTTCAAAGCGATCTTTTTTAATGACTTTTCGTTCAGAATTATCACAGATTATAGGAGTTATTTCATCAATGCCTATTTCTGTAGCTTTTTCTAAAAACCATTCCATCCTATCATTCATTTTTGTAGGAGCAATGGCTATATGCAGCTTGTAATTGTGTTTTGATTGTTGCTCTTCAGAGTTAATTTGAACAATACAATTTTTAGCGTCAGCTACAATAAGTTCAACAAAATACAAGGTTCCTTTACCGTTAGTAATGGTTAGTTTATCACCTTCTTTTTTGCGTAGCACACGAACAATATGTTTGCTTTCTTCTTTTGAAAACGTAAACTGTTGGTGCTCTGTATTGATATTTGGGCTGTAAAATAATTGCATTAAAAAACAACGTGTTATAAGTTAACTTTTAAAACAGTAAGTAGATTAATATTTTTCTGTTCATCAGTTTTTTTTACCAAGTAATACTTGTTTTTGTCTACTAGGTCAATGAAAAATAAATCGTCAGTGTTATGTGTGTTTAACCCTTCAATAAATTCAGGAAACATATAGCGTTCTTCAAACCATCCTAAATCGCCACCTCTGCTTGCATTTCTGTCCATTGAAAACTGACCAGCAATATCTTTAAATTCACTTCCGGATAACAAACGTTCTTTAAGTTGCTGACGTAGAGTTAATATGTTAGACTTGTCCATCTTTTTTCCGTTAAAATAGATGTAACTGGCTCTGTAGTGTTTAGTAGGAGTGATTGAAATGACCTTATAAATCACTTCGTTATTTTTTTGTTTTACTACTAATGTTTCACCTTGTTCTAGTTGAAACAGTTGTTTTGATAAGTCATTAGTGTGTTTCTCCTGATTGTAGGTGTAAATTTTTGAGTTTAAATGTGAGTGTTCTTTTACGAACGCACGAGCAGTTTCAATTGTAGTAACAGCCTGTAGCTCTTGTTTGATAGAAGCTTCATCTTGCGCATAAATTAACAATGAGCTAAACAAACAAATAATGCTTGTAAGTAATTTAAATTTTAAAACGTGCATTTGCAGTAGTGTGTTCGTTAGAAAAATCGTTTTCAAGGTACTTTAAATATCCAACAATTCCAATCATTGCTGCATTATCTGTGGTGTACTCAAATTTAGGAATGTATGTTGTCCAACCGTATTTTTGCTCTCCGTCTATTAAAGCTTTTCTAATACCAGAATTAGCAGAAACACCACCACCAATAGCAATACGTTTAATACCAGTGGTTTTTGATGCTTTTTTGAGTTTGTCTATAACAATACTAATGATGGTATGTTGAAGTGAAGCGCACACATCATTAATGTTTTCGTTAATGAAATTTGGATTCTCCTTTACTTTTTTCTGAATAAAATATAGAACAGCAGTTTTTAATCCGCTAAAACTAAAGTTTAAATCGGGAGCCTTTGGTTTAGGGAATTCAAATGCTTTAGGATTTCCAAGCGCTGCTTTTTTATCTATTAAAGGGCCTCCAGGGTAGGGCAAACCTAATATTTTGGCACTTTTGTCAAAAGCTTCACCAATGGCATCATCCATAGTTTCTCCAATAACGGTCATGTCAAAATAGCCATTGACTTTAACAATTTGAGTATGGCCGCCAGAAATGGTCATTGCTAAAAACGGGAACTCAGGTTTGGTTTGTTGGTCATCATCTATAAAGTGTGCTAGAATATGGGCTTGCATGTGGTTTACAGCAAGTAATGGAATATTTAACCCTTGGGCAAAAGCCTTTGCAAATGAGGTTCCAACAAGTAATGACCCCATTAATCCAGGTCCTTGTGTAAAAGCTATGGCATTTAGCTGTTTTTTGTCGATATTTGCTTGAGCTAAGGCTTGATGAACAACAGGTACAATGTTTTGCTGATGTGCACGAGATGCTAATTCAGGTACAACACCACCATATTTTGTGTGAATATCTTGGTTTGCAACAACATTACTCAGTACTTTGCCGTTACATAATACAGCGGCACCAGTATCATCACAAGATGATTCTATAGCAAGGATATAAATATCTGTTGAAGTCATAAATTAAGGCACAATATTTGTAAAATTAGTTAGCAAAGTTAAAACAATAAAGTCTATCAAAAAACTAAGAAAAATACTATTTAGAGTAATTGTTATTCTGTTACTATTGTTTTTGTTATTGATGCTTTTACTTTCAATACCATACGTACAAACCCAATTAGGAAAAAAAGTTACTAATGCGCTTAACGAAACCTATGATACAAGCATTACAGTTGGTAAGGTAGGTTTGAATTTCTGGGGCGATGTGGCTTTAAAAGAAATATTAATTGAAGATCATCATAAAGATACTCTGGCTTATATTGGAACTTTAAATACATCTATTCTTGATTTTAAAGAGTTGAGTGAAGGCGATTTATTTTTTGATGCTATTGAGATTGATGAACTCGATTTTATAATTAAAACGTATAAAGGTGAGACAGATACTAGTTTAGACGTATTTATAGCGAGCTTTGATAGTAAAGATTCTATTAAAGATCGGTCACCCTCAAACTTTTTAATGACCTCAAAAGGCGTACTGATTGAAAACAGTAGATTCAGGTTGATTGATGAAAATATAGTAGCACCAAAAATATTAGATTTTAAAAAATTAAATATTGAAGGCGGTGCTTTGACTATAAATGGGCCTAACGTTGATGTTAAAGTACATTCAGCAAATATGTTAGACCATAGAGGACTTCAGATAGAACAGTTGAAAACGGCCTTTTCATATACGCTTACTCAAATGCGGTTTGATGATATTCAACTGTCAACAGCTGCTTCACATATTTATGGCGACTTAGTTTTTGATTATAAACGATCAGATTTTTCAGATTTTAATAATAAGGTCAAGCTCAAAGCAAAGTTTTTAAATTCAACGATTGCATACGCAGATTTGAATCATTTTTATGATGAATTCGGTACAGATGTCGCTACATTTTCTACAACGCTTTCAGGTACTTTAAACGATTTGAAGTTGCCAGATTTAAAATTAAAAACATTAAACAATACGGTTATTGATGGCGATTTTAACTTTAAAAACTTACTGTCAAAACAAGATGATAGCTTTAAGCTCGTAGCAGATTTTGATAAATTGAAGTCTACTTATACAGACTTGAAAAAAATGTTGCCTGGTTTATTAGGAAAGAACATTCCATCAACATTTAGAAATTTAGGCGTGTTTACTATTGTTGGAAATTCTATTATTACAACAGAAACAATAACTACAGATGTTAATATTGTTACTTCTATTGGTGAGGTTAATGCAGATTTAGAACTGTCAAATATCGAGGATATAGACCAAGCTAATTATGTAGGAGTCACCTCATTTAAATCGTTTGATTTAGGGAAGTTATTAGATGAAAATACATTAGGGCTTATTACATGTAATGTAAATATTGACGGGCATGGCTTTACACTAGAATATTTAAACTCTTTAGTAAAAGGTAAAATATCTTCTATAGAAATTAATAATTACCGATATAAAAATCTTGATGTTGGAGGAGAAATTCATAATAAAGTCTTTAAAGGGAACTTAGTTGTTGATGATCAAAATTTTCAATTAAAGTTTGATGGTTTGGTAGATATGTCATCAAAAATTAATGATTATGATTTTAAAGCAACAATTGATTATGCAGATTTTAACGCAATAAACTTAGTGTCTAGAGATAGTATTTCAGTATTTAAGGGTGATGTTGTAATGAAAATGAAAGGTACTGGAATTAATGATGCCGTTGGAGAAGTTGTGTTTGCAAATACTTACTACAAAAATCAACATGATGACTTTTATTTTCAAGATTTTAAAGTCACATCGTCATTTGATGACGAGCGTATTAGAACAATTGCTATACATTCACCAGAAATTATTAACGGTACTATTGTAGGTAAATTTAGGTTTGAAGAGTTGTTTGCCTTAGCCCAAAACGACTTGGGGAGTATATACACAAACTACAGACCAATACGTGTAGCTAAAGATCAGTTTTTTGACTTTAATATAAAGATTGAAAATAAATTAACAGAAATTTTCTATCCTGATATTGTTATACATAACAAAGCTGTTTTTAAAGGGAAAGTGTCAAGTAAGGTTGAAGATTTTAAATTAAATGTGAAATCGTCAAAAATTAGTTTTCAGAATAATAGTTTCGAAAATATTAATATTCAGCTTGATAACTCCAACCCTTTATTTAATGCGTTTGTAGGTATTGATAACGTAAAAACGGATTTTTATAATGTTTCAGAATTTAACCTGATTAATAAAACAATAAGCGATACGTTATTTTTCAGAACAGAGTTTAAAGGAGGTAAATTGAATAATGATAGTTACAATCTTAACTTATATCATACCATTAACGCAGAAAACAAGTCGGTTATTGGGTTTAAAAAATCTGATGTTACAATAAACGATTACAACTGGTTTATTAATGAGCAGAATACTAAAAACTCTAAGTTGGTTTTTGATAAAGATTTTAAAGACATCTATTTAAAAGAATTTATTATTAGTCATGGTGCAGAGTTTTTAAAGTTAAAAGGTGAGCTTCATGGTACAGAGGAGAAGAACATCACCCTAAATGTGAAAGATGCCCGACTGTCAAAATTAATACCAGAGATTAAGCATTTTAAGTTTAAAGGTCTGGCTAATGGTGATGCTATATTGTTACAACAGAAAGGAATTTACAAGCCTTCAGCTGGTTTGACCATTTCTGACTTCAATATTAATGACCATCTTTTAGGAGATTTTACTGTTAATGTAGAAGGAAATGACGAATTTAATAATTACAAGATCAGATCTAATATTATTAATGATAATTTGCAATCTTTTAGTGCAAACGGAAGTCTTGATGTATCTCCAAATGTCCCACAATTAAAATTAGATCTTGCTTTAGAAAAATTTGATTTGTCATTTTTTAGTTCGTTAGGTGAGGATGTCATATCAAATATTCGCGGCTTTGCTTCAGGAAATGCAACACTTTTTGGTGATTATGATAACCCAGATTTTTCCGGACAGTTGTCTTTAGATGAAGCCGGACTGTATATACCGTATTTAAATATTGATTTTGATGTAGAGAACGATGCTATAGTTAATTTAGAGAATAAACGTTTTATATGTGATAACATTGCAATATTAGATACTAAACATTACACTTCCGGACGTTTGAATGGTTTTGTAGAACACAATTATTTTACAGACTGGGAGCTAGGTTTGAAAATTTCATCTAATAACTTATTAGTGTTAGATAAAAAGCAAGAAGAAAACTCATTGTATTATGGTAAAGCATTTATCGCGGGTACGGCAGAGTTATTAGGTCCAACAAGTGAGTTGTTAGTTAAAGTAGATGCAACCACAAAAGAAAATACCGTATTTAAAATTCCAATTAGCGATTCGGAATCTGTAGGAGATAACTCATTTATAAAAACAATATCTAAACATAAAAAACTTGATCAAACAGGTGTTGATGCAAATTTACCTAAAGACATTAGCGGGTTAGAATTAGAGTTTGATTTGAATGTAACTCCTGATGCTGAAATTGAAATAGTGTTAGATCAAGATGCAGGAAGTGTGTTAAAAGGTAGAGGCGCAGGGTTAATGCGTATTGAAATTAATACAAATGATAAATTCAATATGTATGGTGACTTTATGGTGAGTGAAGGAACTTACAACTTTGTGTATGGAAATAACTTTTTACAAGGAGGGTTTATTGAAAAACGCTTTGCAGTAAAACCAGGAGGTACAATAAACTGGGATGGAAATCCGTTTAATGCACGTTTAAATATGGCTGCAGTGTATAGCACTATGGCAAACCCAGCAATATTATTAGATAACCCTTCAATAAACAGAAAAATACCAGTTGATGTTGTCATCCATCTTAATGGTGGTCTGATGCAGCCTAATGTTAACTTTGATATCCAGTTTCCTAAAACCAATTCTGTAGCCAAATCTGAGTTACTTTATAAATTAGATGATAAAGAGTTTAGAGATAAACAAGCGTTGTCATTAGTAACTTCTGGGCAATTTACAGGAGCTTATTCTTATGGACAAAGTGCGGTTACAGGAAATTTAGTAGAGCGCGCTACTATTTTAGTAAATAACATGTTGTCTAAAGCTGACGATAAATTTAAAATCGGATTAAACTATGAGCAAGGGGAGAACAATCCATTAGAAGAGCAACGTATAGAAGATAGATTTGGTTTTACAGTATCCACTCAAATTTCTGATAGAATATTGATAAATGGTAAGGTAGGTATTCCTGTTGGTGGGGTAAGTAAAACGGTGGTTGCTGGTGATGTACAGGTGGAGTTTTTGTTAAATGAAGATGGAACATTGAGAGCTAAAATATTCAATAGAGAAAATGATTTAACTGCAACAGAATTAGCAAATGAAATTGGGTACACACAAGGTGTAGGTATTTCTTATAAAGTTGATTTTGATAATTTTGAAGAGTTGATTAATAAAATTTTCAAAGGCAAACGTAAAACTGCAGAAAAAGAAGAGCAAAAAGAAGAAGATCCTTCAAGTTTTATTAGAGAAAAGAAACGTAAATAAAAAAAGCATCTAAAATTTTAGATGCTTTTTTTTAATGAAGTATGTTAACTTATTTTGTTCCAGTTTTTAATGAGTAGCGCACTGCAGGATAGAGCAATTACACTGGCTACTATGGCATAAGTTGTCTTTCCGTAAATAAAATACCCTGTAGCAAATAAAAAACTGTAAGTACCAATGACGCCTAAGAAAAAAGCAATAATCTTATAGCCTATATGATGAAATTTACTGTCTTCACCATATATTAAAGTATTGAAGTGTTTTAGAGTTTTGGCATCAGTAGGTGATGTGGCTAATGTTACAATTATCCAACCAAGGGTGGTTACAAATACACCAATTATTAATTGCCAATGTCCGGCCAAATTAAATACAGGTGTGTCTAGTTTTCCGTTAATAAAAAAGATCAGAGCAATTACAAATGAAATACACATTGCTGCAATTTCACTGTAAGGATTAATTCTGTCCCAAAACCATCTTAATATAAAAAGCAACCCAGTACCCGCACCAATTTGTAATAGTAGATTGAATACATCATGAGCAGATTGCAAGTAAAATGAAAATAAGGCGGCACAAATCATTAATACAACTGTAGATAATCTACCTACTAAAACAAGTTGCTTGTCGTTAGCATTTGGGTTGATAAACCTACTGTAAAAATCATTAACAATATATGAACTTCCCCAATTCAATTGAGTAGAAATTGTACTCATGAACGCAGCAATTAACGAGGTTAAAACAATACCGATTAAGCCAGCAGGTAAGTAGGTCATCATAGCAGCATAAGCCACATCATGGCCTTGCATTTCAGCAGTTAAGTTAGGAAAAGCTGTATTGATACTCTCGATAGATGGGAACAGTATAAGAGATGCTAAACCTACAATAATCCATGGCCAAGGGCGCAGTGCATAATGTGCAAAATTAAAAAATAGAGTGGCCCATGTAGCGTGTTTTTCATCTTTAGCCGCTAACATGCGTTGTGCAATATAGCCACCACCTCCTGGTTCAGCACCTGGGTACCATGTGCTCCACCATTGTACAGCAAACGGAATAACTAAAAGAGTTATAATGGCGCTAGTGTCAGAAAAATCTGGTAATATGGAAAGTTTGTTACTCACATTGGTGTGTGTCAATAAGGTGTCTAATCCGCCAATTTCTGGCAAATTAACAATGTATATGGTGGCCCAAACAGATCCTATCATTGCGATGATAAATTGAATGAAATCGGTTATTAATACTCCTTTCAACCCTCCTAAAGATGAATAAATAACGACAATAATAGAGGAGTATAGTAATGTTTCTTCTTGAGAAATACCAAGTAGTATGTTCGCAATTTTTGCTCCAGCAAGACATACCCCTGCCATTGTGATAACATTAAAAAAAACACCTAAGTATACGGCGCGGAATCCTCTTAAAAACCCTGCTGCTTTACCTTTATATCTTAATTCATAAAATTCTAAATCTGTAGTTATTCCTGATTTTCGCCATAATTTTGCATAAAAGAACACCGTTAACATTCCGGTTAGTAGCATGGCCCACCATACCCAATTTCCTGATACACCATTTTCTCTAACTAATTGTGTTACTAACCCTGGTGTGTCTGCAGCAAAAGTTGTAGCAACCATAGAAAATCCTAATAACCACCACGGCATATTTCTTCCAGAAAGAAAAAAAGATTCACTGTTTTTTCCTGCTTGTTTTGCGACTAATAAGCCAATAACTAATGAAAGAATAAAGAAACCAAATATAATAGCATAATCAATAGTAGCTAATTGCATAAATAAGGTAAATAAAGTGTTAATATATCTGCTAAAAATAACCAAATTAGAAAAATGTTCTGTATTTTTAAATTGATATTTGTTAACAAATAAACCGTATTGAAAATTAATGGCTAAAAAGGTGTCTAAAATAGGTGTAATGACCTCTGGGGGTGACTCACCAGGTATGAATGCAGCAATCAGAGCTGTTGTTAGAGCTTGTACTTATTATCAAGTAAAATGTATAGGGTTTTATAGAGGTTATGAAGGAATTATTGAGCATGACTGTATTGAATTAACCTCAAGAGGGGTCAAAAATATTATTAATAAAGGAGGAACAATATTAAAGTCTGCACGATCTGAAGAATTCAGGTCATTTGAAGGACGTACAAAGGCTTATCAAAATTTAAAAGCTGAGGGTATTGATGCTTTAGTGTTAATTGGAGGTGACGGTACATTTACTGGAGGTGCCTTGTTTAGTAAGGAATTTGATATTCCGGTGATTGGTATTCCTGGTACTATTGATAATGACATTTATGGTACACAGTTTACAATTGGTTATGATACCGCTTTAAATACTGTAGTAGATGCGGTAGATAAAATTAGAGACACGGCTAGTTCACACAATAGATTATTTTTTATTGAAGTGATGGGACGCGATGCTGGATTTATAGCATTAAATTCAGGTGTTGGTGCTGGGGCAGAAGAAATTTTAATCCCTGAAGAAGATCAGCCTTTAGAAAAGTTGATTGAAAGTTTGCAACGTAGTAAAAAGAACGGAAAAACTTCAAGTATTGTAATTGTTGCAGAAGGCGATAAAACAGGTAAAAATGTTTTTGAATTGGCAGAATATGTGAAAGAAAATTTAGAAGATTATTCTCCTCGAGTCACAGTATTAGGTCATTTGCAACGTGGTGGTAGTCCAACGTGTTTTGATAGGGTTTTAGCAAGCAGGTTAGGAGTGAGAGCTGTTGAACTATTGTTAGAGGGAGAGCAAGATGTCATGGTTGGTATAAGAAACAATATGGTGGTCTCTACGCCAATAGTAGAAATAATGAGATGTAAGAATAGTGTAAATAAAGAGCTGTTACGAATAGCAGACATATTATCAATCTAATAATATTACAATATACATATGATAAAAGTTGGAATAAACGGTTTTGGAAGAATAGGACGATTGGCTTTAAGAGCCATAGTTGAACGGGATGACGTTGAGGTGGTGGCCATAAATGATTTGTTAGATGTTGATTATTTAGCATATTTATTAAAATACGATTCTGTACACGGGCGATTTAAAGGGGAAGTTGAAGTTGTCAATAATGCTCTGGTGGTTAACGGAACAACAATTAGAGTTACTGCTCAGCGCGATCCTGAAGATATACAATGGGGTAAGGCAGGTGTTGAATATGTTTTAGAATGCACAGGGTTTTTTAATACCATTGAAAAATCAACTGCACATTTGAAAAATAGTGGGGTGAAACGAGTAATATTATCAGCGCCATCTAAAGATGCGCCGATGTTTGTTATGGGAGTAAATCATACCACGGTACAACCCTCAGATGCCATTATTTCAAATGCGTCATGTACAACAAACTGTTTAGCGCCATTGGTAAAAGTGATTAATGATAATTTTGGTGTAGCAGAAGGATTAATGACTACGGTGCATGCAGCTACGTCTACACAAAAAACTGTTGATGGCCCTTCAGGAAAATGGACCAGAGGAAGAGCTGCAATGAATAATATTATTCCAACTACAACCGGTGCAGCAATTGCAGTAACTAAGGTGATACCAGAATTGAAAGGTAAACTTACAGGTATGGCATTTAGAGTACCTACTGCAGACGTGTCTGTCGTTGATTTAACCTTAAAAACGTCAACAACAACATCTCTTGATGAAATTAAAAGTGTAGTTAAGCAAGCTTCTGAAAATGAGTTGAATGGTATTTTGGGCTATGAAACAGATCCGTTAGTGTCTCAAGATTTTGTGAGTGATACAAGAACATCAATTTTTGATAGCTCAGCTTCAATAGAGTTGAATGGTAATTTCTTTAAGTTGATCATGTGGTATGATAACGAGTTTGGTTATGCTAATAAATTGGTTGACTTAATGGTTCATGCGGCATCTTTAGATTAATTGTTGTCTTATGATTTTAATAGCAGATAGTGGCTCAACAAAAACAGATTGGATTTTGATAGATGAGCATAAAGATGTCATTTGTCAAACTACTACTAAAGGATTAAATCCCTCGGTATTTTCAGAATCGGATTTGTATAAAACCATCACTTCTAATGTTGAGTTTATGAAATATGCCGAACGTGTAAGTAAAGTTTATTTCTATGGGGCAGGTTGTGGTACAGAAACACCAAAGAAACTTCTTTTTGACGTTTTAGAGGAGGTGTTTATGAATGCTGCAATAGTTGTTAAAGAAGATATTTATGCTGCAGCTTATGCGGTTTCTGAAGCAAAACCAGGGATTGTCTGTATTTTAGGTACAGGGAGTAATTGCTCTTACTTTGACGGTAAAGACAATCTGGTTTCAAAAATACCGTCATTAGGATATGTGTTAATGGATGATGCCTCGGGTAATTATTTCGGGAAAATTTTATTACAGGATTATTTTTATAAAAAAATGCCAAAAAAGCTGCATGAAAAATTCCAGAAAACATATAATCTGTATCCAGATGATGTGAAATTGAACTTGTATAAAAAAGGAAATCCTAATTCGTACTTAGCAAGCTTTGCTTCGTTTTTAATCACACATAAAAATGAAGCCTATTGTTCGGAAATTATTAAAAAAGGATTTTCTGATTTTATTGAACATCAAATTACGCAGTATGATAAGGTATATGACTTACCTATACATTTTGTGGGAAGCATAGCTTATTTGTTGCAAGATGAGTTGAAGAGTGCATTAAAATCATTCAGATTAAATACAGGAAATTTCATCCAGAAGCCAATAAATGGGTTAGTTGCTTATCATTTAAAATAATGCAAAAAAAAGCAGGGTGGTCACCCTGCTTTTTATAACATATATGATTACAGTAACTATTTGATTGCTGTAATTGAAATTTCTACATTCACATTTTTTGGCAAGCAAGCCACTTCTACTGTCTCTCTAGCTGGAGCTGTGTTTTCATTAAAATAAGTTGCGTATACATCATTTATTTTAGAGAAGTTATTCATGTCTGAAATAAATATTGATGTTTTTACAACATTATCAAAGGTCATGTCTGCTGCAGTAAGTACAGCCTTAATGTTTTCCATAACCTGAGTGGTTTCAGCTTGAATTGTGTCTAAAACCAGTTCCATTGTAACAGGGTCTAAGGCAATTTGTCCAGAGGCATATAGTGTGTGTTCATTTACCAATACTGCTTGGTTGTATGGGCCTATTGGGGCAGGAGCATTAGTTGTTGTAATAATTCGCTTAGTCATGGCTTAACAATTAATTGATTAATTTATCGCGTTGGCGTTGCTTATCCCATTTAATATCACTTAATACAGATGATTTAATTCCTATGAAGAAAAACCATGATTTATTCACGCTAAATGGCACCCAGTTAAAGTTCATTTTCCAACTTAATAAATCGCGTTCAAAACGTAAATTAGTGTGTGTAAATCCTTTGTTTTTTATATCATAACCTGATGATATACCTACATTCCAGCGAGGTGAAAGTTCAACATCTCCAGAAAACATTAATGAGTTACTAGAAATTTCGTTTTGTCTAGTAAAGTTATTGTAAGTTACTGAATAGGCAACGCGCAAACTCCAAGGGATTTTATAATTATAGAGTTTTACATCTTTTTCCTCGTCATCTTCATTGTCGTCAAAACTTGATTTGCTTAAATCGTTAGTAGTACCTAAAAGGTCTTCTGTACTATTAAAGGTCGTTGAGTTTTTAGCTTCATTGTCATTTTTCCCTTTTTCAAAATCCTTACTTGAAAAGGCATAGTTTAATGTTAAATTCGCATTAGTCAACCTAAATAAACTACCATTGTTGTTGATGTTAAACTTATCAATACGTCTGTTATTGTTATCTAAGGCATATGGATCTAAAGACATGTTGAAGTTGATGTTAAGCTTATTGTTGGCAAGCTGTGTACCACCAGTTACACTTACGGGACTTATTCTTAAAGAATCACCAGCAAGGTTATAGGAGCTAGAAATATTTAAGTTGTTTAAAATGCTTACTTTTCTATAACTAACTTCAGTTGAGTCGGTAATTTTATTTCTAACTTTAGCTTCAATTGAGTTTCCAATTCCTAAACCAATAGAGCTAGAATAGGTTTTACTTGGCGACCCATAAATTGAGTTTTCATACGGACTATATTCAACATCTTCATAAGTTGTACCGTTAGCGGTTATGATATTCTTTCTATAGGTTTCATAATACCTGTCAAAGGAAGGGGTGATGTTGTAACTAACACTAGGTCTAACAACATGGCGTAGGGCTTGAATTTTTTTTCCGACTTCTGCTTTATCAAAGTTATACATCCCATATAATGTTGTACCCATACTTGATGAGAAATTATAAGTTCTGTATGATGCAAATCCTTTATCGATGGTATTAACAACTTCTTGGTTAGTGTCGTCATAAAATTTATGAACTTTTTCAAAATTCCAAACTTCATTGTATTGTGCACCAGCAGTTAAACTAAAATATTTGAAAACTTTAAAGTTTGTACTTAACGGAATGGAATGTCTAATACCCATTTTTGCATCATCAAACATTTCTTTTTTAAAGAAAAATTCGTCAGTTGTGATAATGCGGTTTTCTGCAGCAAAGGAATATTGTAAGTTAATATTTTCAATAATTCCTTTTTTGCTTCCTACTTTAGGTTCAAACGGATATATACGGTTAAAGCTTCCTTGAATGTTAGGAAGATTCATGTTAATTTGTTTGGTGTTTGTGTTTTGTGAGTGGGTAGCAGTAGCAGAAATGTTTCCACCGTATTTTCCTTGAAATGTTTTGTTGTAGGATATTGATGAACTCAATGTGTTTACCAGATTATTATTTGCATTAAATTGGTTTGTAGATTGAGTGTAATAATTGCTACTTCCTAAGTTGACATTTGCTGAAAACCTAGAGTTTGGGTTGGATTTGGCATCTTGACTATGCGACCATTGCAGATTATAGATGTTTGTTTTACTATAGTCAGGGAAACCTCGTTCACTCGTGATTAAGTTTTCATGCCTGTATCCAAAACGCCCGTTAAATTTATAATTAACTTTATAGTCACTGCTAATGTTATAACCGTAACTACCGTTTGTGTAAAAATCTCCTAAAACCGTCAAATCAAAATAGTCACTTACGGCAAAATAGTATCCTCCGTTTTGAATGAAGTACCCACGTTGGTTGTTTTCTCCAACTGTAGGGATGATAAATCCAGATGCTCTATCTTCTGTTAAAGGAAAGTAGGCAAACGGAATACCTAATGGCGTTGGCACACCGTAAATAAACATGTTTGCTACACCACTTACAATTTTCTTTTCTGGTACAAGCTTAGCTTTTCTAACTTTAATATGATATTCTGGATCTTCAATATTTTTTGACGTCGTTAAAATTAAATTTTTAACGTAATACACAGAATCGTTCTCTTTTTTAGTCACTTCAGCTTTTAAATTCATTCCGGTTTGTTCGGTTCTAGAATTGTAAATTAAAGCTTTTTCGGTTTTAAAATTATAGCGTATAGAATCTGGTTCAACGATGTTGTTAGCTTGAGTAAAAACTGGAGCTTGGGTATAGCCAGTTGAGTCTTTTATTCCAAAAGCATAAACTTCACTTTTACCGTAATTGATGATGATTTTTCCGGCTTTAATATTTATATCACCATAATTTATTTCAGCAGAGTTGTACAAGTACATCAATTGTTTTCTACGATTAATTTTGATGTAATCCTGTGCTTTATATTTTACAACATCGGTTAAAGTTTCTTTTACTACAACAGAATCTTTAGGTTTAATGGTGTCTATAGTTTCGGTATTGAGTTGTTCAAACTCTGAAGATTTCGGAATGCTTAAGGCCGAAGTGTTTTTATAAATAGAATCAGAAACAATCTCATGACCTTTTGATGGCAACTCTTGTGCAACACTAAAATTGTTAATAAACAACAGTAAAAATGTTATTAAAAGTATATGTAAGCTTTTTGAACGCACCAATGTAAATTCTATTTTTGTAAAAGTATGGCTTAGTTTTTGGAGTGTCAAACATACGATATATTTTTTGTGTAGATTTATTTTTTAGAAAATTTTAATACACAATATAGCATTACAAAAAAGAGTTTGAATATGTGTAAAACAACAAGTTTTTTATTAGCATTTAGTATAGTGATATTATCATCTTTTATGCCTTGTGAAAATGTATCACAAGCAGATGATAAATTTGTAATAGTTTTAGATGCTGGTCATGGTGGTCATGACCCAGGACGACCAACTAAATTAGGGTATACAGAAAAAGAAATAGCTTTAAAAATAGTGTTGAAAATAGGCGCTGAACTAGAAAAAAATCCTGATATAAAAGTTATTTATACTCGAAAAACAGATGTTTTTGTAAAACTTAGAGAACGAGCAAGAATAGCAAATAAAGCTGACGCTGATTTGTTTGTGTCGGTACATTGTAATGCGCATGATACACAAGCTAGTGGTACAGAAACCTTTGTTGTAGGTGTTGGGAATACCAAAAGAAATTTAGATATAGCCAAAGAAGAGAATGAAGTAATTTTCTTAGAAGAAGATCATGAAGAGCATTACGAAGGGTTTGATCCAAATTCACCAGCTTCAATAATTGGGTTAACTTTAATGCAAGAGGAATATGTAGACCAAAGTATTATGTTGGCAAACTTAATAGAAACCAATTTCTCAAAATTAAATAAGCGTAAAAGTAGAGGGGTGAAACAAGCGAGTTTATGGGTGATGCACAATACCTATATGCCAAGTGTGTTGATTGAAACAGGGTTTATAACAAATAAAAAAGAAGGCGCGTATTTGAATTCGGTTACCGGACAAAACGAAGTGTCAAAGTCTATCGTCACCTCATTATTACAATATAAAGCTAATATAGGTAAAGGAAGTGCTGTGCCTCAATACCAAGAAGTAAAAGCAGAACCAGAGGTTAGTGACGATGTGGTTTTTAAAGTACAGTTGGCCGCCAGTTCTAAAGACTTGGCTTTGAAATCATATAACTTTAAAGGACTTACCAGTTTATCTAAGCTTAAACAAGGGCAGTTGTTCAAGTATTTTAGTGGAGCAACCAATGACTATTCAGAAGTTAAAGTTATTAGGGATTTAGCGGTTAAGAAAGGTTATACAACCGCATTCATTGTAGCGTATAAAAATGGCGTGAAAGTCCCGTTGTCACAAGTTATAAAAAGGTGAAATAAGGAAAAATAACAATGCTTGTATTTAGAGTGATTATAAGCAAATAATTGTTATTTTTGTGTCTTCATCAATACAATAAGTTACATTGAAAATTTCAAAAGAAATTAAAACCGCCATATTAGTTTTAGGATCAATTGCATTATTTGTTTTTGGTTTTAGCTACTTAAAAGGTAAAGATTTATTTAGTAACAATAATTTATTCTATACAGAATTTAATTACAATGCTTTAACACCATCTGCACCCGTTACCGTTAGAGGAAATAAGGTAGGTAAAGTTGAAAAAATAATCTATGATTATGATACAGGAAAAACACGTGTTGCATTTTCTGTAGATGAACAATTTAAATTCTCTAAAAACAGTATTGTTAGGTTATATGAGTTAGGAATCATGGGTGGGAATGCCATAACAATTATTCCAGCTAAAGATAAAGACTATGCTCAAGCAAACGATGTGTTGAAATCTGAAGTTGAACACGGCTTAGTAACCAGCTTGTCTAAAAACTTCTCAGGATTGAGTACGGGGCTTGACTCAACACTAAAAAATGCCGACTCATTACTTCTTAATTTAAACACATTAGTTGAAGACGATTCTGAAAAAGGCTTGAAAAATGCCATAGCAGAATTGAATGCTACTATGAAATCGTTTAAATCATTATCCTATTCCTTAAATAAAATGATGACGGATGATGCGAGTAAATTGAACACAATGTTAAGCAGTATTGCGCAAACAGCAGACTCGTTTAAAAAAATTGGGGACACATTAGATAAAGCTAATTTAGGCAAAACAGTTGCTGGTTTAGATAAAACATTACACAACCTAAATAGCGTTTTAGCATCAATAGAATCTGGAGAAGGGACTATGGGTAAATTAATGAAAGATGAAAAGCTGTATAATAATTTTGAAGCTGCTGCTAAGGAATTAGAAGAATTGTTACAAGACATCAAATTACATCCGAAACGATATTTTAGGGTGTTGTCAAAAAAGGAAATACCTTACAGTAAGCCCGTTAATTAAGAAGAATAATAGTAAAATTTAAGTAGATAATAAGAGAATAATTATGCAATACATTGACAATATTTTATTTGTAGCCATACTTGGAGCCGGAATATGGTTTTTTGCTAAAAATATCAAGTCCTTAATCAGGAATATCAAATTAGGTAAAGCTATTGATAGAACTGACAATAAGCCAGAGCGCTGGAAGAACATGATGAAAATTGCTCTTGGGCAAGGTAAAATGGTTCGTCGTCCTGTATCAGGATTGTTGCATATTGTGGTGTATATAGGATTCATCTTAATCAATATTGAAGTTTTAGAAATTGTAATTGACGGAATTTTTGGCACGCATCGTATCTTCTCAGAAATACTATCAGAATCTGTATACGGATTTCTAATCGGGAACTTTGAGGTGTTAGCATTTTTGGTGTTAGTTGCAGTAATTGTATTCTGGATACGTAGAAACGTCATAAAAATCCAACGTTTTTGGAAAGACGAAATGAAAGGTTGGCCAAAATCTGACGGAAATATGATTTTATATTTCGAAATGATTTTAATGACCTTATTCTTAGTCATGAATGCAACAGATGTTCACTTTCAAGACATGAATACAGGTAATGTAATTAGTCAATTTTTAGTACCGTTGTTTTCTGGTTTGGAAGCTGACACATTACACATTATTGAACGTGCAGCATGGTGGTTACACATTGTAGGTATCTTGGTGTTTTTGAATTACCTGTACTATTCTAAACATTTGCATATTTTATTAGCGTTTCCAAACACATTTTATGCCAATTTAAAACCTAAAGGGCAGTTTACAAATGATGCAAATGTGACTAAGGAGGTTATGATGATGATGGATCCAAGTGCAGACCCCTATGCTATGCCAGAAGAAGGGGCGGAAGAGGAAATTTCTACATTCGGAGCTAAAGATGTAACAGATTTATCATGGGTAAACCTGTTAAACGCCTATACTTGTACTGAGTGTGGACGTTGTACAAGTGAATGTCCGGCTAACTTAACAGGTAAAAAGTTATCACCACGTAAAATCATGATGGATACGCGTGACCGTTTGGAAGAAGTTGGTAAAAATATTGATGCTAACAACGGAGAGTTTAAAGACGATGGTAAAAACTTATTCGATTGGATTACAAAAGAAGAAATATGGGCATGTACAAGTTGTAACGCCTGTGTGGAAACCTGTCCTGTTAACATTGATCCGTTGAGCATCATTATGGATATGAGACGTTATTTAGTGATGGAAGAGAGTGCTGCTCCTGCTGAATTAAATAACATGATGCAAAATGTAGAAAACAATGGGGCGCCATGGCCATACAATCAAATGGACCGCTTAAAATGGGTTGATGAATAATCAAATCTATTTTAAATCAATTAATTACTAAATAACTATACACTTGAAATCATGAGTTTCAAGTTTAAAGCATACAACTTATGAGTGAAGCATTAAACGTGCCAACTATGGCAGATATGATGGCAGCAGGACAAACTCCAGATATATTATTTTGGGTAGGATCTGCTGGTAGTTTTGATGATAGAGCAAAAAAAATATCACGTGCTTTTGTGAAAATACTTAATAAAGCAAATGTAAATTTTGCAGTTTTAGGAACTGAAGAAAGTTCTAGTGGTGATGCAGCTAAAAGAGCGGGAAATGAATTTTTGTTTCAAATGCAAGCCATCACTAATATTGAAGTAATGAATGCTTACGAAGTGAAAAAAATAGTGACTTGTTGTCCGCATTCATATAATACTATAAAAAATGAATACCCAGAGTTAGGTGGTAATTATGAAGTATTGCATCACACACAGTTTTTACAACAATTATTAAAAGAAGGTAAAATAACTGTAGGAAGTGGCGATTATAAAGGAAAGAAGGTGACATTTCATGACCCGTGCTATTTGGGTAGAGCCAATAGTGTATTTGATGCGCCAAGAGAATTGATGGAGCAATTAGAGGTTAACTTGGTAGAAATGAAACGTAATAAGTTAACATCATTATGTTGTGGTGCTGGTGGTGCGCAAATGTTTAAAGAACCTGAAAATGGCTCAAAAGACATTAACGTGTTACGAACTGAAGATGCTATGGAAACCTCTGCTGAAATTATTGCTACTGGTTGTCCGTTTTGTAATACGATGATGACAGATGGTGTAAAAGCCAAAGAACAAGAAGGAAAAATTGAAGTTCTTGATGTTGCTGAATTAATTGCCAATTCGTTATAATTAAAAATATGTTAGTAGAATTCAAATCCTTACCAGACCATTCAAAAGTTTGGATATACCAATGTAATCGTAGATTCACTGAAGAAGAATTAGTATCTGTACGTACAAAAAACTCAGAATTTTTAGAAAATTGGTCGGCACATGGCACAAGTTTACAGGCCGGATTTGAAATTAAATATGAGCGTTTCATAATCATTGCAGTTAATCAAGACCAACAGTCTGCTACAGGATGCTCGATTGATGCTTCTGTACGTTTTATTCAAGAGTTAGAGCGTGACCTTGGAGTTGAACTTATGGATAAAATGAATGTAGCCTTTAAACAAGGTGAATTTGTTAACTTCAAGTCGTTACTAGATTTCAAACAAATGGCAAAGTCTGGTGCAATTGGTAAAAAAACAATAGTATTCAACAACTTAGTCACTAATATTGCCGAATATAATGACAATTGGGAAGTGCCAGCTAGTGAATCATGGCATTCTAGGTTTTTCAATTAAACAGTATTTCACAACAATACCAAAAGAGGATACCACAGAAATATAGTGATTTACATCACTATTATAGTTAGAAGCTTGTTTTTCAACGAGTTTCTGGGGTTTGTATCGAAGATATGTTATATCATACGTCTAAAAATGATATCTTCGAACTAAGCAACATTAAACCCTTTAATTATGAAAAGAGATTATTCTACTTTCGTTACGTTGCCTCAAAAAACTTCATTTCATATTAGCACCCCCGTTAATATTTTTAAACAAATTATGCAGTATAGATGCATAAGGATTAAAGACATTCAAAATTGTTTTTCTACAACATCGGTTGAGCATAACTTAATGGTTCATCATGTGTTTTAATTCAAAGCCTATAGTGATGTCCACTCAATTTTTATATACAGTTAATTTAGAAATATTTTAGTCTAAATTATCATTTACATTAAAACCAGTATTTAGGTTTCAATTACACTGTCAATCAGCTTACTGCTGTATTTGACACCATACTTTTTTACCATTTTTTTAGGTATAACTTTAAATCAAATATCATGAAAAATATTATATACATATTCATATTCGTTCCATTTTTTGTTTTTTCTCAAGTGGGTATAAACACAACTAATCCAGCAGCAATTTTAGATGTTAAAAGTAGTACTAATGGTGTACTGTTTCCTAGGGTTTCACTTGTATATTTAATGCAAGAATCACCAGTTTTAAATCCGCAAGGCGGAGGGTTAGAGGATGGTACTTTAGTCTATAACACGGCATCAGTTAATGATGTGTTTCCTGGGTATTATTATTGGGAAGTGGATAGATGGGTGCGTTTATCTCCTAATACTCAATATATGAAATTTACAACGGTTACTCTACCGAAGCCTTCTTCTGAAAATAAGAATTGTGATTTTCTTTTGTCTACTACAAATTATTCAGCAAATGTTTTTAGATTATTACATGATGGTGCTGAACTTAGTGGCATAACAGGAGGTGTACACGGAAGAGTTATATACCTTTATAATGGTGATAATACTGAAGATTTAAAATTAGTAGCGTCTGGTAATTCAAGCTCTGCAGCAACTAACAAGTTTTCATTACAAAATGATGTGGTTTTAAAGCCAGGTAATTCAATAGTTGTTTATTACGACGATTTATACTTACACAGATGGATTGTTGTAAGGTCTGATAATTAATACGTATTACTTGTGATAACCTTGTGAATAATCAGTCGTAAAAACACTTTTATCAAAGTGTTAATTGTATTACCTTTCCTAAAAATCTTTTAGGCTGCCTAAACGCAGTTTGGTATGATTTTTACTCTACTTAAGAAAAGAAATGGCAATGCAGTACAAATTAGTTTTATTAGCACTTATTATCAGTAACTTAGGGTTTTCTCAGTTACAACACCCTTTAGAAACCTCAGATAAAAATGCTCAAAAAATATGGGTTGATGCTACTTATGAAGCAATGACTTTAGACGAAAAAATTGGTCAATTATTTATCGCAGATGTGTGGTCTGGTAAAGGAAAACTGCATACAGATAAAATAAAAACCCTAATTAAAGACCATCATATTGGTGGAGTGATGTTTTCTAAAGGCGGCCCGTATCGTCAAGCGAAACTGACAAATGAGTACCAAGCCTTATCAAAAACTAAACTATTAATTACTCAAGATGCAGAATGGGGATTGAGTATGCGTTTAGACTCAACTTATGCATTTCCTTGGAATATGACTTTGGGCGCTATTAAAGATAATAGTCTTATTGAGGAAGTAGGAAAACAAATAGGAGAACATTGTAAACGCGTTGGTGTGCATATGAATTTTGCACCTGATATTGATATCAATACTAATCCTAAAAACCCTATAATTGGTAACCGTTCTTTTGGTGAAGATAAAGAGAATGTGGCTAATAAAGGGATTGCGTTTATGAATGGTATGGCTGCAGCAAATGTTTTAGGGTCGGCTAAACATTTTCCTGGTCATGGTGATACCTCACAAGATTCACATAAAACCTTACCAACCATTGATTTTAGTGCCGAACGTATTGAAAATGTAGAGTTATATCCGTTTAAAAAATTAATAGATAATGGTATAGCAAGTATTATGGTGGCGCATTTAGATATACCTAGTTTAGGGACTCAACCAGGGAGACCCTCATCATTATCAAAAGAAATAGTTACAGATTTATTAAAAGACAAATTAGGGTATAAAGGTTTGATATTTACCGATGCCTTAAACATGAAAGGCGCTTCCAATTATAAAGAACCAGGTGATGTAGATGTAGCGGCATTTTTAGCAGGAAATGATATTTTATTAATATCTGAAGATATTCCTAAAGCTGTGTTAAAACTAAAAAAAGCTTATGCTGAACATACGATTACTGAAGAACGATTAGCACATTCGGTTAAGAAAATTCTTATGGCAAAATATAAGGTTGGTTTACATAAGTATCAACCAGTAAATTTAAATGATATTGCTTCAGATTTGAATACCCGCGCCAATGATATATTATACTCTAAGCTATTGGAAAATGCGATAACAGTAGTTAAAAACAACAATGAGGTATTGCCTATTAAAGATTTGTCAACAACACGTATTGCTTATGTGAAATTGGGTGAAGCAGACCATTTACCGTATTTAAATAGATTGAAGCAATTTGCTAAAGTAACAGAGGTGAAAGCCTCTCATTTAGACGAATTATTAGTTAAGTTACAGCAATTTAATACGGTTATTGTAGGGGTGCATAAATCAAATGCAAATCCTTGGAAATCATATAAATTAAAAGATAAAGAATTAACGTGGTTGTATGAAATTGCCAGAACTCAAAACGTAATTCTTAATGTATTTACACGCCCTTATGCTTTGCTAGATTTAAAAACTACCGAAAATTTTGAAGGTATTATGGTGTCTTATCAAAATAGTGCTATTGCTCAAGAGAAATCTGCAGAAGCAATTTTTGGAAGCATTGCAGTAAAAGGTGTTTTACCAGTAAGTTCAAATGAAAATTTTCCTGTAAATACATCAATAGAAATTCAACAAACCAACCGTTTAGGCTATGATTATCCAGAAAATCAAGGAGTAAATATCGATAAAATTCAAAAAATCGATTCAATTGTAAATTATGCTATTCAAGAAAAAATGACTCCGGGTGTACAACTGGTAGTGGCGAAATCTGGTAAAATAATTTATAATAAAAACTACGGTTATCAAACGTACGCTAAACAACGAAAGGTTACAGATACGACGTTATATGATGTAGCCTCATTAACAAAAATTATATCTACGTTGCCGTTAGTGATGGAATTAGAAGAAGATGGTATTATAAGTTTGAATTCTAAGTTAGGAGAATTACTGCCTGAATTGGCTGATTCAAACAAGAAAAACATTACCATTAAGCAAATGTTGTCGCATTATGCAAGATTAAAAGCTTGGATTCCTTTTTATAAAGCAACATTAGATAGTCTTCAAAAACCATCTGTAGACGTGTATGCAACTAAAAAGTCAGATAGTTTTCCTTATCAAGTGGCCGAGAATCTATACATAAAAAAAACATATCAAGATTCAATTTTTAAAAGAATAAAAGATACCGACTTGCGTAAAAAGTGGAAGTATAAATACAGTGACTTACCATATTTTATTCTTAAAAAATATATTGAAGAGTATTACAAGGCAGGTTTAGATGAATTGATTCAGGATAAATTTTATCAACCATTAGGGTTATACGCAACTTATAATCCGTTAAAAAAGTATCCAAAAACTCAAATTCCACCAACCGAAGACGATGACTATTTCAGATACCAAAAAGTACAAGGTTATGTGCATGATATGGGAGCAGCAATGCAAAATGGTGTAGGTGGTCATGCTGGAGTTTTTGCATCTGCAACCGATGTAGCAAAATTGATGCAATTGTATATTCAAGGAGGTAATTATGCTGGTAAGGACTTCTTGAAAACTTCGACAATAAATAAGTTCAATACCTGTTATTATTGCAATATTGATGTGAGGAGAGGTGTTGGGTTTGATAAACCTCAGTTAGGAAGTGTTGGACCTACTTGTGATTGTGTGCCAATGACGAGTTTCGGGCATTCAGGATTTACTGGAACATTTACTTGGGCAGACCCTGAAAATGAATTGGTGTATGTTTTTATGTCTAACAGAACTTACCCAGATGCTGAAAACTTTAAATTGGTAAGAGAAGATATTCGATCAGAAATACAACGTGTCATCTATAGTGCTATAGGGCAAGAGGAGCAACAGGTGGTAGACAATAAAAATATTAAGTAAGGTGTATGAGAATTGCTATAGTATGTTATCCAACTTTTGGAGGAAGTGGAGTAGTTGCAACAGAGTTAGGAATAGCGTTATCTAAGCGTGGTCATGAAATTCATTTCATTACCTATAAGCAACCTGTAAGGTTAGATTTGTTGGGAGCTAACATTCATTTTCATGAAGTTAATGTTCCTGAGTATCCATTATTTCACTACCAACCCTATGAGTTGGCGCTGTCTAGTAAATTAGTAGATACGGTTAAATTATATGGTATAGAGTTAATGCATGTACACTATGCAATTCCGCATGCCTATGCGGCCTATATGGCCAAACAAATGCTGCTACTTGATGGTATCAATGTGCCTATAGTGACCACATTACATGGTACAGATATCACTTTAGTGGGAAATCATCCGTTTTATAAACCAGCAGTAACATTTAGTATTAACGCGTCTGATGTGGTGACATCAGTGTCACAAAGCTTAAAAGAGGATACGTTACGATTATTTGATATTACTAAGGCTATTAATGTCATTCCTAATTTTATTGACATTAAAAAATATGAGGAAGCTCAACGAGCAGAATGTCAACGACACTTATTAGCTGAGCCTACGGAAAAAGTAATAACTCACGTCAGTAATTTTAGAAAAGTAAAACGTATTGACGATGTGGTTAAAGTATTCAATTTATTGCAAAAAGATATTCCTGCAAAGTTAATCATGGTTGGTGATGGTCCTGAACGAGAGTCTGCTGAAGAATTAGTTTGTGAACTCGGAATTTCTGATAAAGTTGTGTTTCTAGGGAAGAGTAATGAAGTTGACAAAATATTATGTTTTTCAGACCTATTTTTATTACCGTCAGAAACTGAAAGTTTTGGTTTAGCAGCTTTAGAAGCTATGGCTTCAGGAGTGCCAGTAATATCTAGTAATACTGGTGGTATACCTGAGGTGAATATTAATGGAGTGTCAGGGTATTTATCTGATGTGGGGGCTGTTGAAAAAATGGCGGCAGATGCAGTAAAAATACTAGAAACAGATGAGTTGTTAGAGCAATTTAAACTAGATGCGAAAACTATAGCTCAACAATTTGATTTGGAAACCATAGTAGATGCTTATGAACAGTTGTATTTTAATGAAATAAAACCATAAACAACTGTTAGTTAGTTTGTTATAACTTTGTTAATATTGGTTTTTAATAATTTTTATTTCACTAAATGATGTACCTTTGTGCTGCGGTACATTCTTCACAACACGCAATTTAACTCCTTATTCTTACATTGTTTTATAACTAAATAATAGTGATATATAGTTTTTATGGTATCAAATTACGTTTTTAAAAGAAGGATGTGTGTTGTTTATTTTTATAATGTGTTGAAAAACAAAAACCTCAAAACAATACCCAGTTAAAGTAAATAACACATATTCTAGTTTACTAATCATAATTAATAAAAGCTATGAAAAAAATGTGTATGTATGTGTTAATACTAGTAATGGTTATACCGGTATTAGCTCAAGAAAAAACCTCAGATGTATTTTATGAATCTGATGAGTTACCTGCAGTTGTATTGAAAAAAGCAGGAGAAGAGTTTTCAGTTTATTACCCAGACAATACCAATCCTGATAGTCGTGTATTTGAATTAGAAAGTTCGTTTATTTCGTATAATTTAGGAAAAGATTTTGAAGGCCATGATTCGTACCTTTTGGTGTTAGAAGTAGAAGGAGGTATATTATCAGCTACGTTTAATGGCAAAGGAAAACTAATGTCTGTAGTAGAGAAGTACGAAAATGTAAAATTACCAGAAAAAGTACGTTTAAATTTAGCTAAAATTTACCCAGAGTGGAATTTGGTAAAAGATAAATTCTATTACACACAACGCCAGGGAGAGGTGAAAAAGAAAGTGTATAAAATTATAATGAAAAAAGATAATAAGATTAAGAGAATAGTGATTGATCATAATGGAGATATCATTAAAGGATAACTTAAAAAAGTAATATTTATTGGCACCAAGCAAGTTAAAATAATCTGCTTGGTGTTTTTTGTATCTCTTTGTTTTTTAATGTGTTAAACTCTGTTAAAAAATAATTTATTGTGTTTTTGTTAACAGAAATGTTTGTGATTAATATGTAATTTCACAGTACTATAGAACTCAAATTTTGAGTGGATCCTTAAAAAAGCCTCGAATACTACTTATGTGTTATCAATGTATTTCTTCCATGTGAAAGAGTGCATATTTTGTTAATTTAAACAGTATATTATGAAAACAATTTGTATGTATTTGCTAGTGTTAGGATTAGTGTGTCCAGCATTTGCACAAGAAAAAAATTATGAAGAGTTATATGAGTCAGGTAAATTGCCTGCTGTAGTATTGAAAAAAGCTGGAGAAGAATTTTCAGTATATTATCCAGATAATAAAAACCCCGACAGTAGAGTTCTAGCATTAGAAAATTCATTTATTTCTTACACCATTGATAAAGACTTTAACGGAACAGAATCATATTATATTCTGTTTGAGGTAAAAGATGGTGTGTTGGCTGCAAACTTTGATGAGAACGGAAAGTTATTATCTGTAGTTGAACGTTTTAAAAATGTGAGAATTCCAGAAAAAGTCAGGCAAAGTTTAGCGTTGAAATTTCCTGAATGGAGTATGAAAAGCGATAAGTTTGTTTACGTGCAAAAAAAAGGAGAAGTAAAGCGTAAGCACTATAAAATAATCATGAAAAAAAATAACAAGCTTCGTAGAATTGTTGTAAATGAACATGGAGAATTGTTATAAATAATTAAAAAAGCCAGAAATTTTTTCTGGCTTTTTTAATATGAATATCATGTAGTTACCTCGCCAATAATTTTCACTTCGTTTTTTATAGTGTTATAGTTAGGAGAATGCTTGGTCACACGTTCTAGTAATTTATCGTATTGCTCTTGACTCCCATTTCCTTTCACATGAAAAATAAATTTTAATTCAGGGAATCCTGCTGGGCTATCGTCAATACCTAAAAATCCTTTTAAATCCAATTCACCATCTATTTCTAGTTGCAATTGATCAATTTCTATATTCATTGCTGTGGCACCAGCCATAAAGGTTACAGCCATACAGCCTGCCATACCACCTAACATGTATTCTGCTGGGTTTGGCGCACAATTAACCCCTAATAATTGAGTTGGTTCATCAATTGTAAAGCTGAAATTACGTACTAATTTATGCTGTCCTAAAACCATGTTTTTAGTACTTATTGTGGTTTTGGTACCACTTTCCCAGTTTAGTACAACACCATAACTGGCTTTTGCTTCTTGATTGTTCTGTTTTACTTCATTAGCATATTCGCTTAATCCAGATATATTTATATTATTTAGCATAATGAGTTTATTTAAAAGTAGCAGTTAATCCTTGTTTAAAATCAGTAATTAAATCGTCAATATCTTCTATCCCTACAGATAGTCTAATAAGCCCGTCATTAATTCCGATGGCTTTTTGTTGTTCTTTAGTGAGTGAGGCCTGAGAAGTATTATAGGGTAAAGAAATTAAGCTCTCAACACCACCTAAGCTGGTAGCTTCTTTAGGTAATTTTAAATGTTGTAGTAACATATGCGCATTCTTGTCTCCACCATCAATTTCAAAACTTACCATTCCTGAGTATCTACCTTGCAACTGTTCTGCGGCCAATTGATGTTGTTCATGCGATGCTAAACCAGGATAATACACACGTTTAATTTTAGAATGATTTTCTAAATATTTTGCTAACTGTAAAGCGTTATTATTGTGTGTTTGCATGCGTAGGGCAAAGGTTTTTAAACTGCGTTCAAGTAAAAAGCACGCGTGAGGATCCATAGAACCTCCGTTTTTAAGCATCTGAGGCCATATACGATCTACTAGTTTTCGTGAGCCAGATACTGTACCACCTATTAAATCTGAGTGACCATTTAAATATTTAGTTGCAGAGTTAACAACTAAATCAACTCCTAAGTCTAACATTTTTACGTTATATGGCGTTAAAAATGTATTATCAATAATTACTCTAAGATTGTATTTCTTACCTAATGCAACCAGATTCTTTATTGGGGTGATTTTTAAAAGCGGATTGGTTAGAGCTTCAAAATATAGAACTTTAGTGTTCTCTTGAATAGCACGCTCAATTTCGTTGATGTCTGTAGGAGAGGTGAAGGTTACAGACATTCCGTAACGGTCTAAATCTTCATATAGAAAATTATATGTTCCGCCGTAAATATCTCGTGAAGATACCACATGACTTCCTTTGTCTAATACGGCAAGTAAGGTTGATGAAATGGCTGCCATTCCTGAAGAAAATACAATAGAGCTTTCTGCGTTTTCTAAGGCTGAAAGTTTTTCTTGTACACTCCATTGCGATGGATTGCCGTAACGAGTGTATATCATTTCATCTCGTCCTCTGCCTTCTTCAATGGCTTCATATGAAGCTTCGTTTAAGTAAAATGTAGAACATTGGTAAATAGGTGTGCCTAAGGCACCAGTTTGCGGATCGTCATATTGCCCTGCATGAACAGATTTTGTGCCATCACCAAAGGACGAATAACGCTTGTCTTGTAGTTTCGGACCAGATTCCCGTTTACGGTTCAAATCATTGAACCATATTGAACCATCTTTTCTTTTGTCCTCAATGTTTTGATAACTCTTTTTCATAGTTGAAGTTTAACAACTTGTTAATTTAATATAGGAACGTCTTTTTTAGTTAGTTTTTCTTTTTTTAAAATATGTTTGCTTAAGTATTTAGCGTCTTTTTTTACACCACCTAATGTAGCAGAACCTCTAGTGTATAACCATGGTAAACCAATAAAATATAAGCCGTCAAGTTTACTAACACCACGATAGTTTTGTGGGTATAAATTGTCGTCAAATTTGATACCTTCTATCCATTGAAAATTAGGTTTAAACCCAGTGGCCCAAATAATGTTTTTTATATCATTGATGTTTTCTTTTTCAAAAAATAAAGTTTCCGCATCAGCATTTAAAGTTCGTCCTACACAGGTTACATTTGGTTTTTTAAACAAAGTTTTAACATCTGTACCAATAACAGGTTGTATGCCTTTACTTATTTTTTTTCCAATCCAGCTGTACTTATTTGCTGTTAAAAAGCCAATTTTACTAAACCACCACCACAGTGTTTTACCTAAAAATTCTTGAGGTATAGAATTGATGTTAGTGTTACCGGAAAAATAAACCTCACGATTAGTATTTGAAATTTCATCTAATATTTGCACGCCAGAATCTCCTGCACCCACAACGAGTGTTTTACCTTCTTGTAATTGTTTAGGAGAGGTGTAATGTTCACTATGTATTTGTTTTATTTCTGCTGAAATTTTGGTGTGACATCTTGGGGTAAATGGCTTATGAAAAGGCCCTGTAGCCACAATAACGTTTTTGGTTTTATATGATTTATGTTCACTTTTTAATTCAAATATTCCTTCAGATTTTTTCAAAGCAATAATTTTTTGATTGAACTCTATAGGTATATTAAATTTTTGAACATAAGACTTTAAATAGTCTGCAACTTCATATTTATTGGCATAATGTCCTTTTTTATGAGGGAATTTCATGCCAGGTAAATTGTTAAATTCAGAAGGGGTAAACAACTTTAAGGAATCCCAACGTTTTAGCCATGGTGCACCAGTTTCTTCATTTGCATCTACAATTAAGTAATTCAAATTATGTTGATTTAAGTAATATGCAATTGCCAACCCAGCCTGTCCGGCACCAATGATTATATAATCCGTCATAAATAGTTTTTATAATTACAAAATTAATACAATATAGTTTGTGTTTTGTGTTAATGATATAATGACAGAAAATAAAACTAATAAATAGTTGTATTGTAGTTTTATTTGTTTTTTAAACTGTATTTTTATTCTTTCAACTGAAAAATTTTCTAAAAATGAATTTAGATGTCATAGATAAACGAATAGTAGCCTTATTACAAGAGGATGCCAAACAAACAACAAAAGAAATTTCTAATAAAACGGACTTATCAGTTACGGCAGTATATGAACGTATAAAACGCTTGGAGCGTCATGGAATTATTAAAAAATATGTAGCCCTAGTGGATAAAAATAAAGTTGAAAAAAACTTTATGGTGTTGTGCAGAATTAAATTAGAGAAACACTCAAAAACCTATTTAACCACTTTTGAAAAGGAGGTGAAAAAAATTGATGAGGTGTTAGAATGTTTTAATATTACTGGTGATTATGATTATTTGCTAAAGATTCTTGTTAAAGACATGGATGCGTACAGGGAGTTTATGGTTACCAAATTAACTACTTTAGAACATATTGGGAGTACCCGTAGTACGTTTGTAATTTCAAGTATAAAAAATACAACGTCGATAACTTTATAAGAAATAACAATTCGTTAAAATTAGTTTTTATGCATGGTTTAGTTGTAAAAAAATAGGTTACTTTTGTATATCTTTTAAAAACAAAAACACAATATATGAGTACTTATGATGTAGCCGTTATCGGTTCTGGTCCTGGAGGATATGTAGCAGCAATTCGTTGCGCACAATTAGGAATGAAAACTGCAATTATAGAAAAATACAATACCCTTGGAGGAACATGTTTAAATGTAGGATGTATTCCTTCAAAAGCATTATTGGATTCTTCTCATCATTATGACGATGCCGTAAAGCATTTTGAAGCTCACGGAATAGAGGTTTCTGGAGAAATTAAAATGAATCTTGAAAAAATGATTGCTCGTAAAGATGCTGTTGTAAAGCAAACTTGTGATGGAATTAATTTTTTAATGGATAAAAATAAAATTGATGTCTACCAAGGAGTAGGAGCGTTTAAAGATGCTACACATATCACAATTTCTGGAGAAGAAACTATTGAGATTGAAGCTAAAAACACAATCATCGCTACAGGATCTAAACCATCATCGTTTCCATTTATCAAATTAGATAAAGAGCGTGTAATTACATCTACAGAAGCTTTAAAATTGAAAGAAATACCTAAGCATTTAGTTGTCATAGGTGGTGGAGTAATAGGTTTAGAGCTTGGTCAAGTATACAAGCGCTTAGGTGCAGAGGTTACTGTTATTGAGTACATGGATAGAATTGTACCAACAATGGATAAAGCAGTTTCTAAGGAATTGCAAAAAGTGCTTAAAAAGCAAAAAATGAAGTTTTTAACGTCTCATAAGGTAACTAACGTAGAAACTGTAGGTGATGAAGTAGTTATCAATTATGAAGATAAAAAAGGACAGCCTCAAGAAATAAAAACAGATTACTGTTTAATTTCAGTTGGTCGTCGTCCATACACAGATGGTTTAGGTTTAGAAAATGCTGGTGTAAAAGTTGATGAACGCGGAATGATAGAAACAGACGCACATTTACAAACCAATATTTCTAACATTTACGCAATTGGTGATGTTGTTAAAGGGGCAATGCTTGCGCATAAAGCAGAAGAAGAAGGAGTATTTGTTGCTGAAACATTAGCAGGACAAAAGCCACATATCAATTACAATTTAATTCCTGGAGTAGTGTACACTTGGCCGGAAGTTGCTGCAGTTGGTAAAACAGAAGAGCAATTAAAAGCAGAAGGGGTGTCTTATAAAGCCGGATCATTCCCGATGAGAGCTTTAGGTAGAAGTAGAGCTTCAATGGATTTAGACGGTTTTGTAAAAGTATTAGCAGATGCTACTACAGACGAAATTTTAGGAGTACATATGGTTGGAGCTCGTGCTGCAGATATGATTGCTGAAGCGGTTGTTGCTATGGAATATAGAGCGTCTGCAGAAGATGTGTCACGTATGTCACATGCACATCCAACATTTACAGAAGCTATTAAAGAGGCGTGTTTAGCGGTTGATGATAACGCTTTACATATGTAATAGAAATAGTATTAAATAATTAAAAAGCTCCAAGTGTTATATTTGGAGCTTTTTTAGTTGATATAGTGTTTTGAAAATTGGTACGGGTTATTGCTTAATAAAATTTAATTTCCCAGCCACAGTTTTAAGTTTTGGAAGAGCTTTAGTGGGTAATTGTACTACTTTATTAGCTGTGCTATTGATGAAAGTTCTAAAGTTTAGCACTAAAAAACAAACCACAAACATAAAGCTTAAAGCACCAAAAATGGCTTGAGTGAAATTTAACGAATGGTAAAACCAACGTGTCAATCCTGTATGAAACCAGCTGCCATAAAGTATAATATGATGTACAATATAAATAGATAGAGTCACCTTACCAATTTTTATAAATACCGAATGGTTTAATAACTTTCTAGCATATACAAATATTGAAAACAATACAAATACATCTCCTAAACGAGTAAACAGATAGTTGAAATTTCCTGATACTGAAAATAATTCTAATCCGGTTATGCTTCCTAAAGTAAGAAGTAAAGGTGTAGATAAAAATAATAGCATCAATCCAATTACCGCAAGTGTTATTGGCAGTCTGTCATAAAAGTGTTTACTGTTACGGTGTTTGATGAATAGAGAAGCCAAGAACCCTCCCATACTCACATAACCAAACCAAGGAAATAAAGCAAAAACTGAGCCGTAAGCCTTTGTGAAAAAATTAGCTAAAAATACAGGTAAAAACGGAATTTCAATAGCATGATAGTAACGCTCAAAAATAAAAGCTACTAGTGTAATACTTAGTAATGTATAGTTGAATAGTTTCTGACCATGTTTATATAACGTGGCATATAACACACATAAAATAATTAATGAAATTCCTATAATGTGTAATACATCTGAATAAAAATAAGATTTATGTGTGTAGCCTACAAACACAGCAATACTTAAGCGTAACAGATACCCCCATAAAACAAGTTTTATACCGCGTTCAATCCCTTTTTTGATGCGTGGATTATCCCAACCAGTACGTTCTTGTTGTAGCAATAAAAACATAAAAACAAAACCGGTAATGGTAAAGAAGGTTGGAGCAGTGATACCTCTAAAGTATTCCCATATGTTGTAATATGTGTTGGTATTTACCTTAAATTTTTCAGCAAGTAGTGCGCTAATAAAATGCCCTTGTAGCATCATTAAAATTGCAAATGAGCGTAAAGCATCAATATAAACTAGGCGTGTATTTTTTTTTGAGGTACTGATAATCTAATTTTTGGCAAATCTACTAAAAATCAGTTTAATATGATTGTATTTTTGTTTTTTGAGCTAATAATCTGATTTATAGCCGATAGCTTTTCAAGAAAATATGTATTTTTGCCACTTCAAAATTTAAATATATATAGAATTATGCAAGATGGTTTATACGCTAAATTTCATACCTCAAAAGGAGAAATTTTAGTAAACTTAGAATATCAAAAAACACCTGGTACTGTTGGTAACTTTGTAGCTTTAGCAAAAGGTAATTTAGAAAATAAAGTTAAACCTCAAGGCACACCGTATTATGACGGTTTAAATTTTCATAGAGTAATTTCTGATTTCATGATTCAAGGAGGGTGTCCACTAGGAACAGGAACAGGAGATCCTGGATACAAGTTTGATGATGAATTTCACCCAGATTTAAGACATTCAGGCCCTGGTGTATTGGCAATGGCTAATTCAGGACCAGCAACTAACGGAAGTCAGTTTTATATCACGCATGTTGAAACGGCATGGTTAGACGGTAAGCATACAGTATTTGGTAATGTTGTTGAAGGACAAGATGTAGTTGATGCTGTTGCACAAGGCGATAAATTAACGCAGTTAGAAATTATTGCAGTAGGAGCAGAGGCAGAAGCGTTTAATGCAGTAGAAGCTTTTAGAACTTTTGAAGGCGCAAGAGAAAAACGTTTAGCAGAAGCAAAAGCAGCTGCCGAAGCTGAATTAGAGCAATTAGCTTCTGGTTTTGATAAAACAGATAGCGGATTACGTTACCAAATCTTACAAAAAGGGACTGGTGTAAAAGCGGCAAAAGGAAAACAAGTATCAGTTCATTATAAAGGGCAATTGTCTGATGGAACTGTGTTTGATTCATCATACAAGCGTAAAGAACCAATAGATTTTCAATTAGGAGTAGGACAAGTGATTTCTGGTTGGGATGAAGGTATTTCATTATTAAATGTAGGTGATAAAGCACGTTTTGTAATTCCTTCTCATTTAGCATATGGCGAAAGAGGAGCAGGTGGAGTGATACCTCCAGGTGCGACATTAATTTTTGATGTAGAGTTAATGGCTGTTAACTAAAATCTGAAAATAAATTGTAAAAAGCACTGTTTTTCTAAACAGTGCTTTTTTTATGTGTATTGGTAATCAGTAGCTTAAAAAAAAGCATGGTTTTTTTATTAAAAAAGCCTTTGGAGTTTTAAAAAAGGTGTTATATTTGCACCCGCAATACACAAGTATTGATGTTCTTTTAAAATAATGCGAAAATAGCTCAGTTGGTAGAGCGCCACCTTGCCAAGGTGGAGGTCGCGAGTTCGAATCTCGTTTTTCGCTCTGTAAAATATTCCAAGCTGAAGTGGTGGAATTGGTAGACACGTTGGACTTAAAATCCAATGCTCCTTGGAGCGTGCGGGTTCAAGTCCCGCCTTCAGTACTAAAGCCTTCCGATAGCAATATCGGAAGGATTTTTTTAAGAATATTTTTACATATAGCATACCAAAGTAAAAGCTAAGCTTTTGCTACACATGCTGAAGTGGTGGAATTGGTAGACACGTTGGACTTAAAATCCAATGCTCCTTGGAGCGTGCGGGTTCAAGTCCCGCCTTCAGTACTAAAGCCTTAACTAATTGTAGTTAAGGCTTTTTTTATACCATATTTTATAATATGTTATATTTGCAATTAATTAGTAACCTTAAAACATTAGTATAGCATGCAACTGTACAATAAATTAAGTGCTGCTGAACGCGCACAATTAATAGATGAAGCGGGAAAAGACCGCTTAACAATATCGTTCTATCAATACTTTAAGATAGAAAATCCACAATTATTTAGAGACAAATTATTTTTAGAATGGGATGCCTTAGAGGTTTTAGGAAGAACCTATGTGTCTTATGAAGGTATCAATGCACAAATATCTGTACCTGCTGAACGATTTCTTGAATTGAAAGCCCAGTTAGATGCCATATCTTTCTTAAAAGATATTCGTTTAAATGTTGCGGTAGAGCAAGACAATAAATCGTTTTTAAAGCTTAAGGTAAAAGTAAGAGAGAAAATAGTTGCTGACGGCTTAAATGACGATAGCTTTGATGTGACTAATAAAGGAGTGCATTTAAATGCGAAAGATTTTAATGCCATGTTAGCAGACCCGAACACGGTTTGTGTAGATATGCGAAACCATTATGAGAGTGAAATAGGACATTTTAAAGGCGCATTAACACCTGATGTTGATACATTTAGAGATTCATTAGATATTATTGAAGAAGATTTAAAAGAGCACAAAGAAGACAAGAACTTGTTGATGTATTGTACTGGCGGTATTCGTTGTGAAAAAGCCAGTGCGTATTATAAACACAAAGGGTTTAAAAACGTCTATCAGTTAGAAGGAGGAATAATTGAGTATACTCGTCAGGTTAAAGACGAAGGAATAGAAAACAAATTTATCGGGAAGAATTTTGTGTTTGATCATAGACGTGCCGAACGTATAACTGATGATGTTATTGCGAAGTGTCACCAATGTGGAGAGCCATCTGATGTTCACGCCAATTGTGAAAATCAAGCTTGTCACTTATTATTTATCCAATGTCCGTCATGTGCTGAAAAGATGAATGGATGTTGTTCAGACGATTGTAAAACTGTTGCTGCATTACCATATGAAGAGCAAAAAGCTTTAAGAAAAGGGAAGCATAACAGTAATAAAATATTTAAAAAAGGGCGTTCTGAAGTTTTAAAGTTTAAAAAGTAAACTACTCATACTAGAATTTGCAACAGCCATATGTTTACATGTGGCTGTTGTTATGTAGTTCTTACAGAGATGATTTTAACTGGGCAAGCATGAGCGGCATTTTCTGTTTGTTCTAGGATCTCATAATTGTTAGACTTATATGTGAAAAAACCCTTTTTATCATGTGCGTGTAACAGTACGGTTTTTCCATCTTTTTTCGACATTTGAAATTGTTCTGGAGCCATTTCCACGCAATAATTACAGCCAATACATTTGTCACGTTGAAGTGTGATAACAACCATTATGCAAATTCAGTTTTTACAAGTTTATACAATTTGTCATTAGTTCGAATTCTAAACGGAAGTTTAATTGTACACAGATCGCCTTTTGTTGCTGTAGTTCCTTTATGATCATTCACGTAAAATTCATCAATATTAACTTCTTGAGCACCAGTTGTAGGGCCGGTAATTAAAATGGTATCGCCAATTTTTAAATCATAGGCTTCGATTTTAAATTCGCCGATTTTTGCTTTAGGGAAATAATGTGTGCCTTTACCTAAATACACTTTTTTTTGTGTTGCATGAGAACCAGAAGTGTTACTCCATTCGCCTAATTTTTGCCCTAGATAATAGCCGTCCCAAAACCCTCGGTTATACACTTTTTTAAGTTCTGTCATCCACTTACTAACATTATCTTGAGTGAATTGTTTGGCTTCAATGGCGTCTAATGCTTCACGATAGGTACTAATAACCTTGGCTACATATTCAGGAGCTCTGCCACGTCCTTCAATTTTTAAGACACTGATGCCAGCATCAACAACTTGATCTAGAAATTCTAGTGTGCATAAGTCTTTTGGTGACATGATGTATTCATTATCAAGCTCCATTTCTACACCATTTTCTTGATCTATTACGGTATATTTTTTTCTGCAATTTTGCTTACAAGCACCTCTGTTTGCAGAAGAGTTATGGGTGTGTAAACTCATGTAACACTTACCCGATACTGCCATACAAAGGGCGCCATGTCCGAAAATTTCAATTTCTAAAAGTCTACCAGACGGACCTTTTATTTCTTCTTCTTTAACTTGTGTGGTAATGTGTTTTATTTGTCTTAAACTAAGCTCTCTACTCAAAACAAGAGTGTCAGCAAACATGGCATAAAATTTTACAGTTTCTATGTTTGTAATGTTTATTTGAGTAGAAATATGAACTTCCATATTTACACTTCTGGCATAAGCTATTACGGCCTGATCCATAGCAATTACTGCAGATATGTTTGCTGCTTTAGCTTTATTGATAAGTGTTTTTACAATTGATAAATCATGATCGTAAATGATGGTGTTTAAGGTTAAGTAAGTACGTACATTTTTCTCGGAACAGCGTTTAGAGATTTCAGGCAAATCGTCAAGTGTAAAATTGATACTTGCTCTTGCACGCATGTTGAGTTGCTCAACACCAAAGTAAACAGAATTTGCACCATTGTCTAAAGCCGCTTGTAGAGATTCGAAATTCCCGGCAGGAGCCATTAATTCAATTTGTTGATTTACAGACATAATGTTTAAGTTTATGTCTGCAAATAAAAGGCTTGTGTGATGATAAAATACTGATATATATCAGTATTAGGTATTTTTCCACTTGATATTACAACCGATGCTTGGTTTTTGTATATCGCTAACTGGTAGGTTATGTAATATACTATCTAATGCATTTCTGATATCTTTCCCAGTAACATTGATGTCATTACCTGGTCTTGAATCGTCTAATTGGCCACGATATTGTAATGTTAATTGGTCATTGAACACAAAAAAGTCTGGCGTGCAAGCGGCATCATAAGCTTTAGCTACTTCTTGAGTTTCGTCATATAAATACGGGAAAGGGTAGTGGTTGTCTTGTGCGTGTTGTTGCATTTTATCGGGGCCGTCTTGCGGATAATTTTCAACGTCATTGCTACTAATAGCTATGAAAGCTATGTCTTTTTGTTTGTAATCATTTGCTAATTTAACTAACTCATGATTGACATGTATCACAAACGGACAGTGGTTGCAAATAAACATAATCACTGTAGCTTTAGTGCCTTTTAACTCACTTAGAGATACTATTGTGTTGCTTACGGTATCTAATAATGTAAAATTTGGAGCTTGTGTGTTTAAGTCCAGCATATTTGATGGTGTTCTTGCCATGATTAGTTATATTTATAATGAAATGAATACGTAATATAAATGTAGATAAAATATGGAAATATCATGGTCTGATTTTGAAAAAGTAGATATAAGAGTAGGAACAATACTACAAGCAGAAGTGTTTAAAGAAGCGCGTAATCCGTCTTATAAATTAGTCATAGATTTTGGTGCTTTAGGACAACTGAAAAGTTCTGCTCAAATAACAGATTTATATGAGCTTAGTAGTTTGATTGGACAACAAGTTTTAGCTGTGGTAAATTTTCCTAAAAAGCAGATTGCCACTATGATGAGCGAATGTTTGGTATTGGGTTTAGTTGCTGAAGAGAAGGGTGTAGTTTTGGTAGCTCCAGATCGAAAAGTAACCAATGGTATGCGTCTGGCATAAAAAAACTCAATCGTTAGATTGAGTTTAATTAGGTTTTTGGTTGGTTTTGTATTGGTTTAGATATCGTCAAAGCTAATATCAGTAAAGCTGCTCCCGTTAGTTGTAGATTCTGCAACAACTTCTGGAGAGGTATACTCTTTTTTATAATCTTTTTGGTGACGTTCGGAAATCACTTCTTCACCTTTTTCGTTGATAACATATGATGTCATCTCAGACATGATATCAGTAAAAGCCACAAAATCTTCTTTATATAAGTAAATTTTATGCTTTTTGTAATGGAAAGATCCGTCATCATTAGTAAACTTTTTACTTTCGGTAATAGTAAGGTAGTAATCACCTGCTTTAGTTGATCTTACATCAAAAAAATAAGTTCTTCGTCCTGCTCTTAATACCTTAGAAAAAATTTCTTCTTTTTCTAAATAGTCTTTATCGCTCATAGTTCCTTCGTGATATATTAGTTTTATTGCTTCCCAAAAATCATAAAAAAAAACATTAGAACCAATTTTTTTTACTGTTCTTTTTCCGAGAGTTGTTTTTGGTGTAACTCTTGGTAATAACCTTGTTCACTTATCAGCTGATTATGAGTTCCTTTTTGAATAATTTCACCATTATCAAGTACTAATATTGTTTCAGCATTCTTAACAGAAGATATTCTGTGGCTCACAATTATTGTAGTTTTGCTATTAGAAACGGTTTTTAAATTATTCAATATGGTTTCTTCGGTTTCAGTATCTACGGCAGATAAACAATCGTCAAATAATAGAATATCTGGATTTTTAATAATAGCACGTGCTATAGATACTCGCTGTTTTTGTCCACCTGATAATGTGATTCCTCGTTCTCCTAAAACGGTTTGATAGCCGTCTTTAAATTGAATAATATTATCGTGCACATCGGCGTTTTTGGCTGCATTGATAATGTCTTCTTCACTTGCGTCAGATTTCCCGAACTTAATGTTATTTGCAATAGTGTCAGAAAATAAAAAAGGATCTTGAGGCACGACACCTATATGATTTCTGAGTAAAGTTAAGTTGTGAGTAGTAATATTTTGGCCACCTATTAAGATTTCACCCTCACTAACATCATGTAAACGAGATATCAAGTTTAGTAGTGTTGATTTTCCAGATCCTGTTTGCCCAATAATTGCAAATGAATGGCCTTTATCAATTTTAAAAGAGATGTTTTTTAACGCTGTAATATTAGTGTCAGGATATGTGAAACTCACATTTTTGAACTCAATACCTGTGTCAAAGGTATACTCTTCTGTATTAGGATTAATGATTTCAGGAGTGATGTTTAAAAATTCATTAATACGTTTTTGAGAGGCTTCAGCTTGTTGAATAATTGATGTAACCCAACCAACTGTAGCTACAGGCCAAGTGAGCATGTTCACATATAATAAAAACTCAATTAGTGTACCTATACTTTTTATTGTCCCGTTGATGTATTGCATTCCACCAATGTATATCACCAGCACATTGCTAAGACCAATTAACAAAATCATAAACGGAAAAAACCAAGCTTGCACCTTAACCAAATCCATGTTTTTTTGTTTACTATCTTCTGCTAGTAATTCAAATTGCTGGTTGGAATTGTTAGATATTCCATAGGCTTTTATTACTGCAATACCAGAAAATGCTTCTTGAGTAAAAATGGTCAGTTTAGAGAGGTATTCTTGAACAGTTGTACTTCTTAAATGTATTTCTTTACTCAGTTTGTAAATAGCAATTGATAAGATTGGTAATGGTAATAACGTATATAGTGCCAGTTTAGGAGCTGTTGAAACCATCATAGGAATCAAAATAACAAATAAGGTAATGGTGTTGATACTATACATTATAGCTGGACCAAAATACATGCGAACTCTACTCACGTCTTCACTAATTCGGTTCATTAAATCACCGGTTCTGTTTTGTTTGTAAAAGTTCTGTGACAGTAATTCGTATTGCTTGAACACATTATTTTTCAAATCAAACTCTATTAAACGTGACATTACAATGAGTAATTGACGCATTAAAAACGTGAAGAATGCCGCAACAAGACTCACCCCTAATATGAGAAGTATGTAGTAAATTAATTCATTTTTGAATGCCTCAAAAGAAGAGTTTTCTTGTGCAATGTAAGTTTCAATTAACTCGATAGCATTTCCAGTAAATCGAGGTGTAAACACTGTAAATACTTTAGAAATAATGGTAATTACAATACCAATAATCATCCTAAATTTATATTTTAAAAAGTATTGATTTAGCTGTTGTAGTTCCTTCATTTATGAATTTAAAAAATAGATTTAAGATTTAATAATAGTCAATTTAAGAGTATTTTTTTGTGTAAAAATGAATAATCAGTTACTTTTGCACACTTAAATTGAGAGATTTATAATTTATTTTATAATATAACAATATACAAACAATGACTTCAGAAGTAATAAACGTAAAAGATTTACCAAAGGTAGATCCAGTTTTCGGTCAGTTATCATTCGATAATCATGAGCAAATTGTTTTTTGCAATGACAAAGATACTGGTTTAAAAGCAATAATTGGAATTCATAATACAGTTTTAGGTCCTGCATTAGGAGGAACTAGAATGTGGCAGTATAACAACGAGTGGGAAGCACTTAATGATGTATTGCGTTTGTCAAGAGGTATGACATTTAAGTCAGCTGTAGCTGGATTGAATTTAGGAGGTGGTAAAGCCGTAATTATTGGTGATGCTAAAACTCAAAAAACGCCAGAATTAATGCAGCGTTTTGGGAAGTTTGTACACTCATTAAGCGGAAAATATATTACAGCTGAAGATATTGGAATGGAAACATCTGATATGGATTTAGTTCGTGATGTGACGCCATACGTTACAGGAATTTCAGAAAGTAGAGGAGGAGCAGGAAATCCATCACCAATTACTGCATATGGTGTGTTTATGGGTATGAAAGCTGCCGCTGAATATAAATACGGTTCTGATGTTTTAGAAGATAAAAAAGTAATTGTTCAAGGTATAGGTCACGTAGGAGAATCTTTAGTTGAGCACCTTACAAACGAAGGCGCTAAAGTTATCATTACAGATATTAATGAAGCACGTTTAGCAGAAGTAAGCTCAAAATATGGTGCTGAAATATACACGGGAGATAATATTTACGGTTTAGATGCAGATATTTACGCACCTTGTGCTTTAGGAGCTACTGTAAATGATGATACAATCAATCAATTAAAGGTTGATATTATTGCTGGAGCTGCTAACAATCAATTAGCAAATGAAGAAGCGCATGGAAAAATTCTATCAGAAAGAGGTATAGTGTATGCTCCAGATTTTGTAATTAACGCAGGAGGTATTATTAATGTTTACGCAGAATTAGAAGGTTACGGTAAAACTGAAATTATGCGCCAAACAGAAAATATTTATAACACTACGTTAGAAATTATTAAAAATGCAGCTACAAATGGTGTGACTACACATAGTGCATCATTAACAATAGCTCAAAATAGAATTGACGCTAGAAAAAAAGAAAATCAGAAGTAGTATTTCTTTAAAATAATAGTTTATTTTTGCAAAGCGAAAGGGCCTATCCTTTCGCTTTGTTACTCTATAAAAGTTCTTATTCATGTTAAACAGAAGACACATTCGTACAAAAGTTATGCAAACCATTTTTGAAATGACGCATACAAATAATGATGATTTAAACTTGGCATACAAAGCCTTAAATAATAGCTCTTCTAGCATGTATGACTTGTACTTGTTACAATACCAATTATTTGTTGTAATACTTCAAAAGGCAAGAAAATTAAATAAAGCAACGCAACAAAGCTTTTTAAAAGAAAACCAGAAGCAAAACATCCATAGGTTAGAAAATAACGTGTTTTTAAACCACATAGCTTCTAGCCAAGAGTTGGCCCTATTAATTGATGAAAAATCCTTAAATAACTGGGAGTTGGACGATGAATACGCAACATTATTTTTAAATGAAATTTTAGCCTCAGATTTTTATGTAAATTACCAAAATGATGACAGCTCGTTTGAAAAGGATAAAGATTTAGTGTTAAATATTTTTAAGCGTATAATAGCACCTAATGATAAGTTGTATTCTTATTATGAAGACACATGTATTAGTTGGATAGACGACTTACCACATGTCAATACAATCATTTTAAAAGAACTGAAAAAACTAAAAACAGGTGTGCCTTTAAAACTGACGAAATTGTTTAAGGACGAAGAAGATCAGAAATTTGGTAAAGAATTACTGTCAAAAACTGTTTTAAATAGTGAAGAGTTAAAAACGTATATCGATCAAAAAACACCAAAATGGGATGCCGATAGAATTGCTTCTACAGATTCAATCCTTATGCAGATGGCCATTTGTGAATTTTTAAAATTTTCTTCTATACCAGTTAAAGTTACCATAAATGAATATTTAGAAATAGCTAAAGAATACTCTACAAAAAAAAGTAGCACGTTCATTAATGGTATTTTAGATAGCTTAGTTAAAGACTTTAAAAAAACTGAGAAACTTCAAAAAGTAGGAAGAGGGTTAATGTAATATAATATTTTATAGTATTTTAGCGTAGTTTATAAATCAGATTACAAACAAATTAATAATTTATATCATGAAAAATTTAAGATTACTTGCATTTACAGCATTATGCGGATTAGCTTTAGTGTCTTGTAAGCAAGAAAATGCAGCAGATAAAATTAATTCAGAAAATATAGCTGTTGCAGCAGAAAGAGATGCAAACTCTAATAAATTTCCTATCATGTCTTTTGATAAAACAGAGCATGATTTCGGAACAATTCAACAAGGTGATGTTGTTGAAACAATATTCAACTTTACGAATACAGGAGAAAAACCATTAGTTATTGTTGGTATTAAAGGAAGCTGCGGATGTACTATTCCTAACGACTGGCCAAGAGAAGCTATTGCTCCTGGGGCATCAAGTAAGTTTACAGTAAAGTTCAACTCTAGAGGAAAGAAAAACTTAGCACAACAAACAGTAACTGTTACTGCTAATACTGAAAAAGGTAAAGAAATGGTTAAAATTAAAGCTATGGTAGAGGTACCTGAAGGTGCAGTTACTCCGGGTGCTACTAAAATGCCAGTTGTAAGAGCTGTACAATAATAATAAAATGGAAGGTATATTAGGTACTATAGGTCAGTTTTCACCATACATTTTGATGTTTGTGGTGATTTATTTTTTCTTTTTAAGGCCGCAAATGAAACGTCAGAAGCAAGAAGCTAATTTTGCTAAAGACATTAAAAAAGGAGATAGAGTAATTACAAAAAGTGGTATTCACGGAAAAATTGTTGATTTAAACGATACCGACAACACTTGTGTAATTGAAACAGGTGCAGGCAAAATTAAGTTTGAACGCTCTGCGTTGTCACTTGAGCTTTCATCAAAATTAAATAAATAGATGACTATTTAAATATAAAAAAGCCACTCATTTGAGTGGCTTTTTTTATGGTATATAATTAACTTATCTTTTAGCAGTAAGTTGAGCAATTTCTACAATAACATCAATTGCTTTTTTAATGCTCTCTACTGGTACATACTCATAACGTCCATGAAAGTTATGTCCGCCCGCAAAAATATTAGGACAAGGTAAGCCCATATAAGATAGTTGTGAACCATCTGTACCACCTCTAATTGGCTTTATTAATGGGGTAATGCCTAAGTTTTTCATAGCCTCTTCAGCAATATCTACAATATGCATTACTGGTGTAACTTTATCTTTCATGTTAAAGTACTGATCGTTAATTTCTAATTCAACCGTACCAGCACCATGCTTAGTGTTAAGTGTAGCAGCAATTTGTTCTAATAAACTTTTGCGGTCTTGAAATTTTTGAGCATCGTGATCTCTAATAATTAGTTGAAAATTGGTTTCTTCAACTTTTCCTTCAATACCGTACAGGTGGAAAAACCCTTCATAACCAGAAGTTTTTTCTGGTACTTCTTGCTCTGGTAGTGCTGCAATGAATTCATTGGCAATCAGCATAGAATTGATAAGCTTCCCTTTTGCATAACCAGGATGAACAATTTTACCATTCACTTTAATTTTAGCGCCTGCAGCATTAAAGTTTTCATATTCTAATTCTCCAACTTGACTACCATCCATAGTGTAAGCCCAGTCTGCAGCGAATTTTTTCACATCAAACTTATGTGCGCCTCTACCAATTTCTTCATCAGGAGTAAATCCAACGCGGATAGCTCCGTGTTTAATTTCTGGGTGGTTTATTAAATATTCCATAGCACACATAATTTCTGTGATACCTGCTTTATCATCAGCACCTAAAAGTGTGGTACCATCAGTAGTAATTAATGTTTGCCCTTTGTATAATAGCAAATCTTCAAAGTAATCTGGAGATAATACAATGTTTTGCTCTTTGTTTAAAAGGATATCACCACCATCATAATTCTCATGAATTTGTGGTTTTACATTGGCACCAGTATAATCTGGAGTAGTATCAAAATGAGAGATAAACCCTATTGTTGGCACTTCATGATCTACATTGCTTGGTAAGGTAGCCATCACATAAGCATGTTCGTCAATGGTTACATCTTGCATGCCCATGGTTTTCAATTCATCAACTAATTTATTAGCTAAGTCCCATTGTTTTTCTGTACTCGGACATGTGTTAGAATTAGGATCTGATTCGGTATCAATTGTAACGTAACTGATAAAACGGTCTATAATATGTTGCATGCTGTATTTTTTTCACGAAAATAATTGTAATTCTTCAAATAACATAATATCATAACCTTATTTACTAAGTATAAATTCTAAATGAAACGTTAATTTGTTTTATGACAGCTGAATTTGTAGTAATTTTCAAAAAAAAATTAGCAACAGCATATTTTATGACTACAGTTTCAGAATTATTAAAGCTACTACATTTAGAAAAATCATCAGAACTTAGCTTTATTGGTGAGAATAAAACAGTTGGTACTGCGTCGGTTTTTGGTGGGCAAGTCTTAGCACAATCAGTAAGTGCCGCCTATAAAACAATCACTAATGGGCGTATTTTACACTCGTTGCATTCTTACTTTTTAGAACCTGGAGACTTAAGTTTGCCTATTACCTATGATGTGGCTATTATGCGTGATGGCGGGAGTTTTTCTACCCGAAGAGTTACTGCTAAGCAAGGCGATGTGGTTATTTTTATTTTAGCAGCGTCTTTTCATAAAGTAGAAGACGGTTTAGAACATCAAGTAGCAATAAAGACGGATATCAAGCAGCCAGAAGATCTCTTAAGTTGGAATGATATGTTAGAACAGTTTGGAGATTTTTTACCACAAAGTGTGACCGATTTTTTAAGTATTTCTAGACCCGTAACGTTTAAACCCACAGTTATTGTAAATCCGTTAGATAAAAAAGACATGCCACCACATTCTGATGTGTGGTTTAAGTTTAATTGTGCAAATGATAAGTTAACATTAGCAGAAAAGCAACAGATGTTAACCTATGCTTCAGATTATAATATTTTAACTACAGCATTGAATGTACACGGAAGTAAAGCGCATTTTACCAATACACAAATGGCGAGTTTAGATCATTCCATGTGGTTTTTTAGAGATTTTGATGTGAATGATTGGTTGTTGTTTTCTATAGATGTACCAAGTACACACGGGGCAAGAGGCTTTTCTAGAGGAAACATCTTTACACGTGATGGTAAATTAGTTGCTTCTGTGACTCAAGAAGGGTTAATGCGACCAATGAAGAAGTAAAACTATCTAATATCTATACCTCGGGTTGGGTTGTTTTTTTGGTTAAAGAAGTTTGTAATTGTTTGATTGGATATTCTTCTGTTTTTTTCATCTTCGCTAAGTTGTGGCATTCTGATTGAATTCCCGAAGTTGTTAATAATAGCGTACTGACTACTGTTTCCTATAACACGTTCTATGTTAACTAAAGTGTTAAAATAGTTGTCATAGTTTTCGTGATACATGATATTTATTTTTTTAACAGATTCATTTGTGAAAATTTGTTTTAAAATATTTCTGTCTGAAGTACCACAAGAGTGTCCTAAAATATGAACGTGAATATCTTTTTTATATTTAGTCACTAAAAATTGATTTAATTGTAATTCTGAATCAGTTCTTTTATAGTAGTATTTTTTAATATTTTTGAGATAATCATTATCACCTTTGTTTATAAGGTTTATAGTTTCTATATCTGTTGGTGCATACCCAAAAACAATAGGGTTGTTAGGACTGTTTAATTGACCATGAATATTGATGATTTTAGGTTCTTTAAAAGAATCTGCATACATACGCTGAAATACTTCAGTATAATTAAAGTTAAGAATCATTAATTCATTTTCTTTTTGTGTTGCTAATCCATCGAAAAACTGATACATATGGTTTCCAGTTCTTTCTTTAGAAACAGAGGTAAGATATATTTCTAACTCTTTTTTGATTAAAGAGAATTCTTCATTTAACTTTTTTACATCATACTTTTCTTCAGTTAATATTTTAAAATATAGCTTTTCAATATCAACCCAATTGATTAAATTGAATTCATTCAATAATCTCGATAAGAAATAATTTTTAGTTTCAATATTTTTATATTGATTAGAAATATTGTTTTTCAACTTATAATTAGGATTGTTTACTACATTTTCTTTTTGTATTGTAATAAAACCTTTTTTTAATCCTTCATCAATAAGATGATTTTTTATAAATGATTTATAGTCTGTTTCAAGACTGTGTGCTAAATCAAAACCATTACCAATAATCAATAAATTTTTAATTTTCATTACATCTTTGTTATATACAACTTAAAAATACTCATAATTATATTGAGGTACCATTTAAGAATTACATTGTTATTGACAAGTTATGAACGCTTTGTTCTTCCGTTAAGAATATGTACTTTTGCACAAACCAAAATAGAGCATGTACAAAAGCATTATTCGCCCGATTTTTTTCGCTTTCGACCCTGAAAAGATTCACCATTTCACATTTAGTTTAATCAAATTTGCAAGTAAAATTCCTGGAGTACCGAGTGTATTCAGAAGTTTATATCAAGTTACAGACAAACGTTTAGAACGTGAAGTATTTGGGTTAACATTTCCTAATCCGGTGGGGTTAGCGGCTGGGTTTGATAAAGAAGCAAAATTGTACAACGAATTATCAAATTTCGGTTTCGGATTTATAGAAATAGGAACAATTACCCCTAAATCTCAAGTTGGAAACCCTAAAAAACGGTTATTTAGATTAAAAGCTGATGAGGCAATTATCAACCGCATGGGCTTTAATAATCAAGGTTTAGAAGCGGCAATAGAGAATTTAAAGCAGAAACGTTCTAACTTAATTGTAGGGGGAAATATTGGTAAAAATACCACAACACATCCTGATGGTTATACGGCAGATTATGAAGCATGTTTTAAAGCATTACATCCGTACGTTGATTATTTTGTGGTAAATGTAAGTTGTCCAAATGTAGGGAGTCACGCCAAGTTACAAGATAAAGACTATCTATTAGAATTGTTAGGCTCTTTAAAAGCATTAAATTTTAAAGAAGCTACACCTAAGCCAATTGTACTAAAAATAGCTCCAGATTTAAATCATGAACAATTAGATGAAATCATTGAAGTTGTTACCCATACCCAAATTGATGGGGTGATTGCCTCTAACACTTCTGTAAGTAGAGAAGGGTTAAATACCTCTAAAGCAACTCTTGATGCTATTGGTAATGGCGGAGTGAGTGGAAAGCCAGTAGCAGATAAAAGCACCGCAGTTATTAAGTATTTGTCAGACCATTCTAATAATGCATTCCCGATTATAGGGGTTGGTGGAATTCATTCAGCACAAGATGCTTTAGATAAAATTGAAGCTGGAGCCACCTTAGTTCAAGTTTATACAGGGTTTATATATGAAGGCCCTAACTTAGTTAAAGCTATTAATAAAGCCATCTTAAAAACTATGAAATAATCTTATATAAGATTGTTATAAAAATTATATTTTTACAGAAACTTTTACCAAATGAATAAGCAGGTCAAAATAATTGAATGTCCACGTGATGCTATGCAAGGCATCAAAATGTTTATTCCTACAGAAAAAAAAGTAGTGTACTTACAATCGCTTTTAAACTGTGGTTTTGACACTTTAGATTTTGGAAGTTTTGTATCGCCTAAAGCCATCCCTCAGATGGTAGATACTGCAGAAGTTTTAGCTCAATTAGATTTATCTCAAACACAAACTAAATTATTAGCAATAGTTGCAAATATTCGCGGCGCAAAATCTGCAGCAGAACATGCACCAATTCAATATTTAGGCTATCCGTTTTCAATATCAGAAAATTTTCAAATGCGAAACACGCATAAAACTATTGCGCAATCTATTGAAAGCTTAAAAGAAATTTTAGATATAGCACATGCTGCAGATAAGGAAGTAGTGGCGTATTTATCTATGGGATTTGGTAATCCATACGGTGATCCTTGGAATGTGGAGATAGTAGGTGAGTGGACCGAAAAATTATCTCAAATGGGCGTGAAAATATTATCATTGTCTGATACTATAGGGTCGTCTACACCTGAGGATATCAACTATATTTTTTCCAATTTGATTCCGAAATACACCAATATAGAATTTGGCGCACATTTACACACCACACCAACCACTTGGCATGAAAAAGTAGATGCTGCTTACCAAGCTGGATGCAGACGTTATGACGGGGCTATACAAGGTTTTGGAGGTTGCCCTATGGCTAAAGATGTGCTTACGGGTAATATGCCAACAGAAAAAATGTTATCGTATTTTACCACTGAAAAAGCCACTACTAACATTGCTCCAATGGCTTTTGAAGCCGCTTTTAACAAAGCGTCTGATATTTTTAAGTATTACCATTAAACTGTCTTTCAGTCACTTGTAATTATTATTTAAAATAATTTTAAATAAGCTTTTTTCTATTAGAATTAGCGTGTATATTTGCGCTCGAATTTAATTATCAATAATAAATCTAAATAAGAATTACAATGAAAAAGTTAGCAGTAGTAAGTGCTTTACTAGTAACAATGTTAGGGTTCTCACAAACTCCACAAGACTCTACACAGGTAGCTCAGTTACAGCAAAACGCAGCACAACGTATTTTAAATGGAAACATCAATACAGGGGTAACAGTAGGTGGGTATGCGCAAATTGACTATAACCAACCAGAAGCAGATAACGGTAAGTTAGATGTACACAGAATGGTATTATTATTTGGTTACAAATTTAATGACAAAGTACAGTTCATTACAGAAGTTGAGTTAGAGCATGTTTCTGAAGTTTATGTAGAACAAGCTTTCTTAAACTATAGTTTAACTGACAATGTTAACTTAAGAGGAGGTTTAATGTTAGTGCCAATGGGTATTGTAAATGAGTACCATGAACCAACAACTTACTTTGGTGTAGAGCGTCCTAATGTGGATAAATACATTGTGCCTTCTACATGGAGAGAGATTGGTATTGGAGTGTCTGGTAAATTTGACAATGCGTCTTTACGTTACCAAGCATATATTTTTAACGGATTCAAATCTGTAGAATCTGATGGTGACGGAAACATTACTGGTGCATTTTTAGGAGGTAAAAAAGGATTAAGAAGCGGACGTCAAAAAGGTGCAGAATCTACTATTAACACTCCAAACTTTGCTGCAAAGTTAGATTATTACGGAATTACCGGATTACGTTTAGGATTATCAGGATATTTCGGAAAAACACAATCACCTGATGATGTGAATGATGTAGATGGTGCTGATGTTGGAATTTCTATGGTAGGTTTTGATGCACGTTATGCATATAAAAAGTTTTTAGCTAGAGGACAATTCATATACGCAGGATTATCAGGATCTGATGATTACAACACTCAAAATTCAACAGACTTAGGAGCTGCATTACAAGGGTGGTATGTTGAAGGTGCTTACAACTTATTACCAGCAACTAAAGAGCAAAAGTTATATGCTTCTGTACGTTATGAAGATTATGATACACATGCAAAAGTAGAAGATGGTTTAACTCGTAACGATAGTTACCACAGAAAAGAGTGGACATTTGGTTTAAACTATAAATTAGCTCAAGGTGCAGTATTCAAAACTGACTATCAGATTTTTGATACTGCTGCAGAAGGTACTGATGCTAAAGGACAGTTTAACATGGGTATTGGTGTATGGTTCTAAACCATATTATAAATTAAGTAGTTAGTCAATTATATACGCCAACTAATTTTTTTAAAATTAGTTGGCGTATTATTTTAAATAAATCTAAATAGTTGGTATTTTCGCAGTAGTAATATTTAGTGTTTATGAAAACATATTTAAAACTTAGTGGAGCAGTAGTTGTTCTTTTGCTAATATCGTCTTTTGGTTTGCCAAAAAATATCAGTAAAAAGGTGAATAAAGAAATTACTTCGGCTTTTGAAATTACTGACTTTACTACAGAAACTATATCAGTTTCTCAGGCAATAAATACTAAATTGCCTACAAAAATCAATCAAGATAATTTATTTAAAATCAATCAATCAGATGAATTGGTAGGTTATTTTTACGTAGGAAAAGCACCAAGTAAAACTGATCAGTTTGATTATTTAGTACTATTTGGTACACAACTACAGGTTATTAAAGCTAAAGTACTTGTGTATAGAGAAGATTATGGAAATGAAATAGGAAGTAAACGCTGGTTGAAACAATTTATAGGGAAAACATCTGATGATAACTTAAAATATGGCCAAACTATAGATGCAATTTCTGGAGCTACTATTTCAGCCAATTCTATGACTATTGCGATGTCAAGTTTATTAAAATCAATTACAATACTAAAAAAAGAACAGGTGTTATAATGCAAGCTAATTTTTTACATACCTGGTCTAAAGAATTAAAATTGCTTATTGGAACTTTTGTAGTTGTACTAAGTATAGGTTTCTTTTCTGGATTGAGTTTTGTTGGTCAAACATCAAGTTTTTCGTCTAAGGGTATACAAGAAAATTATTTAGGAAATGAAGATGATGAAGAAGCTGATGAGATGAAGTTCAAAAAAACGGAACGTCACATGTTATCAGTATTGCATTCGCATATTTTGTCTATGGGTATGATGTTTTTTATAATTGCTGTTTTAGTTTATTATGTTGATGTCAACCTTGGTTTGAAACGCTTTTTAATGGTAGAGCCCCTGATATCTGTACTTACAACCTTTGGCGGTATTTACCTTTTATGGCAAGGAGTATTATGGATGAAATATATTGTCATGATTTCAGGAGCGTTAATGACCATATCCTATAGCTTATCTGTGATTTTAATTTTCAGGAGTCTAATAAAAAAATGTAATGCGTAATGACAATATCAGATTTAATAAAAGGTGATAAAGCAATTATTACAAGTTTTTCTGCAGATGATATTCCTTTAAAATTAATTGAGATGGGATGTATTGAAGGTAATTTTGTTGAATTGGTTCAAGACGCACCATTAAAAGATCCGTTATACTTAAATGTAAACGGTACATTTTTAGCTATTAGAGAAGAAACGGCTTCTCAAATTTCAGTAGAAAAACTATGAGTAAAGAGCTTAATGTAGCCTTAATAGGAAATCCGAATACGGGAAAAACAAGTTTATTTAATGCATTAACAGGTTTAAACCAGAAAGTTGGTAATTACCCAGGAATAACGGTTGATAAAAAAACGGGTAAATGTAAACTAACCAGCGACGTAACGGCCAACATCATTGATTTACCAGGGACTTATAGTTTAAATGCAAGCTCTGAAGATGAAAATATTGCTGTTAAAGTACTATCAGAATCATCAAATAATCATTACCCAGATGTTGTAGTTGTTGTTGCTGATGTTGAAAACTTAAAACGCAACCTGTTACTGTTTACACAAGTTAAAGAGTTAGGTTTACCAACAATATTGGCTATTAATATGCAGGATGTCATGGCAACTAAAGGGATATCAATAGATATTGCAGCTTTAGAACAAGAATTGCATACTACAATAGTTTTACTGAGCTCTAAGAAAAATTCTGGAATTACGGATTTAAAATCGGCGTTGTTAGCATATAAATCAATTTCTTTAGAGCCGTGCCAGTTGTGTGATACAAGTATTATTAATACATCAACGCTAAGTACCAAACAGCAGCAACATAAAATTACAGTACAACGGTATCAATTTATAAAACGCATACTAGAAGACTATTACAGTGTAAAAGTGACTAGAGCAGAAGGGTTTAGAACTAAGCTAGACACAATTATTACGCATAAAATATTTGGGTATTTAATATTCTTTATCATCTTGTTTAGTATTTTCCAGGCTTTGTTTACGTGGTCAGAATATCCAATGGATCTCATTGATAATACCTTTGCTTTTTTAAGTGATTGGACCAAAGCTAACTTACCTGACGGAGCCTTTACTCGATTATTATCTGAAGGTATAATTCCTGGTATTGGCGGTGTTGTCATCTTTATCCCTCAAATTGCATTTTTGTTCTTATTTCTCTCTGTTTTAGAAGAAAGTGGTTATATGAGTCGCGTGGTGTTTTTAATGGATAAAATTATGCGCAAATTCGGGTTAAGTGGTAAGAGTATTGTACCATTGATATCTGGTACAGCCTGTGCGATTCCAGCAATAATGGCGGCTAGAAATATTGAAAATTGGAAAGAGCGTTTAATTACAATTTTAGTTACCCCATTTACCACATGTTCTGCACGACTACCTGTATACGCCATTATTATAAGTCTTGTTATTCCAAAAGGGTCAGTGTTTTTAGGCTTAAATAATCACGCTTTGGTACTTATGGGACTATATATTTTAGGGTTCGCCACAGCAATAGTTGCTGCGTATATTTTAAATAAAGTAGTCAAGATTGAATCAAAATCGTATTTCGTTATTGAAATGCCTAATTATAAATTACCTATAATTAAAAATGTAATTTATAATGTAATAGATAAAACGAAAGCTTTTGTTTTTGGGGCCGGAAAAATAATTTTAGCAGTATCTGTGCTTTTATGGGTGTTAGCATCTTATGGACCAGGTGAACAATTTGATAACGCTGAGCAGTATATTACAAGTAATTATGCAAATATCAGTGAAGGTGAACAGGATACAAAGATAGCGGCCTATAAATTGGAGCATTCATATATTGGTACATTTGGTAAATTTATAGAACCCACCATAAAACCTTTAGGTTATGATTGGAAGATTGGTATTGCTTTAATCACATCATTTGCGGCAAGAGAGGTGTTTGTAGGCACCTTAGCAACCATATATAGTGTAGGATCTGACGATGAATCAACATTAAAAGAAAAGATGAGAAATGAGGTGTATGCCAATACTTCACAACCCGTATTTACATTTCCTACAGGCATTTCATTATTGTTATTTTATGCTTTTGCTATGCAATGTATGAGTACTGTAGCCATCGTTAAACGTGAAACTAACGGGTGGAAATGGCCATTGATACAAATGTTTGGTATGACCATTTTTGCGTATCTTGTAGCTATGATTGCTTATCAGGTATTACAATAGTTTATCATGGAATTGTTGCAAAACATATTAGTCGGTCTAGCAGTTGGTATAGCGCTGTTGTTTATATACCGACGTTTTTTTAAATCGTCTACAGATTCCAATAAATCATGTGGTTCAACTGATTGTGGTTGCAAATAACTCTAATTTAGAACACTACAATTTTGACAATTGAGCCCAGAAATGTTAGGGGATAAACTATTATTCCAATTCCTCAAGTTCTTTAACAGCATCTTCATTAGACTGTTCTTGGCGTAGCTCGAAATTTTGATCTTCGGCAACAGTATCTGTAACTAATACAGCTCTGCAAATAGAAATTACAGCGCCAATTACAGCCAAACCAATAATTAGTTTAGGAAAGAGTTGGTTACTCCCTTCTTTAGTATAAATTTTGAATAAAATAATACCGCATAGTGCAGTAATTATAGCAGGAAACACAGTTAAATTTCCAATAGGAAATATAGTAAATGCTATAGTAATGATAAGACCAATGATTGCAATGATTGATGTAAGTAATTTCATGTTTTAAAATTTTAAGTTTTGGGCTTTAGTTAATTTTAATTGACCACTTCCAACAGGTATATTGAATTTGATTAACACAGGAACTTTGTTTTTGTCAGCCGTTATATATACCACATTGTTAGCTTTACCTTTAAGAAGATTATCTTTTTTCAAGGAAATTCCAATTTTATAACATTGTTTTTGTCCGAATATTGTATTTATGGTTTCTTTGCCTAAAAAGGAAAGCGTTACAGATTTGGTTTTACGATCAAATACAATATTAAAATCTTTCTGATCACCAGATGTTGCGTTATGTATTGGTAGGTTTCTTATGTAATACAATGTTGACACAATATCTTTGGTGTTGCTTGGTATTGTAAAGTTTGCTTTTATTTCACCAGACTGACCTCTCACATAGGTAGCTTTAACAGTATTGCCTTTATAGATGTACTTTTCCTTTCTTATCGTACCATTTTCATTATTATCTCTTTTATATAGCACAGGAGTAACAGTATATGGCGTTACATAGGCCTCATAAAGATCTCTTATCTTAAAAAAATGATCCCATTTGGTATATGTATTTGCGGTGCACTTTAAATGCAAATAGTTGCTTTTACTTGTCTTTACAATGGCTACTTTCATATTAACTTCAGCAAATGTTGTTAATACACCAGACATATTATATGAAGCTTGGTACTTTAAATGTTCGCCAGACTTGAAAGATTTTGAACTTAACTCTTGAGCATAATCATTGTAAGATGTAATTATTATTACAAAAAGTAAGAGTGTTTTTTTTAATTGATATTTCATTGTACTGAATTATGTGCGTAAAAATAACGGAATATTCATTAAAATATTATAATTAAAACTTAAATGTTTGAGTAAAGAAGCAGTAGTGGTTGTAATAAAAAAAGGCTACTACTCTAAAAGTAATAGCCCTTTATTTATTTTATGTGTTGTTGTTTAATAACTATCGTTTCATAATTTTCTTAACAGCTACAGAGTTATTACTGTATGCTTTTACAAGATACATACCACTTGCAAATTCTGAAATATTAATCTGTTCTAATTCTGTTGTAGTATTGAGTAATTCCTTACCGTGTATAGAATATATTGCTATACGATCTAAAGGTGTTTTACTTGTAAAATGCAATAAATCACTTGTAGGGTTAGGGTAGACGTTAAAATTAAGTTCATCTACATCTGCAACAGATAATGATTGATAAGTTAATGATTTTGTAATTTCATCCCAACTTTTAATATCGTTTTCAATATACAATTTCACATCATATGTTCCTGCTGTTGCATAGGTGTGTGTTGGGTTTTGATCAGTGCTGGTATTACCATCTCCAAAATCCCATAACCATGATAAAGCTCCAGTACTATTATCTGTAAATGCAACTTCTAAACCTGTAGGTGAATCATTAAAACCTACCGTTGGTTTGTGTTGTTGCCATAAAAAATTGACAGATTTATCAAAAATAATGTCCCAATAGGCATTTGGAGCGCCAGGCCAATCACCATTACCAGTTCCATAAAACTCATGGTCTTCACCATCTACAAAATAAATTTCTTTGTTTGTAAAACCGTGAGCGTCTAATCTATCATTAACTTGTTTACTCCCAAACACTTCTGGCATTAATGGATAACCAAATGGATGCCCAGAATCATACGGTACCGTTCCGTCAGATTTTCCGTGAGCCATAAATATAGGTTTAGTATCAGTTACCTCAACTAAATCTGGTGTTTGTACAGCCCCCCAAAGAGAAATTACAGCTTCAGGTGTACCGTTAAACATGGTATTGTCTCCAACATCTAATGGTCCTAAATCTGGCGTAGATGATAAGTTAAATAAACCATAGTTTACTGCTCCAGCATCTACAGGTTTTTCATGATCACTCATGTATATTGCATGTAAAGCAATAAATGCTCCAGCACTACTACCTGCAAAATAAACTTTTTCAGGGTCTACACCAAAAGTATTAGCATTCGCTCTCATATAACGTATTGCAGCTCTACCATCTTGTATGGCCCTATATACAGCTCTTGTACCTCTTAGATGAACATCTAATAAAACATTAAAGCCTTTTCTGTAATCTATTGTTGCAGTTACGTAACCTTTTTTTGCTAAATCTTGACAGTATTTAACCATATCCTCATGATTTCTATGCCCATTTAAGAAACCACCAGCGTGAGCAAATATTATGGCCGGACGTTTAGTTTCTGTATCTCCATCAGGTGTATAGACATCCATCACTAAATCTCTATTGTCTGTATCCCATTCGTTTGTACTTATGGCCCAATTTGTTTTAAAAGGCGCATTTCCATAAACAATGTCTGCAGTTTTAGTTGTTCCGCTAAATATAGTATTAGTATATCTGTAATCTTGTGCGAATACGATTGTACTAATTAGCAGTAAGCTTAGGAGTAATTTTTTAGTCATAATTATCAGTTTATATCGATTAATCAACAACATTTACTATGCATGAATAATAAATGAGCAAACAATTTAACGAATTATTACTAAATTGTTAATTCTGCAATGTTAAATACGATAAAAGGAATGTTTGTGTAGGTAAAATGTAATTTTTTGTGGTAAACTATACTTAATTTGATGCCACACTCGTGTCAGGGTTTGCTTTTGAATAGGCTGGGGAAGTGGTAAATAAATAGGCAACTTGATTATCCCAATCTCTAGCAATGTCAAAGTAACTAGGATTAGTTTCTGCCATAATTTCATTACAATCATGGCAAGTGTGTTTATAGTCTAAAAAATGATGAGCAAACTCATGAAATGCTACTACTTTTAATATTTCTTTATCAAATAAGGTAGCCCAGTTGATAACAATTTTATTAATATTACCCTTGTCATCTCTCAGTACTTTACCTAATACGGTGTTGTATTTACTTAGTGGAAGATCATCAACAATTGAAATGCTTTCTAATTGAAATAGTTTTTCAGAATAGTCAATGTTATACGTTTTGCAATAGCTGAAAAATTCATTCAAAACAGGTTGAATCCTTACATCTATATCTACTGTTTCTTGAGCAAAAGATAAGCATGAACATAATATAAAAATAAAACTAAGTTTTTTCATAATAATATGAGAGTTGATGGGGTTATCAAAACTAATAAAAACTACAGTTGTATTTGTAAAATGTTGTTTTATAGTGTTTTATTGTGGTGAAACGTTGTTGAATTACAGTTTTGAGCTTATAGCTTTAGGTAAAACATCTTTATGAACAGTAACTGATATGGCTTTTAAGCGCAAAAATGATGAACTGATATAAACATACCCACCATAGTTTACACGTTCACTATTTGCACCCCATGAATTTTTAGTTTTAAAATATATAGTATCATTTTGGTCTTTGGCAAGACCAGTTATGTGCATTAAATGATCATCAGTAGTATTGTAATTTTCAAACTCGCCTTGTCTGTAATCTTGTGTGATGTATTTTTCTTTAACAATAGCTGTTAGAGCGTTTTTATGTTGCTTCTTGTCTTCCGGAATTATAGCTACTCCGTGTTTTGATGAAAATGTATTTTCTGATACATCTATATCTAGTTCAACAGAATACCCTTTTTTTAATGCTGAAACAATTATTTTTTCAAAATCATCTAAAGGCATATTATACATGCTTCCGTTTGAAAAATTATCAGGGATATTTAAAATGAAACTCGTGTGAAATGGTTGCTGAGTATATGAAGTTAAGGTAATATACTCAGAAGGGTCAATTTTGACCATATTCTGAAATGACTTCGGGGTATAGCTTTGTCCTTCATACTGAAAAGTAGATGTATTTTCACCCAAATAAATATCTAGTATAGCTTCTACAGAATTTTTCCAGCGCGGGCTTAATTCTCTAGCAGGGTTAGTGATGTATACATCTAGCATGCCTTTTAAAACAGCAACCAACTCTGAATGGTTATGTTTTGTAGCGTCATCATCTAAGCCGTTAAATGCAGATTCAGGTACTAATCCATAACTCGCCACAGAGTTTAAAACATCATGTGCTAAGCCACCTTCACTAAATTGTGCTTTGCCTTGACGCATCACATAGTTCCATGCTTTTTTGGGGTAGGTGTTCCTTACCGTATACATTTCAGATAAATCAATAGTTTTACCTGTTTTACGTTTAATTTCACTTTCTAAAAAAGAAGAAGTAGAAAAGCTCCAGCATGTTCCTGTTTGTCCTTGACTTTTCACTTCAGTACAGTCCAAATCAACAATGTCTGTAAATTGATATTCTTGTGAAAACCCTAGAAATGAACTTAGTGTAATTGCTGAAGTAATAATAAATTGACGCATATTGAATATTTTGTTGATTGTGAATTTAAAATCTGTTATTTTTACGCAAAATATAAAAATATGAGCGAAATTAATTGGAAAGTAGTTAAAGAGTTTGAAGATATTACATATAAAAAATGTAATGGTGTAGCGCGTATAGCCTTTAATCGTCCAGATGTGCGTAACGCATTTAGACCAAATACAACTTCAGAATTAATTGAAGCTTTTTATGATGCACAAGAAGACACGTCAATAGGTGTAGTTTTGTTATCTGCTGAAGGTCCATCATCTAAAGATGGCGTATACTCGTTTTGTAGTGGAGGAGATCAAAAATCACGCGGACATCAAGGATATGTTGGCCAAGATGGGCAACATCGCTTAAACATTTTAGAAGTTCAGCGTATGATCAGATTTATGCCTAAGGCTGTAATTTGTGTGGTACCTGGTTGGGCTGTAGGAGGTGGACACAGTTTACACGTGGTATGTGATATGACATTGGCAAGTAAAGAGCATGCCATTTTTAAACAAACAGATGCTGATGTAACAAGTTTTGATGGAGGTTATGGTTCTGCGTATTTGGCGAAAATGGTTGGTCAGAAAAAAGCTAGAGAAATTTTCTTTTTAGGACGAAACTATTCAGCTCAAGAAGCTTTTGAAATGGGTATGGTTAACGCCGTTGTTCCTCATGATGAATTAGAAGATACTGCTTATCAATGGGCTCAAGAAGTTTTAGCAAAATCACCAACGTCAATTAAAATGTTAAAATTTGCTATGAATTTAACAGATGACGGTATGGTAGGTCAGCAAGTATTTGCAGGTGAAGCAACGCGTTTAGCATACATGACTGATGAGGCTAAAGAAGGTAGAGACGCATTCCTAGAAAAACGTCAGCCTAATTTTGAAAAAAGATGGTTGCCATAAGGGTAATATTTTTAAATCCCATTTATGACATCTATAAAGTACTATATTCAAGCAGCACGTTTAAGAACCTTACCATTATCAGTTTCAGGTATCATTGTTGCTGCAGGTATTGCTGCTTCAGAACAAGCATTTAATTTGGTAATTTTTGTTTTAGCACTTTTAGCAACAATAGGATTTCAAGTGGTATCAAATTTTGCTAATGATTACGGTGATGGTGTAAAAGGAACTGATAGCAATAGAAACGGAGAGCAACGCATGATTGCTTCGGGATTAATTTCACCACAACAAATGAAGTTAGCTATATTATGTACAATTATAATAACAATGCTTATTGTAATTGCATTAATATACTTAGCTTTCGGTAAAGATAATTTCATCAATTCATTAGTGTTTTTCGGTTTAGGTATTTCTAGTATTATAGCCGCCATAAAATATACAGTTGGAAAATCGGCCTATGGATATTCAGGTTTTGGAGATGTGTTTGTATTTGTGTTTTTTGGACTATTAAGTGTTATTGGAGGTTATTATTTATTTTCACAACAAATTACTAGCTATTCAATTGTTTTACCAGCTTCTGCAATTGGATTACTTAGTACTGCAGTTTTAAACTTGAATAATATGCGTGATCAGATACAAGATAAAACCGCAAATAAAAATACATTAGTGGTTAAATTAGGGCCAAATGCATCAAAAGTTTACCATTGTGTATTAATTTTAATCGCTTTAGTTCTTTTAATTACATATAGAGTAATGACTAATTCTATATCCTTAAATTATTGGTGGTTTCTTTTAGCTTTTATACCTCTTATATTAAATGTGATTACCGTTTTTAAAACAAGTGAATTTGCAGATTTAGATGCTGAATTGAAAAAAGTTGCTTTGAGTACTTTTTTCTGCGCAATACTATTTTGCATTCCATTATTCTATTAAAACACTATTTATATCATCTTCTTAAAAAGGTGAATTACGTATATTTTAGTTATATTTATATAACAGGATGACGTAATATGTATCAATTTTCAAAGGTTTTAGTTCTCTTTTTTTGCTTAAAAACCCTCAGTTTTTTTGCACAATCTTCTGTAGAGTTTACTGAAGCAGAACTGCAGTGGATTAAAGACCATCAAGTTGTGCATTTTGGCTATGATCCTAATTGGCCACCATTTGAAATGTATGCAGATGGTGAGTATACTGGTATGGTAGCAGACTATATGGCAATTGTTGAACAAAAAACGGGTATAGATATGCAACCAGTTGAAGTAGAGTCTTTTAAAGAAACTCTCGATAAACTCAAAACTGGAGAAGTTAATGTGGCACCTGAAGTAGGGAAAAGCACTTATAGAGAACGTTTTTTAAGCTTTACAGAAACGTATTTAACAGACCCTCAAGTAATAGTTACTAGTGTAAATACAGGTTTTGTGAAGGGTATTAAAGATTTAAGTTATAAAAAAGTATCACAGCCAGAAGGATATGTTCGTATAAAAAAACTCAAGCGATTAAATCCTAATATAGAAATTATCACTACAACTGATGTTAAATCGGCATTAGAAAAAGTTAGTAACGGACAAGCATTTGCTTTTGTAGGAAGTTTAAGTGTGGTATCATATTACATCAATAATTTAGGCTTCAGAAACTTGAAAATTGCAAGTTCCGTAGAGTTGGGTGATATTAACTTTCGTTTAGCTACAACAAAAGATTGGAGTGTATTTAGAGATATATGTCAAAAAGTATTTCAAAGTATCACAGATGACGAACATAGAAATATTAGAAATAAATGGATTGCCATACGCTATGACCATGGTATTGACAAAAACGATGTATGGCAATATATACTGTATGTTGTACTGGTATTTGTAGCAGTTTTTTCATTGTTTTTCTATTGGAATAAAAAATTACAGAAAGAAATTGAAAATAGGAAGGAGGTAGAACAAAAACTACGTCAGACTTTAGAATTGATAAATGAACAAAATAGAGAGAAAGAAACCTTACTGAAAGAAATTCATCATAGAGTTAAAAACAATTTACAAATGATTCAGAGTTTGTTTAATTTACAATCTCGTAAGGTCAAAAATGATTATACCCGCCAAGTATTAGCACAAGGAAAAACACGTATACAAGCCATATCATTAGTCCATCAGTTGTTATATCAATCCGAGAACTTAGATAAAATTAATATTCAAGATTATATTTTTACCTTAAAAGATACGATTGGCCATATATATAAAAAAGAGACTTTACTTGTTGATATAGATGTTAATGCTAATGAGATTTATTTAAATATTGATGACGCTATAGCTATTGGATTAATTTTGAATGAATTGTTGGTAAACACCTATAAATACGCATTTGTAAATAGAGTTAAAGGCCATATATCTATAAAAATTGTAAAATTAGAACATATCTATAGGTTTGAATATAAAGATGATGGTGTTGGGGTTAATAAAGAAACTTTAATGAATTCTAATTCGCTAGGGATGAGTTTAGTCACCCGATTGGCAAGTCAGTTAGGAGCGCAGCCCATATTTAAAAATAGTAATGGCTTAAGTTTAACTTTTGATTTTAAAATTAAAAGTTAAAAATTTATATTCATGTTAACAGTTTTACCACAAAAAATAAGTATATTACAACTGATTTTTAACTGTTCACCACAAAATCATAGATTGTTGAATTTGTGGTATTTATGTAAAACTTATAGAATTTGAGTATACCAAAATGGAAAAAGCAATAAACATTTTAATTGTTGAAGACAATGTTCTCATTGCAGATGATTTGCAAATGATATTAGAAGATATGGGCTATACAGTAGCTGCTAATGTCACGTCTTATGAAAAAGCTATTGTTGCTTTAAAGGAAAACACTGTAGATTTAGCATTGTTAGATATTCAATTGGCCACTGAAAAATCCGGTATTGATATTGGTAAACACATTAGAGATAATTATAATATCCCGTTTGTGTTTGTAACTTCAAATTCAGATAAAGAAACTCTTAACCAAGCTAAAGAAGTAAAACCTAATGGGTATTTAGTAAAACCTTTTGAAGAAAAAGATTTGTATACAACAATTGAAATTACCATGTCTAATTTTCAAGATGCAAATTCTGATGATGATTCAAAAAATAAGAAAAATAAAAGTGCTTTAAAGAAATCAATTTTTGTAAAAGATAGTCACTTATATCGTAAAATTATTTTCAAAGATATTTTATATATAAAATCTGATAATGTATATATAGAAATCTATACAACAAGTAAAACATATGTAGTACGATCAACTTTAAAAGACTTTTTAAAGAAATTGCCACAAGACGATTTTTTAAGAACAAGCAAATCATACATAATAAATATCAGACATGTACAGGCCATGAATTCAAGAGATGTGATTATTGATGATAAAATGATTCCGGTATCTAAGGAATATAAACCAATTATTCAGGAAATGTTGAATATATAATAAAAAAGCCACTCAATTTGAGTGGCTTTTTTTATAAAGATTTTGGATCGATAAAATCTTTATATTCAATAAAAAAACTTTCTAGTAAATGCATTTTAGCATTAAAAAACTCATAAGCAGCTCGCCAAGTATTTTTATTATAAATGCTAAATTTTTCATCATGTTTAACATATATGCGGCAAATGTATTTTTCAGATTGTATTAAATAAAAATTATCATCAAATATAACCTCTGGTAAATACTCAGTTTCTAAAATCGTTTTAATGGCTTGAAACTTTTCAAACTGTATTAAACGTTCAAGCTCATCTTCGTGTTCTATATCAATGCAAACTGAAGCTGTTTTTCTATCGGCTTGAAACTTTAATGTTACTCCTTTAACTTTGGTATTATACAACAGCCATTTCCTAGGAAAGGACTTACCGTAACTGGTCCAAAATAATTCTCTTAATTGTCTTGACTCTTCTTTACTAAACATAGTATTAAATGAAATATGCTGAAAATAATCCGATACTAATAATGAGAAGTTTTGCTAAGTTAAACTTATGGCCTTCACTACTTTCAAATAATATGGTTGTAGATATATGAAGAAAAATTCCAATAGCCATAGCCGTTATATTTGGGGAATATTTTGTTAACTCAGGAAATTCATTCATAATATAGGCACCAAGAGGTGTCATAAAAGCAAATAAAATTAAAAAGAAGGCTATAGCAGTGTTCTTAATTGTAGAATTTATAAAAAAAGTAGTCAATATAATTACCACAGGAATTTTATGAATAACAACACCATATAAAATGTTTTTATGTTGGTGTAGGGGAGTACCTTCAATAATTGAGTGTATGCTTAAACTGATGAATAGTATCCATGGGAATTTTGCAGATGCTTTGTGTAAATGTACATGGCCGTGTTCTGCCCCTTCAGAGAAAAACTCTAAACATATTTGTAATAAGATTCCAAAAACTATAAATAAACTTATTGCTTTTGTGTTTTGTTGGTGTTGAAATACAGTTGGAAGCATTTCAAAAATAGTGATCCCTAACAAAAAAGCTCCACTAAAAGATAAAAGCAATTTTAAGTTTCTCTTGTTTTTCGGTTTAAAAACTACAACAAAAAGAAATCCTATTAAAACTGATAGTAATGGAAGTATATAGGTTATCATTTAAATAATAAAATTAAGCGTTGTGATGTGTTTTTATGGAATGTATTTAATTTATAATCCCCAAAAATAGCTAATAAATCTATACCAACTTGCTTAAAATAGTGTTCAAAATCATTTAAAGTTATGGCTTGAACTTTTTCGGTATAAAAATGATCTTGACCTTCATCAGTAAAATTTATGTCTTTATAAATGAAACCGTCTTTAACATATCGCTTGATATTAAAGCAGATGTTATCTACAGTTTTTTGCTCTTCTGCAACTAAATGCTCAATAATATAATCAACATTCATAAAGTCAATTACACCAAAGCCGGTGTCGTTTAAACTTTGTTGAATGGCTTGTATGGTTTTTAAATTATCGATGTCTTGATCAAAATAGCCAAAACTGGTAAACAAATTAAAAACAGCATCAAATGTTTTATTGTATGGCATTCGCATGTCATGCACATGAAATTTTAAAGTGTCATTTTCATATGTTTTAGCATGTGCAATACTATTTTCTGATAAATCAACACCGGTAACTTTATAACCAAGTGAATTGAGGTATTTGGAATGACGCCCTTTACCACAAGCCAAATCTAAAATTGTACTTTGTTCAGGAAGGTTTAAAAATCGTGTCAAGTGCGTCATAAATAATTCAGCATCACTATCATTTCTATCTTTATATAATAGGTGATAATACTTGGTGTCAAACCAAGAAGCAAACCAATTTTTAGTAGAATTTTCGGCCATATGATTTAGGTACATCTAATTGAGAATAAATTACTCTATAGATATTACAGGTAATTTTATATACTTTTTTAATCAGATGGCAAAAATACTGTATTTTTGTAAGCTATGGGACAAAATTTTAAAATGGTTGCTAAAACCTTATACGGTTTTGAAGAGTTATTAGCAAAAGAGCTTAGAAACTTAGGAGCAGTAAACGTAAAAGAAGGCGTTAGAAACGTAAGTTTTGAAGGTGATACAGGCTTTATGTATAAAGCCAATTTATGTTTGCGTACTGCAATAAAAATTCTAAAGCCAATCAAAACATTTCGAGTTAGAAATGAACAAGATTTGTATGACCAAGTGTATAAAATGCCTTGGCATAATTATTTGAATCCAACAAACACCTTAGCAATTAACGCTACGGTGTTTTCTGAAGCATTTACACATTCACAATTTATTGCGTATAAAACCAAAGATGCTATAGTTGACAAGTTTAGAAATACGCAAGGCCAACGCCCGAATGTTGATTTAGATCATCCTGATATTCGTATTAATGTACATATTCAAAGAAACGAATGTACTATTTCATTAGATAGTTCTGGTGAGTCATTGCATAAACGTGGGTATAAAACATCAACTAATATTGCACCAATCAATGAAGTTTTAGCCGCAGGATTAGTACTATTATCTGGTTGGAACGGACAATCAGATTTTTTAGATCCTATGTGTGGTAGTGGAACCATGGCTATTGAAGCGGCTATGATTGCGTGTAACATTCCTGCAAATATCAACAGAAAGCAATTTGGTTTTGAAACTTGGATGGATTTTGATGAAGAGTTGTATAATAAAATAGAAGAGGTGAGTCTTAATAAAATTAGAGAGTTCCATTATGATATATTCTGTTATGATAAAGCACCTTCAGCAATTAGAAAAGCAAAAGATAATATTGAAAATGCTAATTTATCAGAATACATCAATGTATCTCATGAAGATTTCTTTAAAACTTCTAAAACTACAGAAGGGAAACTGCATATAATGTTTAACCCACCGTATGGTGAACGTTTACCTGTTGATGTTAAAGAGTTTTATACCAAAATTGGTGATACACTAAAACAAGGTTATCCTAATACTAACGCTTGGTTTATCACGTCTAATTTAGAAGGCTTAAAATCAGTAGGATTAAGGCCATCAAGGAAAATTAAATTGTTTAACGGTAAATTAGAATCAAGATTGGTTAAATACGAAATGTACGAGGGAAGTAAAAAGGCGAAAAAGCAAAAGCTTTAGTATACAATTAACATTTTATTTATTCAGTTGGGCAAAATAATTGATATATTTACAACAAATAGTTTAACCACATAATTAAAAAGATATGAAAAGAGTAATTTTAACATTAGTATTTGGATTGTTTTTCGTAGCATTTTCAAATGCTCAAGAAACTGTAAAAGTTGAAACTAAAACAGTTGAAGTAAAGAAAGAATGTAAAGCTAAAAAAGCGTGTTGCGCTAGTAAAGCTGTAGCAGGAGCTGAGAAGTCAGTAGAAGGTAATGCAGGGAAAACAGCAAAGGCTTGTACAATGTCTAAAGAGAAATGTGCAAAAGCAAAAAAAGAATGTAAAGCTAAAAAAGCCGTTTCTGGATCTGAATCATCAAGTGAAGGGAACCCTGGTAAAGCCACAAAATCTTGTGCTAAATCAAAAGCATCTTGCTCTAAAGCTAAAAAGGCTTGTGCTAAGAAAGCTTAATAAAATTTAATTCATAAAAAAAGCCCACTCATTTGAGTGGGCTTTTTTTATGAATTTGCTATTGCTCTTTTTTGTATTGTGAAGGTGTAGAGTTAGTATATTTTTTAAATGCTCTGTTAAATGCCGATTTTGAGTTAAAGCCAACTTCATCACTAATGGCCTCAATTGTATAATTTGAAAAATTAAGATCAGATAACAATTCTTGTGCTTTTTGTACTCTAAATGTATTTACAAAAGACACAAAGTTTTGTTGAAATTCTGTATTTAAAACATGAGAGATGGTTTTACTATTTGAATTTAGAGCTTTTGCAAAGTTGTGTATAGTTAAGTTATGGTCAAGATAAAGTTGATCATTAACCATTTTTGTTAACACCTTATTTTTTAGAGTATCAATTTTACCTTCTTCTAGTGGGGCATTACGGTTTATTGTATCGGTTTCTTCTAAAGTATCATTTTTAAAATGTACTTTTTTTTGTTTCAATCCTTTTATTCCTGTAAATAATAAATAGCTAATCATAAATAGACCTAGTAAAACTTGAAATGGAGTGCTGATAAGGTCTATCTGAAAAATGTATATGCAAAAAATAAAGATGATATATCCTAAAATGTAATGACGCATCCATTTTATATTAAGTTTATTGTTTTCGAAAGAGAATACGTTTTTTAATTCTTGTTGATGCGTAAAATAATTCTGTATGGCCTTATAAATATAGTAGACATTAAGTATTGGGAAAATAAATAATAAAGCGGTGTAATTTGAGTAGTTCATAACATCTTCAACAACAGATAGCATGAACGATTCAGAATGATTTATACTAAGATATATAAATGAAAAAATATTGATTATACCTAATGCAAATACTATATAAAAATGTGGTAGAATGGTTTTTATTTTGTTATCATACAAATCAGATAATGAAACAGTATACAGGTAAAAAATAGGAGGAATAGCAAGTAATATGACATAAAATAATAGAGATGATATATTCACAAAATAATTTTCTACTTCATGCTTTGAAACCTGTGAAATTACTAACATTATGGCTAATAGTAAAGTATAGCATAAAAAGTACAAGCCTAAAATTTTGTGGGAAATACTTAATTTAGATTTTATAAACGCTATGTTTATTAAGAAAAAAAGTGAAATTAGTAATGGTAATATTAAAATATAATTTGAAAAATTCATGTATACTTTATATGTAGATATTTGTTATGAGGTTTCTAATTTAATAAATATAACAAATTCATTGTGTGTTATAGGTGAGTTTTTGCATTTTTAAGATGTAATGCTAACGAAACTTTTGTGTCGATTCACGGAATTAGTACATTAATTATAGGTAATTAGTACATAGATACGCATAATTAGTACATGTGTTTTAAGTTTTAAAAATAGATTTGGGCAGATATTAAAACATAGATTTCCAATGAAAAAAATATTTCTAGTACTGCTATTATTTATTAATATAAGCTCTTTTGCACAAGTTGGTATTGGTACAACTAATCCAGATGGAAGCTCAATCTTAGAGCTAAATTCAACTACTCAAGGAATGTTAACACCTCGAATGTTACAATCAGAACGTGATGCAATAACATCACCTGCTACTGGATTGTTAATATATCAAACAGATAGTACTCCAGGGTTTTACTATTATAATGGAACTGCATGGGTGCCATTTAGTGGAGTAGATAATGATTGGACTGTTTCAGGAAACAATATATATAACGCAAACACAGGTAATGTAGGTGTTGGTAATACTGCACCAACCGCACAATTTCATGTTAGTGGTATAACTATACCAGCTAGTGGAGGAACAGTTAATCTGTTAGATGAAAATTTTGATGGGTATACTGTTATAGAAACAAATACTAGTACAGGTTGTACTATTGATGGATGGGAAAGGACAATTTCAGGTAATGCAAATGTAAATTGTAGTTCATGTACAGGTAATTGGGTCTATATTGATTCTGATGAAATAGGGTGCTCGCAAAACTCTATATTAGATATTCCATTTACAGTAACACCAAGTACAACAAGTATAAATATAAGTTTTGATTATAGATTTAGAGCATATGGTTCAAGTTCATTAAGGATATTTTTATACAATCATACTACAACTTCTTTTGTAGGGGCAGATTTGGTTAATACTACTACAGATGACGATACTACATTTACAGGAACATCTACTGTTACTCCAGGACATTTATATTCTATTGGTGTGAGATATATAGGTTCATTTGCCTATGGAGCTTCAATTGATAATGTATTAGTAACAGAAACATCTGCACCATCTGCAGGGTCATATGTGTTTAGATTAGAAGATGGTAACCAGCAAATTGGGTATGTGTTAACTTCTGATGCTAATGGTAATGCAACATGGGAAGCACCTTCTGGTGGCGGAACAGATAATCAAACACTTAGTATTTCAGGTGATCAATTAACTATATCAAACGGTAATACTGTAACAATTCCTACAGGAGGTAGTGGTAGTAATACAGCAAATAACGGGTTAAGCTTATCAGGGTCTACTATTCAGTTAGGAGGAAACTTGATTAAGGATACAACTATAAATATAGGTGATAATGATTTTATTATAAACGGAAATAGTACAACTGGATTTACTGGAGAAATGACCATGAATGGTAATAGTAGAATTATTTATGAAACCGAAGTAGATGAAGATTATATTAATTTTGGAGGAGATGCTTTTGTTGATGGAGATAATGGGCAAACATTTTCAGATACTTACGGAGGAGGACCATATACAAAAGATTTTGTTTTAGGAGCTCATAACGGATCTTCTGGAGGGACTGCAATAGCATTAGGGTCAATAGAATATATAGTTGATGGAACAGATGAATTATTTTATGAAGGCTCTGCTTTAAGTCCAATGTCACATCTTGGTGCAGATTTAGGAGGTGATTCATTTTCTGGAACTAGTAGATGGTGGGATGATGTTTATGCAGATGATTTTGTAACTGAGACTGCTACTTATCCAATTGTTTCAGGAAGAGGAGGGGTATCTACACCAAAAGTTAAGGGACTTAAAGAACTTTTATTGTTAAACCCAGTTTCATATAAAGAACAAGTTACTTTGATTGGTAAAACAAAAATACCAGACCATTTAAAAGAAATGAAATTAGGATTTCATGCAGATCAATTAGTAAAAGTAATACCAGAAGCGGTTAAAACGTCAGATTGGGTAGCGTTAGATGAATCAGGAAAAAGAACAAGGATCATAAAGAAGAATCCAAAAGGTATTAAAATGTTACAATTAATTCCTGTAACTGTAAAAGCAATTCAAGAGCAACAAGAACAAATTGAAAATTTAAAATCTGAAGTTATTCAATTGAAGGAGTTGGTTAATAAACTATTATTAGAAAAAAAATAACAAACATTCGGGTTATAATGTTTTTTTGGTTAAGATTATTATAACATTAAAGGCCACTCAATTGAGTGGCCTTTTTGTTATTTATGCATTTCTAAATACCAATTCACCATCAAAGGCATCTATAAGAATTGCATTATTGGTAGTCACTTTTCCTGATAAGATATTTTTTGATAATTGGTTTAAAACAAGACGTTGTATCACGCGTTTTACGGGTCTGGCTCCAAATTGAGGGTCGTAACCTTTATCGGCTAATAATGCAATGGCTTCTGGAGTTGCATCTAGTGATATGTGCTGTTCTCCAACTAATTGTTTAACCCAATTTAATTGTAAGTGTACAATTTTTGCAATGTCATTTTGGCCTAATGGTGTAAATAAGACAATGTCATCAATTCGGTTGATGAACTCAGGTCTTACAGTTTGTTTTAATAGTCCTAATACCTCAATTTTTGCAACATCAATTGCTGTATTAATATCAGGAATAGCAGTAAATTTATCTTCAATGATATGACTTCCAATATTAGAGGTCATAATGATGATGGTGTTTTTAAAATCTGCTACACGTCCTTTATTGTCAGTTAGTCTACCTTCATCTAAAACTTGTAATAAAATATTAAATGTGTCAGGATGTGCTTTTTCAATTTCATCTAACAATACTACGGAATAGGGACGTTGTCTTACAGCTTCTGTCAATTGTCCTCCTTCGTCATAACCAACATATCCAGGAGGGGCGCCAACTAATCTGCTCACAGTGTGCTTCTCTTGATATTCACTCATATCAATGCGCGTCATGGCGTTTTCATCATCAAATAAATACTGTGCCAATGATTTGGCTAATTCGGTTTTACCAACACCTGTTGTTCCAAGAAATAGAAATGAACCTATTGGTTTTTTAGGATCTTGTAAACCTGCTCTAGAACGTCTTATGGCATCAGACACGGCTTCAATAGCTTCATTTTGTCCTACTACACGTTTGTGTAATTCGGTTTCTAATTGCAATAGTTTTTCGCGTTCTGATTGTAACATTTTACTTACAGGTATTCCAGTCCATTTAGCTACAACTTCAGCAACATCATCATTGGTAACGTCTTCTTTTATTAGCGCATTTTTTTGTTGTTCGGCTAAAGTGATTTTTAAGGCGTCTAATTTTTCTTGTGTGTCTTTAATCTTACCATAACGCAATTCAGCAACTGCACCATAATTACCTTCTCGTTCAGCACGTTCAGCTTCTAATTTAAAAGCTTCAATAGCTTCTTTTGCAGCTTGAACATCTTCAACAACAGCTTTTTCACTTTCCCACTTGGCGTGAATGGTATTGCGATCATCTTTTAAATTGGCTAATTCATGATGTAACGCTTTAAGTTTGACCTGATCATTTTCACGTTTTATGGCTTCAATTTCTATTTCAAGTTGCATGATTTTACGATCATAGGCATCTAATTCTTCAGGTTTAGAATTCATTTCCATACGTAACCTTGATGCGGCTTCATCAATTAAATCAATGGCTTTATCTGGTAAAAATCGATTGGTGATATAACGTTGAGATAATTTTACTGCAGCGATTATGGCCTCATCTTTTATTTGAACTTTATGATGAGCTTCGTACTTATCTTTAATTCCTCTTAAAATGGAAATGGCACTTTCTGTATCTGGTTCATCAACGATAATTTTTTGAAATCGTCGCTCCAAGGCTTTATCTTTTTCAAAATATTTTTGGTATTCATCTAAAGTTGTGGCACCAATGGCACGTAATTCTCCTCTGGCAAGTGCTGGTTTTAAAATATTAGCAGCATCCATAGCACCTTGTCCGCCACCAGCACCAACCAATGTGTGAATTTCATCAATAAACAACACAATATCACCATTAGATGAGGTTACTTCTTTAATGACTGCTTTTAAGCGTTCTTCAAATTCACCTTTAAACTTAGCACCAGCAATTAGTGCCCCCATATCTAATGAGTAAATGATTTTATTTTTTAAATTTTCAGGGACATCGCCTTGAATAATTCTGTGTGCTAAGCCTTCTGCAATAGCAGTTTTCCCAACTCCTGGCTCTCCAACAAGCATTGGGTTATTCTTGGTTCTACGTGATAATATTTGAAGTATACGACGAATTTCTTCATCACGGCCAATAACAGGGTCTAACTTTCCTGTTTCGGCTAATTCATTAAGATTTAAAGCATATTTATTTAACGAATTATAAGTGTCTTCAGCAGATTGTGAAGTGACACGTTCTCCATTACGCAATTCATTTATCGCAGCTTCTAAAGCATTAAGGGTAACTCCTTGATCTTTTAAAATTTGTGCAACTTTACTTTTAGATTTGAATATGGCTAATAATAAATGCTCAATAGATACAAACTCGTCAGTCATCTTTTTGGCTATAATAGACGAATTATTCAGCATCTCTGAAGCTGATCTGGATAACTGTAACTGACCGCCACTAACTTTAGAAAAACTTTTCAGTTGATTATCAATAAGTTGTTCTAATAACGATATGTTGATGTTAAGCTTTTTTAATAGGTAAGGAGTGACATTATCATCAACTAGTTGTATGGCTTTAAAGATATGTTCGTTTTGAATTTCTTGATGGGTAAATTCTTGAGCAAGTTCTTGTGCTTTTTGAATGACCTCTTGTGATTTTATAGTAAAATTGTTAAAGTTCATAATACTCAATGTTTAATTGTTCGGTATGAGTATATCAACTTTTAGTCCAAACCAATAATCAGCCATTTTGACTTAATTATTTGTTAATTTACAGTCATTTTGACTGAAATTGTAAGGAAATGACCTATTTTTGGACTATAACTGAAAAACTAATAGAATGGGATTATTAAATAAGTTATTTGGAAGTTCAACTGAACCTAAAGAAGAAAAGGTATTACCATGGATTTTCTTAACCTCAATAGATCAGTTAGAAGATATACATCAAAAATCATTTGAAAAAACTCAAATCATTTTTAAACATTCTACACGCTGTAGTATTAGTAGCATTTCAATGAATAAGTTTGTAAAAAACTACAATGTTGATTCTGCTAGTGCTGATTTGTATTACCTAGATTTATTAAATTATAGAGAGGTGTCTAATGAAGTAGGGTATAAGTTTCAGGTGATTCATCAATCGCCACAAGTTTTAGTTATTAAAGATGGTATTGCGGTTTATGATGCGTCTCATTACGCCATACATACTGATAAGATTTTAGAATTGATTTAATCCTCCCCAAGACATAAATGAGTTTTAAAGTTAAAAGCGACCCAATTGGGTCGCTTTTTTGCTTATGTGTTATCAATATCTTTTTTTTGTTGTGTTCGTTTTGCTTGTTTTAAACTTTGCATTAGCATCCATTCTATTTGACCATTGGTACTTCTAAATTCATCAGAAGCCCATTTTTCAATAGCTTTTAGCATATCTTCATTTAATCGCAAAGCGAATGCTTTTTTCTTAGACATCTTATCTGTTTTTGTCTCTTTCTATAATTACCATGCTATAGTTAGGGCCAACATGTTTTAATATCCATCCTTCTCGAGCATATTTATTTAATAGTTCTTCAATTTTTTCATTCCAGTTACTAAGTCCTAATTTTGGTTTTACAACTTTATACTCTTTCATATTTTAATGGTTTAATGTTCCAGTGTTTAAAACTGGTGAAGCGTCTTTGTCACCACACAATATAACCATTAAATTACTAACCATGGCAGCCTTTCTATCTTCGTCTAAATCAACAATTTCTTTTTTACCTAATTCTTCTAAAGCCATTTCAACCATACTTACTGCACCCTGTACAATTTTATGTCTTGCAGCTACTATAGCAGTTGCTTGTTGACGTTTTAACATGGCGTTTGCTATTTCTTGTGCATAAGCTAAATAACCAATTCTTGCTTCTAAAACCTGTATACCAGCAATAGATAAGCGTTCTTCTATTTCTTTTTCTAATGCATCACTAACTTCATTAACACTAGAACGCAATGTGATATCTTCTTTATGACCTTCATCAGCAAAATTATCATATGGATACATGCTTGCCAATTTTCTTACTGCGGCATCAGTTTGTACGCGAACAAAGTTTTCAAAATTATCCACATCAAAGGCAGCTTTATAAGTATTTTCAACTTTCCAAACTAAAATTGTACTAATCATAATTGGATTTCCCAATTTATCATTCACTTTTAAACGCTCACTATCAAAGTTACTAGCACGTAAAGATATTTTCTTTTTTGTGTAGAATGGGTTTGCCCAATATAAACCGTTCTTTTTCACAGTACCAATATACTTTCCAAATAATAATAGTACCCTTGAATTGTTTGGTTGCACAAGTACAAAACCAGGAATAATTATAAATACAGGTAATACAATTGTAATTATAAATAACGGGTTTTCTGTTACAATCATGGCAGCAACACTTCCTGCAACTATAGCAAAAAATATAAACAGCATTAAATAACCATTTGCTAATGTGATAATTTTTTCTTCTTTCATAAATTTAAGTTTAAAGTGATATTAAAATGATATCACAAATATATCAATAATTTGTATATGTATTTAGGTTTTTATAATTTTTTTATCATAAATAAAAAAAGGGATTTCAAATTTGAAACCCCTTTACTGATAATTAATACTAAAAATTACCTAAAATGTTGATTGGTAATGATATGTTTGAGTTTTGCTTTTAAGTCTTCTGCCGAATCATATATCATTTGTTCATTTGTAGGAAATGGCACCACCCGTTTATTAATTAACCCGAGGTATACATCATCTAATGCATTTCTATCACCATTATAAGTGGCATAACGATGCTCAAATACGTACTCACTTTCTAAAGGAAACGTATCAATTAATTGTTTTGTAACCAAATCAGTATAAAATACTTGACCAACGACTTGCACTGATTTGAATTGATTAAATTCATGTACATTACAAGCTATTGTTTTGTATTTGTCAATTTTTATAGGATTTCCTAAACTGTCTTTTACAACATTACCATTATCATCTAAAAGAGTTTCTTTACCATCTAAAATTTGTTTCTCACGAATAATCTGACGCTCCTTAACTTGTTCTGGAGATATGTTAATGTCTCTTAAGTTAATTTGCATGCTAAAATCGTACGGATTCCCTGATACTTTTGTGTTGTGATACACTGTCCATAAGTCATTTAAACCATAAGTTCCAAAGTTTAAAAGATCGTCTTCTAGACGCTTTGGAATGACTTTTTGAGTGTCATTTTTGATATCTACAATCACAAAATCAGTCCCTCTTTGATGTGCTTCTTCAATCAAGCTTCTAGTATCTTTATAATTAGGGTTAATTTTATCTAAATATGTAAAATCATCATAGGCTTGTCTGAATCCGAATTTACTGGTAGAACTCATTAATGTATTGGCATTTTTGTACAGATATGCCGATAATGCATTTTTAGTATTGATAATATCTGAAGAATAGTTTGTAAACTTAAATTGCGCAGTTCTATTTTCTTCAATTATATGTAAAGGCAATACGGGCTTAATTTTTTCTTGTCTTTTATCTAACTGCAAGTATATATTGTATACTTCTTCTAATTGTGCTTCGTTGCCATCTTTGGTTAAGAAATCAATACGTTCTAAATCACGTTGATTTGCTTTTGCATAGGCACTTTCCAACATTGTAATATAGGCTTGTTTGCCTTTTTTATCTTTATTGGTTCTTAAATTTTTTAAAGCAATGTTGATAGCTTGATTGTAGTTTCCTGAATTTAAAGCTTCTTCGGTTTGCTTCACAGAACTACAAGCCATAATGATTAGTAATGTAAATAGTGATAGTAAAAGTTTTTTCATGCTGATGTTTGTTATACTCTTTTGACAAGTTCAAACCTTATGCCAAAGGCAAAAAATAAGCCGCAAAATAGCGGCTTAAATATACAATTATTTAAAATAAATTAATGTTTTGGCTTTTCCCAAACCGGTAGAAGTTTTGTAGACACTTCACCAAAACCAATTCGAGTTGTACCATTATCACAATATCCAGTCATGATAACTGTATCATTATCATTGATGAATTTACGTTCGGTGCCATCATTTAGTTTTACAGGTTTTTCACCGCGCCATGATAATTCTAACATTGAACCGTAAGAATCCGGAGTTTTACCAGAAATGGTTCCTGAGCCCATCATATCTCCAGAGTTTACCGGACAACCATTAACCGTATGGTGCGCTAATTGTTGAGACATATTCCAGTACATATACTTGAAGTTAGATTTAGCAACTGTAGTTGGGGTGCTATTTTCAGGTTGTATGGCAACTTCTAAATTAATATCAAAACTTTTTTTACCAGTATATTGCAAATAGTCTAATTGTGGTTTTAAAGGTTTTGGTCCTTCACAACGGTATGGTTCTAAGGCATCTAATGTTACTATCCATGGAGAGATAGATGATGCAAAGTTTTTAGCCAAAAATGGTCCTAAAGGCACATATTCCCATTTTTGAATATCTCTCGCACTCCAGTCATTAAATACTACCATTCCGAAAATATATTCTTCAGCTTCATCAACAGGAATTGGTTCTCCTAAATGATTTGCTGCTGTTGTAATGAACGCCGTTTCTAGCTCAAAGTCAACTAATTTCGAAGGTCCAAAAACTGGGGTGTCACTATCAGCAGGTAGTGTTTGTCCCATTGGTCGATGTACAGGTATTCCTGATGGAATAATAGAAGAGCTTCTACCATGGTATCCTACAGGAATGTGTAACCAGTTAGGTAATAAAGCATTATTAGGGTCTCTAAACATGGTTCCTACATTTGTAGCATGCTCAATACTTGAGTAAAAATCGGTATAATCACCAATTTGAACAGGCAATTGCATTTCTACATCTTCCATTCTAAAAATAACCTTGTCTTTATGCACTGGGTTATCTCTTAGGCTTCCATTTTTTGTGTCAAAGACTTCTGCAATTCTGTTACGTACCAAACGCCAAGTTTTACGTCCGTCAGCAATAAAATCATTTAAAGTGTCTTGAAGAAAAATATCATCAGTTAACGGAATACCATCAAAATACCCTAATTGATGAAGGGCACCAAGATCAATAGCATAATCACCAATTCTGGTACCAATGGTAATGATATCGTCTTTAGTTATAAAAACTCCAAAAGGAATATTTTGTATTGGGAAATGAGAATCTTCGGCCACCTTTAACCAACTTATTCGGTTGGGGTTATTTGCAGTTATATCCATTATTTATCTATATATGTTTTTTATAATACGTGTTATTCAAAGCTACATAATTTTTTATTTTTCTGACTATAAAAACTAATGAATTTTATACTTTTGAGCATTATTTATAAAACAACAATTATGCAACGCGACGAACAAATTTTTGAATTAATTCAAGAAGAAAAAGACAGACAGTTAGAAGGTTTAGAACTGATAGCTTCTGAAAATTTTGTAAGTGATCAAGTTATGGAAGCTGCGGGTTCTGTATTGACCAATAAATACGCAGAAGGGTATCCGGGAAAACGTTATTATGGAGGCTGTGAAATAGTTGATGAAGTAGAGCAGTTAGCTATTGATCGTGCTAAAGCGTTGTTTGGTGCAGCGTATGTAAATGTGCAACCTCACTCAGGTTCACAAGCTAATACTGCTGTGTTTTTTGCATGTTTAAAGCCTGGTGATAAAATTTTAGGTTTTGATTTATCTCATGGTGGGCATTTAACTCATGGGTCTTCAGTTAATTTTTCAGGAAAATTATATACTCCATCATTCTACGGTGTAGAAGAAGCCACTGGAATGTTAGATTATGATAAAATAGAAGCTAAAGCGATAGAAGAACAGCCTAAATTAATTATCGCTGGTGCATCTGCATATTCAAGAGATATCGATTTTAAAAAGTTTAGAGCAATTGCCGATAAAGTTGGTGCGATTTTATTAGCTGATATTTCTCACCCTGCAGGATTAATTGCTAAAGGAATTTTAAACGATCCGTTACCACATTGTCATATTGTTACAACAACTACTCATAAAACTCTTAGAGGGCCAAGAGGAGGTATGATCATGATGGGGCAAGATTTTGAAAATCCATTTGGTATTACCTTAAAATCTGGTAAGCTACGTATGATGTCATCTTTATTAGATTCTGCTGTATTTCCAGGAAATCAAGGTGGACCATTAGAGCATATTATTGCAGCTAAAGCTATTGCATTTGGTGAGGCTTTAACAGATGATTACATGCATTATATGTTACAAGTACAAAAAAATGCTAAGGCTATGGCTAAGGCATTGGTTGATAGAGGGTATAAGGTCATTTCTGGAGGTACTGATAATCATATGATGTTGATAGATTTACGTAATAAAAACATTACTGGTAAAGATGCTGAGCAAGCATTAGTAAAAGCTGATATTACCGTGAATAAGAATATGGTGCCGTTTGATGATAAGTCACCATTTGTAACTAGTGGTATAAGAATTGGATCTGCAGCCGTAACTACACGTGGTATGAAAGAGGATGATATGGAGCATATTATTGCATTAATAGATGAAGTGATTATGAACTGGGAAAATGAAGAGGTGTTAGATACTGTTGCAATTAAGGTTAACGCCTTAATGATCGACTTGCCATTATTCGCATAAGGAAACAATAGTATAAAAAAGCCACTCAACAGAGTGGCTTTTTTTGTTTTTATACACTAAGGAGTATTATTTAATTGACTCCTGTTATTATAAGTAGGATTACGTTAACAATTAAAATGATTTGCTGAACAGAAATAAACAAGTTGAGATTTTTTTTGAAACCGTAGGATATTGCTATTGAGCAAATTAATAGTAATGGCGCAATTAATCCAGACATCAAACGTAATGAATATATATTACTAGTGTTAGAGCCTGTTAATGAATAGGTGTTAACTTGATTAAACAGTAATGAAATCTTGTAGGAAATGTCTCGCCCAATTTGTGCAGTTTTAGCGACTTCTTTTGAAATCAAAAATTGATGTTGGTCGGTTTTTACTGTGTATGAGTAGTGGTGGTTACCAGCGGCATTAAAATACTGTTGTTTGTCTTTTTTTATGGTATTAATTTGACTAGTGTATTCTTTACCAGGTAACGAAAAATCACATATGATTATAAGTGCTATAACAATTGTGATTAGTGAACTTATTTTAAAAAACGTTGAATACTTCAAAACCATAAAGTTATTTAGCCTATTGTAAATGTTTACCCGTGTACAGTTTCTTTAGTACCAAGGTTTTTCATGATTTCTGCTTCATAAACCAAAAGGTCTTGCCATTTTTGATTCACTTCATCCAAATCATCACCATATTGACGTGCAAATTTTAAAAACATGGTATAATGGTTGGCTTCACTGACCATTAATTTTCTGTAAAACTCGGCGAGTTTTTTGTCTTCCAATTCTTCAGATAGTAAACGAAAGCGTTCACAACTTCTGGCTTCAATCAAGGCAGCATACAGTAAGCGATGTACTAATTGGGTAGTTCTGCTACCCCCTTTTGGAAAAAACTTCAACAATTGAATAACATAATCATCTTTACGGTCACGGCCTAATACTTCACCACGCTCTAAAATTAAGTCGTGAACCAATTTAAAATGACTGATTTCTTCTTTTACCAAAGCAATCATTTCTTGCACCAATTCAGTATACTCAGGAAAACTAACAATTAATGAAATGGCAGTGCTAGTGGCTTTTTGCTCACAGAAAGCATGGTCAGTTAATATTTCAGAAATGTTTTTTTCAACAATATTGACCCATCTTGGGTCTGTTGGTAATTTTAATCCTAACATGATATGGTATTAATTTTTGATATCTAAATTAAACTCTTGTCGTAAAAATTCTATAGCTGAATTCAACTCTTTAAATTTCTCATACGTATCTTCTGCAGAGAATATGTATTTCTTCTGTATTTCTTCGTTTACAGTGCATTCAATTCTAATATCATAATTGCTTAAACGTTTGCGTAAATTTGCAAGTAGAGCATGTTGCGCACGCTCTAAATCAATTTTCATGGTTTCGTTAGGCAATTCGATGTGAATGACGGTGCCTTTAACTACAAGTTCATCAATGTTCAATATAGAAGCGACAATTTTTTCACCTTTCTTATCTAGGGCTTCAACATATTCACGCCAATAAGTAATTAAGTCTTTCTGATCAAAGTTTTCAGTTGGCAATACTTCGTGTTGAACCTCTTCTGCTAGTTTAGATTGTAAATGCTCTTGTTTTTTACGCACACTTGATAATGATAATCCAGATACTTTAGCTTTTCCAGATGTCGCTATTGGTCGTTGTGGCTTTTGAATTTCAGGTTTTTGAATTTGTTGAACCGGTTCCTTTACCACATGTTGTTTCACCTCATTAATTTGAGGGGGAGTTGTAGGAGTAGAGGTTGAAATGAAAAAGGTAGCAGGTATTATATAGTCTTTAGGCTTTTTTTTTTCTCCATCAAAAGTGATAGAGGCCAATTGCATTAAAGATAACTCAACGAGTAAGCGTTGGTTTTTACTGCTTTTGTATTTCAAGTCACAAGCATTAGCCATGTCAATTCCTTGAATTAAAAAAGGCTGTGTTGTTTTTTGTGATTGCTCTAAATATTGTTGTTGCGCTGTACTACCAACTTCTAAGAGTTGAATGGTTGCTTGATTTTTACAGACTAATAAATCTCTAAAATGAGATGCTAGACCCGCTATGAAATGATGACCATCAAATCCTTTTGATAAACAGTCGTTAAACAACAGCAGTAAGTCAGGGATTTTATTTTCTAAAATTAAATCTGTGGCCTTAAAGTAAGTATCATAATCTAACACGTTTAAGTTTTCTGTTACTGCCTGACGTGTTAAATTTTTACCAGAAAAACTGACAACCCTATCAAATATAGATAAGGCATCACGCATGGCGCCATCAGCTTTTTGAGCTATGATGTGTAACGCATCATCTTCAGCAGTAATGCCTTGCTCTTTGGCTATATAAGCCAGATAATTTGCAGCGTCCTTTACAGTAATACGTTTAAAGTCAAAAATCTGACAACGCGATAAAATGGTTGGTATGATTTTATGCTTTTCAGTAGTTGCTAAAATAAAAATAGCATGCTTAGGGGGCTCTTCTAAAGTTTTTAAAAAGGCATTAAACGCAGCTTGCGATAACATATGAACCTCATCAATAATATAGACTTTATACGAACCAACTTGAGGTGGAATTCTAACTTGATCAATTAGATTACGGATGTCATCTACTGAATTGTTCGAAGCGGCATCTAATTCAAAAACATTAAAAGCGAAATCTTCATGCTCATCATCATGACCTTGTTGATGGTTAATTTTTTTCGCTAAAATTCTTGCGCAAGATGTTTTTCCTACACCTCTTGGCCCACAAAATAATAGAGCTTGAGCCAAGTGATTGTTTTCAATGGCATTTAATAACGTATTTGTAATAGCTTGTTGCCCAACAACATCTGTGAATGTTTTTGGTCTGTATTTTCTTGCCGATACTACAAAGTGTTCCATTGAAAAAAATTAGCTTCACAAATATAAAAATTCAAATGTGATAAATGAATTAAGAATTGAGAATTTTAGACGGAGTTATTAACATTTTAAATGTATTTTTGCCACGAGCAGACTACCTTATCGCTGTCCTGAAAAGGAGAGAGGAAAGTCCGGACACCATAGTACAATATAGCGGGTAACGCCCGTCCGTCGAAAGATGCGGACCAGTGCAACAGAAAGAATGTACAGGTAATGCTGTAGTGAAACCAGGTAAACTCTATGTGGTGCAACGTTATGTAAACCAACGCTTGAGGGTTGTACGCCCAATGTTGGAGGGTAAACGGTTTGATGCTGCAAGTAATTGCAGTACTAGATAAATGATAAGGACTCTTTTTAAGGGCACAGAATCCGGCTTATGGTCTGCTTTTTCTTCTTTTTTTAGTATTTGATTGTACTTTAGATTCAGATGATAATGAGGTGTTTTCTTTTGCAATAGCCTGCTGTTATCAGCATTATTTTATATTTGCATAAAAATAAATGCGTTTATGAAGTCTAGTTTAGAACTAAACAATAGTATTACCAATAACTTTAAAGCTGTTAATTACAAGCTATTAATTGTTCCGTTTGTTTTGGTATGTGGTCTCTTCGCTTATTATTTTATCAATTATGATGGAGGAAGTTATTCTAAAACTTACGTATCAATTCAAGAGAATTTATTTTACTATTTAAACACTAATTTATCAGCGTTTCCAAGCTTTCAATTGAATATTACTCAAATAGGTGATGTATTTGTGGGGTTATCATTAATTAGTATGTTCATCATACTTGCACCAAAACTTTGGGAAGGACTATTGGCCTCATCTGCAATTTCGTTAATAGCATCTGGTGTATTAAAAAATATATTTGATATGCCACGTCCTGCAAAACGTATTGACCCTGATTTATTTGTAATTATCGGAGAACGTCATTCAGGATATTCATCATTACCTTCAGGGCATTCTATTACCATTTTCGTAGTGTTCACAATACTGTTATTTGCTTTTATGCCACGAAAAAGAACATCAAAGTTACTTTGGTATACAGGGATGTTAAGCCTAGGATTTATTGTTGCGCTTTCAAGAGTTGCAATTGGAGCACACTTTCCTATTGATGTATTATCGGGTAGTATTATTGGGTTTTCATCTACTGTTTTAGGTATTATTTTATGTAATAAATGGCAAGTATTTTCATGGCTAAATAATAAAAAGATATATCCGATAGTGATGGTTGTTATTCTAGCATGGATTGGATGCATTGTCTTCAAAATATTTAAAACCAATTTGCTAATATTTTACATATCAATATTAGCATTATTGATGACCTTATACTTTATAGCAAGAAGTTATGTTAAAAACAAAAATTAAATTAAGCTACTTTGCGTTAATTGTTAGTGTAATAAACCTATTGTTATACCAATATGCGTTTTACAAATTTGTCATTTCTAATACTGATGTAAATAGTTTTAACGGTATATTACTTATTGTTAGTTTAACCATTGCTGCACTGGCATTAAATGCATTGGTGTTTTATATTGGACTGTACTTATTACGTGTTGTTGGGAAATGGATATTAGTCTTATTTTTTAATATTAATGCAATTGCACTGTATTTTATAAATACCTACGGGGTGATAATTGACCGTTCTATGATAGGTAATGTGTTTAACACAAATTATGAAGAATCGAGCAGCTTTTTTTCTCTAACCTTAGTAGGATATGTTTGTGTTTTAGGTATTATTCCGAGTATTTTACTATTTAAATACTCAATTCTTTATTCCAAACCTAAACGATTTTTTACACATGTAGTTGTTACACTTATCTTTTTGTTGTCATTGGTTTATGCAAATTCTACTAACTGGTTATGGATTGATAAAAACTCAAAAACTTTAGGCGGATTAGTCATGCCATGGTCCTATGTGGTTAATACCTGTAGATATTACAACAAAAAGAATAAAAAGAATAAAAAAGAAATTTTATTACCAAATGCCAAAATTAAAAATAAAGAGAAGACGGTTGTGGTATTGGTGATAGGGGAGTCTGCACGTAGTTCTAATTTTTCGTTATACGGCTATCAGAAAAATACCAATCCGTTATTATCTGAAGTTGATAATCTTAAAATTTATAATGCAGAATCATCAGCAACATACACAACGGCCGGAGTAAAGGCTATATTAGACCATAAGGAAACAAGTAAGTTATACGAAATATTACCAAACTATCTCAATAGAACTGGTGTTGATGTCATCTGGCGTTCAACGAATTGGGGCGAGCCTAAAGTTAAAATATCACAATATTTTGATAAAACAGATTTACGAGAATCTTGTGAAATAGATTATTGTAAATATGATGAGGTATTGCTTGATGGTTTAAAAGAAGACATACAAAACTCTGAAAAAGATAAAATATTTGTGGTGTTACATACCAGTACGAGTCATGGTCCAACATACTCTAAAAAATATCCACCAGAATTTAATAGGTTTACACCAGTTTGCGAAAGTGTTGAGTTAGACAAATGTTCACAAGAAGCATTAATAAACGCTTATGACAATACCATACTTTACACAGACTATATTTTATCAAATTTAATAACCGATTTAAACGCGTTAGATGATCATAAATCATCTATGATTTTCATTTCAGATCATGGTGAATCTTTAGGTGAAAACAGTTTATATATGCATGGTATCCCTATAAGTATGGCACCAAAAGAACAGTATGATATTCCGTTTATGGTGTGGTCTTCTGATGAGACACTGAACTTACGCGATCACGATTTATTATCACAATACCATGTATTTCATACAGTACTAGATTTATTGGCAATAGAAAGCCCTATTTATGACAATAATATGAGTTTAGTTGAATAAATGACTGTATTACTTCACTAATTAAAAAAGCTAACGCATTATAATGTGTTAGCTTTTTTAATTCATAACATTTGCTCATAACTGATAGCGTTTTGAGGTATTGCAATTGTATAATTGTAACCAATATCCTTTAGTATATAGGTATGATATTTATCATAATATTAAGAGGTAAATTATAGTACCTTTATCATAGTAATACAATTATGTTATGACGTCTACTTTATTAAGATATTTGCTTTGTTCGGTGCTGTTTTTAAACTGTAGTCATACTATTGCGCAATCTATAATGGCACCTATCAAAGGCGGAAGCTATATTCCATTATACGGAAGGGATTCTTTACAGGTAACCATTGAAGACTTTCAAATGGACGTGTATCCTGTTACAAATAGAGAGTATTTAAAGTTTGTAAAAACTAATCCAAAGTGGCAACGCTCAAAGGTTATTCGCTTATTTGCTGATGAATCTTATTTGATAAAATGGATGTCTGACACTCAAATTGGTAAAGAACAGTCGTTAAATGCCCCAGTAACTAATGTGTCTTGGTTTGCTGCAAATGATTATTGTAAATGTCAAGGTAAACGCTTACCAACCATAGATGAATGGGAATATGTAGCCATGGCTAATGAAACACAAGCTGATGCTCGAACTATAGCAACGTATAATGAGTATATTTTATCGTGGTATGAACAACCCAAAACATTTAATAATGAAATAGGTTCTACATTTAAAAACTATTGGGACGTGTATGATTTACACGGCTTAGTTTGGGAATGGACATCAGATTTTAACTCGGTGTTAGTCTCTGGAGAATCCCGTAAAGATGTTGATAACGATAGTAATTTATTTTGTGGTAGTGGTGCTGTAGGAGCTACAGATTTGATGAATTACGCTGCTTTTATGCGATATGCAATTAGAGGAAGTGTAAAAGCAAAATACACCATGCAAAACTTAGGATTTAGATGTGTTAAATGATAAATTAAAACAGAATATATGAGAATTTATAAAATATTGTTGAATGTGGTATTTGTGCTTACAATAGTAACCGCTTGCCAAACAGGTTCAAAAACAGATGCTGATGTAACATATCAGTGCCCAATGAAATGTGAAGGGGAGCAAACTTTTGATCATGCAGGTAGTTGTTCAGTATGTAAAATGGATTTAAAGCCAATCAGTTTACCTTCAGCAAAGAGTATAGAAGAGATTTCTGAAACCTCAATTTTTAACTTAACAAGCACTTGGCATACTGAAGAAGGCAAAGTTATTCAGTTAAAGGAATTGAAAGGGAAAACATTAGTTATGGTAATGATTTATACTTCATGTAAAGCTGCATGTCCGAGGTTGGTAGCAGATATGAGAAATATTGAGCGACAACTACCTAAAGAGAATTTAAATAATGTACAGTTTGTATTGGTAAGTATAGACCCAGAAACTGATACCCCAGAGCGTTTAAAACGTTTTGCTATTGAAAATAAAATGGATGGTGAGCAGTGGACGTTTTTACAAGGTAACCCAAACAGTGTAAGGGGATTTGCTAATGTTTTAGCAGTAAAATATAAAGAAATATCACCAATAGATTTTTCTCATTCCAACATCATTAGTGTATTTAACTCAGAAGGAGAGTTGATGCATCAACAAGAAGGTTTGGGAGTAGATAATGCAGAAACGGTTGCTAAAATTATTGAAGTGTCTAAATAGTTTGGTTTATTTAAAAAAGCTCATCTTAAGATGAGCTTTTTTTTGGTTACTTATTAGTTATTATATCGTATTAATACAGTTTCCAATTGCTGTAAACTATGTTGATAAAGTTTCAAATCTGCTATTAGCTTTTCTTTTGAAGTTTTAAAGTCTGATAACTGGTTATTAAATAGATTGTGGTAATATGTAATACCAGTATTTAAGTTTTTGATGAATTTATGAAAGTATTTTTCCTGTTTAACAGTGATAGCTTGTTTTGTGCTTTCAATTTGTTGTTTCAAATAATCAATATAAATACTTAACTCTTTAATAAACATATGTGGTCTATCAGTATGACTAATAACATTTGATTTACCATAAATGTGATTGGTCATATCTTGTAAACTCATTTTTTTAGAAAAATATGCCAAATTTGGACCAGGGCAAGCCGAAACACCTCGACCTTCAGATTTAGTATCAATATTATGTTTTATTAAGGCGGTTGTACCTAAGCCGACACATGTACATGACTTTTCGGTAATTTTATCATATTCAATTTGATGCGATTTAGTATCTAATTCTTTTGCATCTAATTCTTTAAGTTTTAAATATTGATATTCTCTTGAGGCTGTGCACAATCCCGTATTTTTAAATTCTTTATTTAATAACACTAGTTTTCTAGGACAGGAGCTTCCTGGTCGTCCTTTTTGTATGTTTAACTCTTTCTCTAGGTCTTTAGTATTACCCTTTAAATTGTTAAATGGTACTCCTAATGGCGAAATATCACTTAAATAAATATCTTCTTCCTTTGCTGCTATTAATTTTTCTAAAGTATTATCATCAACCGTTGTAGCTTCTGGAACAAGTAAAAAAGGAGATCCCCAGCCAACAGAATCTATTTTATAATGGTTTAATAAAAATTGATGTTCTTCCGCAGTACCTACACCACCTTGTGCAGTAATGTCAAATGTCAAATTGTTTTTTGGTAGTAGTTTGTTTTTATTTTTTAACGCTTGAGTTAATAAATTTTGAACTGTAATATTAAGTTCAGTACGATTGGTTTTAAATTCTTCTAATACAGGGCCAAGAAGATAACCATCTGTTGCAAAAGCATGTCCGCCACAATTTAGACCAGATTCAATTCTATATTCAGAAACCCACAAGCCTTTTTTTGCAAGAAATTTACCTTGTATTAAAGCAGATCTGTAATCACTAACTTTTAAAATGATTTTCTTTTTGATGTACCCATTTGCGTCTGGATAAAAGTCTTTAAATTGCTCCATATAGGTGTATAAACGAGGATTCATACCTGCAGATAATACAATAGAAGAAGCTAATTGGCTATTTGCATAACCTCTTAATGCCGCATGAGCGTCATTAAATTCAGTAGGAAGTTGTTTCTTGTTTTGAAAGTTTTCTTTATCTAGTTTAGTCATGATATTTACATCAATACTTCCCATGGATAAATTGGTTTTGAACCAATTATTTAAATCGTTTTTATTTAAAAAAGATTTTGATTTATGTAAAAACTCTTTTTTTAAATTAGAACTATTAGGGAGCATATTTAGATATTGTTTGATACCATGAGTGTTTTCAAGTGTAGTTGCTTTAAACTCCTCAAATTTTTGCTCAGCTAACCCATGAATCATATTTAAATAAGACGTGATTCTTTTAGCTCTGAAGTCTACAATTTTTTCAGTGATTTCTTGATACGGAATTTCATATTTACCGCAATACATTTTTCGTAGCTTTTCCATGAGCATATCGTCTACTAATGAGATAACCGAATCCATTCCGTATTTCGAAATTTTTAGAGGTGTGTCAATAGTAAATCCAATACCCATTACTGGAATGTGAAATGAGTGATTTTTCATTTGTTTTTTGGTATTATTAAAGTTGATTAGATTAAACAGTTAACACTGTTTATTAGTTATATACCCACAAATATCAATCACTTAGGATTATAAAATGATGATTTATATCATATAAATATTATGCATGTAGAGCAACTTAAAGATTTATATAATATCAGTATTATAATACCCGCCTTTATTTGTTTTTCGTGCAATAGATTGCTTAATGATTAAATAAGCACCATTTATCATATTTCGCAATTCACACAGTTGCGTAGTTAAGGGTTGGGTATTGTAAAAATATTCTACATCAAGATAAATATTTTCTAATTGTAGCAGTGCATCATCTAATTGTGAGTAGTTACGCGTAATACCTGCGTGTGTTCTCATGAGTAATTGCAAGGTTCGTGTATGTGAATTTATAGTTGTATTGATATCCCGTTTTGAAGTAGACGTATATTTCCATTCAGGAACAGTAATAGTTTCAGTATGAAGCTCAGTATTACATAATTTTGTGAAAATATTATTGGCATAAACTAAAGCTTCTAATAGTGAGTTTGAAGCCAATCTATTTGCGCCGTGCAAACCAGTTCTTGAGCATTCTCCACAAGCATATAAATTGTGTATTGATGTTTGCCCATCACCATTTACAACTATACCACCACATAAATAGTGTGAAGCAGGAACAACCGGAATCCAATCTGTTGCGATATTGATGTTCAAGCTCAAACATTTGTTATAAATATTAGGAAAATGTGCTATGAATTTAGTGATGTCAAGATGAGTACAATCCAAATATACGTTGGTGTCTTTTGATTGTTTCAGTTCAATATCGATACTTTGTGATACAATGTCTCGTGATGCTAATTCAGCTCTTGCATCGTATTTTTTCATAAACCTATTACCATTTTTATCTCTTAAATAGGCCCCAAACCCTCTAACAGCTTCTGAAATTAAAAATGATGATCCTCCTTCAGGTGTGTATAACACTGTAGGATGGAACTGCACAAATTCCATATCTGTAATTTGGGCTTTAGCACGGTAGGCCATAGCTATGCCATCACCTGTAGCGATAGTAGGGTTGGTGGTGTGTCCGTATAGTTGACCAATGCCGCCTGTGGCTAATAATGTATGTTCCGTTTTAATGGTTATGACGGTATTATTGTGTTCATTCAATACATAAGCACCATAGCAAGTTAATTTTGAATAATTGGTTGTGCTTAGGTGATGTTCAGTAATTAAATCGATTGCGAAATGGTGATCAAGTAATGTGATATTGTTAAGCTGATGCACTCGTTGAAGTAAAGCGCGTTCTATTTCGTACCCAGTAATATCTTTATGGTGTGCCACACGATATTCTGAATGTCCGCCCTCCATACCAAGATCAAAATTTCCATCAGAATTGATATCAAAATTTGTTCCCCAATGTATGAGTTCTTTAAAGCGTTGTGGGCCGTTTTTAATAACCATAGTAACAACAGATTTATCACACAGACCATCTCCAGCAATTAAAGTATCTTTAATGTGGTTTTGAAATGAATCTTCTTCATGATCTAATACAACTGCAACACCGCCTTGGGCATATTTTGTATTTGATTCATCTTCATTACTTTTTGTAATTATGGTCACGGTGCGGTCAGGAAAACGCTCAGCCATTTTTACGGCAAAGGTTAAGCCAGCAACACCAGATCCAATGACAAGATAATTTGTTGTTATCATAGTGGTTAAGACATCTGTAACATACGTTCAATCGGAATTAACGCTTTTGTTCTGATAGATTCTGGCACGTTTATTTGCGGACTCTCATTCAATAAACACTCATACAGTTTTTGCATGGTATTAACTTTCATATAAGCACATTCACTACAAGCACAGGTATTATCTTCTTTTGCAGGAGCTGGTATGAGCTCTGTATTTGGAACTTCTTGCTGCATTTTGTGTAAAATACCAGCTTCAGTAGCTACAATAAATTTGTTATCAGCATGTTGCTTTACATAGGCAATCATTCCTGCTGTAGAGCCAATATAAGTTGCAGTTTTAAGAATATGTTCTTCAGATTCAGGATGAGCAATTATGACATAGTCTGGATGGTCTTGATGTAACTGCATGAGCTTATTGAATGAAAATGCTTCATGCACCACACAGCTCCCATCCCAAAGTAACATATCACGACCTGTTTTTGAATTGATATATTTCCCTAAATTTTTATCGGGAGCAAAAATGATAGGGGTGTCTTTAGGTATGCTATTAACAATTTTTAAAGCATTTGATGAGGTGCAAACAATATCTGATAAAGCCTTTATTTCTGCACTACAATTAACATAAGTGATTACGGTATGATTGGGGTGTGCTTTCACGAATCTTTCAAATGCTTTTGGAGGGCAAGATTCTGCCAATGAACACCCAGCATTTAAATCTGGTAATACAACAGTTTTATTAGGATTTAAAATTTTGGCAGTTTCAGCCATAAAATGTACACCAGCAAAGACAATTATATCGGCATCAGTTTCTGCAGCTTTTTGTGACAATCCTAAGCTATCACCTACATAATCAGCTAAATCTTGTATGTCTGGAGTTTGGTAATAGTGCGCTAAGATGACCGCATTTTTGGCTTGTTTTAAATGTAAAATTTTATCTTTTAATGTCATGATTTTTTTCATTTACAAGTTGATGCAAAGTACCGTATTATCAAGAGATATAAATATGATTTAAATCATATAAACAGGGGCGTTTAGATGATTTATATCATAAAAAAGACACTCAGGCTACTGTATTTTTGTGATGGTTTCAAAACACAACAAATGATAAATGTACAGCTTCAAACGCCAAAATCTATAGCCGTAATTGGAGGCTCAAATGATATTAAAAAGCCAGGAGGGAAAATTGTTAAAAATATAATTGATGGCAATTTTAAAGGTCAACTTCACGTAGTAAACTTGAAAGAGCATACCGTGCAAGGAATTATATGTAACACTTCTGTAGATACCTTACCTGAAATTGATTTAGCTATTTTGGCTATACCTGCACATTTATGTTTAGAGGTTGTAACACAATTGACTTATAAAAAGGGCACTAAGGCATTTATTATTATTTCTGCTGGTTTTGCTGAGGCAGGTGAACGAGGTGCAGAAATTGAACGTCAAATAGTTGAGGTTGTAAATAGTGTTGATGGGTGCTTGATTGGTCCGAATTGCATTGGTGTCATAAATGAAAATTATAAAGGCGTTTTTACAAGTCCTATTCCTAAATACAATTCAACAGGTTGCGATTTAATCTCAAGTTCTGGTGCTACTGCTGTATTTATTATGGAAGCTGGTGAGGCATTAGGAGTAAAATTTGCTAATGTGTATTCTGTGGGTAATAGCGCACAGATTGGAGTAGAGGAAGTCTTAGAATTCATGGATGCCAATTATAGTTCTGACACAGATGCTCCAGTAAAATTATTGTATTTAGAATCTATAAAGAATCCGCAAAAGTTATTAAAACACGCCATATCCTTACATCATAAAGGAGTTAAAATAGCTGCCATTAAAGCAGGAAGTACCTCTGCGGGTAGTAGAGCAGCAACCTCACATACAGGGGCTATTGCAAGTTCAGACATGACCGTACGTGCACTATTTAAAAAAGCAGGTATTGTGTATTGTAGTAGTAGAGAGGAGTTATTAAGTGTAGCTTCTATATTTAATTATAAAGCTTTAGAAGGAAAAAACATAGCTATAATTACACATGCTGGAGGTTCTGCTGTAATGTTGTCTGATGCGCTGTCTAAAGGCGGTTTACAAATCCCTGAAATTATCGGAACGGATGCTGATAAACTTCAATCATTTTTATATCCAGGAGCTTCGGTGAGTAATCCAATTGATTTTTTAGCTACTGGTACTGCAGAGCAATTAGGGATTATTATTGATTACTGTGAACATAAATTTGAAGCAATTGATGCCATGGTAGTTGTATTTGGTAGCCCTGGTTTATTTGATGTTGAAAATGTATATAATGTGCTGAGTGTAAAACTAGAAGTGTGTAAAAAACCAATTTTTCCGGTTTTGCCTTCAGTAATCAATGCTCGTAAGGAAATAAAAACATTTCTAGATAAAGGGCATATTAATTTCCCTGATGAGGTGGTATTAGGTAAAGCTTTAGCTCAAGTGTATAATACTCCTGCACCTTTAATTAACATTGATGAGTTTCCTAAGTTGAACACCAAAAGTATTCGTGAGTTAATTGATTCAGTTTCAAATGGCTATTTGTCACCAGATAAAGCTATAGAATTGTTAGACTTAGCAGGGATACCTAGAGTAGAAGAGGTAGTAGTGTCTGATAGGAATACCTTAGAACATACCGTAAGTAAGATGTCATTTCCGTTAGTTATGAAAGTTGTGGGGCCATTACATAAGTCTGATGCTAATGGTGTGATATTGAACGTGACGACTCTACAAGATGTGTATTCAAATTTTGATAAGCTTATGGACATTGATGGAGCAACTGGCGTATTACTTCAACCCATGCTTTCTGGTTTAGAATTATTTATTGGTGTAAAAAAAGAACCAGGGTTTAACCATACCATACTTTGTGGATTAGGTGGAATATATATTGAAGTTATGCAAGATGTTTCTGCTGGGCTTAGTCCGTTATCAAAAAAAGAAATTTCACAAATGGTAAAATCCTTAAAAGGGTACAAACTGATTAAAGGAACTCGTGGACAACAAGGCATACATGAAGAGCTATTTATAGATATCATACAAAGACTTTCTGCATTAGTAGAACTAGTTCCTGAAATTATAGAAATGGATATCAATCCATTAATTGCCACTAATGAGCACATTACAGCTGTAGATGTTAGAATACGAATTGAAAAATAACTAATAATATGTCATATAATCCAGCAAATAATATACAAGATTTACAATATTTTGGAGAGTACGGAGGGGTAAATCCATCCATATCAGATTCCTCTACTTATACCTTTTTAAAAGCCAAAACAATGTTTGATACTTTTGAAGGTAATACGGATGGTTGCTATCTGTATTCTAGGCATACCTCGCCAAGTAATTTATACTTAGCAGAAGCACTTGCTGCTATGGAAGGTACGCAAGCTGCAAATGTGTCTAGTACTGGTATGGGAGCAATTACTCCAACCATACTTCAGTTATGTGGTTCAGGTGACCATATTGTTTCTAGTAGAACCATTTATGGGGGTACCTATGCATTTTTAAAAAACTTTGCACCTAAACTACAAATAGCAACTACGTTTATAGACATCACTAAATTAGATAGTGTAGAGGCTGCTATTACAGAACAAACTAAGGTGTTGTATTGTGAAACGATAAGCAATCCGTTATTAGAAGTTGCAGATATTAAAGGTTTGGCTAAACTTGCAAAAAAGTACAACTTAACGTTTGTAGTTGACAATACATTTTCGCCACTTTTAATATCACCAAAACAATTAGGAGCAGATGTCGTGATACATAGTTTAACAAAATTCATCAACGGGTCATCTGATACTATGGGAGGTGTGGTATGTGGCTCAACCGATTTTATAAATGCTTTAAAAAGCGTTAATGATGGTGCTAGTATGCTATTAGGAACATCTATGGATAGTTTGCGATCGGCTTCTATTTTAAAGAACATGCGTACTCTACATATCCGTATGAAACAACACAGTAAGAATGCATTGTTCTTAGCTGAAAAATTTGAAGATTTAGGAATTAGAACCGTATATCCTGGTTTAGCATCACATCCTTCACATGAACTGTATAAGTCAATGGTTAATGACAACTACGGTTTTGGAGGTATGTTGACTATTGATGTCGGTTCTTTAGAAAAGGCCAATGCGTTAATGGAACACATGCAAGAGCAAAATATCGGCTATTTGGCAGTTAGTTTAGGATTCTACAAAACATTATTTTCGGCACCAGGGACTTCAACTTCATCTGAAATACCTGAAAAGGAACAGATTGAAATGGGATTATCACCGGGGTTAATTCGCTTTTCTATAGGTTTAGACGACGATATTGAACGCACTTATGCCATGATAAAAAGTTGTATGAATGATTTAAATATTATTTAAATTCAATTTTATAGTATTGATATTTTGAAGACTAAAAAGTCTTTTTTGTTATATTTGATGCAAAAAGGACTTTTTATGCTTTCTAACGCTTGTAAATACGCCATACGCTCTATATTGTATTTAGCTATACATAATGATGACAATAAGAAAATTGGCGCCAAAAAAATTGCAGAGGAACTAGAAACACCACAACCTTTTTTGTCAAAATTACTGCAACAACTTTCAAAAAATGGCTTAGTATCATCAACTAAGGGGCCAAATGGAGGTTTTTTTTTAAGTGAAGCTGATTTAAATAATTCTGTCTGGGATATTATAAAATGTATAGATGGTACTAAAAAATTTGACCAATGTTTCATGGGATTATCTACTTGTAATGACGCTAAACCTTGCCCGGTTCATTTTACTGTAGCACCATTTAAGCAAAAAATAATGAAAGATTTTAAAGACAAAAGTATTAAAGTTTTGGTTTCAGAAATCATTCAAAAAGGCCGTCACATTTCACTAAAAGATATTGAGGTTTAATCAATCATTTTACTTTTAAATGATTGATTAAGAGTTTTAAAATTGGTATTGTAATACGCAACAGGCTTATTGCTAAAGCCACACCGAATATAAAAATACACACATACACATACACTAAAGTATCTTGCAGTTCAGAAAATAATATTTCTGTGGTAAAATACATCCAATGGCTTTTTTTAATGCCTGCAATTAATAAAGCTACCCAAAAGAGTAATAACGATATGTTAAATACACGCACGCCATTTGTTTTGAGGTAATTTGAATGCGAAGTATTTCGTGAAATTTTAGATATAATATAAAATAGTGACGCTAACAGAATTGCAGTATTAATACCAATTGTTGTTCCCATAGAATGGGCTACAGTAATATGCGTACCATGGCTAAAAAAATTAATGGCTGGTATAGAAAATAGTAGTGCTAAAATCAAATTGAGGAATACCCAAAAATCTGCAGAAATTAAAAACTTATAGGCTAAATTATGAGTTGTTTTCTTTTCTGTGGTTAATGATAGTTTCCATGTATAAATCATATGTGCTAAAATGATCCATTCTGTCATTGATATTCCGTAGGCTACAGAACGAATCCATGGTTGCATCGGGATGATATACGTATGATGTGCCCACCCAAACATTAAATTGGTTAAGCCTAAAAAATAAAAGAAAAACACTTTTTTACCTCTGGCATAATTATTATCACCTTTAATTTTTGTCATCAAATAAATAGATATACCATACACAAGCATATTCCATGAACCAACAAATGATCCATAAGATTTCCATTGCACAGTAATGTCTTTGATGAAATGTTCTCTAAATGATGGTATCATCCAGAAATGGGCCTCACATAAATGATAAATCATAAAAACAATTCCAGTACCCCACATCCAATAATATACTGGCCAATTACGTACATTCTTATAAATAGTTTTAAAATAATTCACACCAAAGCCAATCCAGCCTATAAGAATAGGTAATGTTAAAATAGGGGTGAAGGCTAAATATTCTTTCCCGTCCATTTTTCCTAAAAGATAACTTACGTAAATACTGCACCCTGCAATTAGAAATATGACGAAATGTGTTTGCTGAATTTTTTTCGAATATAATTTGAAACCTTCTACTTTAGTGATGTAATAATAGATGCTTCCAGTGGCACATAGTACAATCCATGAAACAACTGAGGTCACATGAAATGGTCGCATTTTTGAAAAAGGGATATAGTCTTTTAAAAAGTCAGGTAAAATGTATTGTAACGCAGAAAAGACTCCAAAACACAATCCTAAAATTAAGGCACATAGTGCCAGGATTAGAAAATATATAGCAGTTTTATTTTTCATGTTTATATTGTAATTTAACCCAACCAGATGCGTCAATTTCCGCATTATAGTTTGGATAAGTTCCAGTACTGTCAATAGCTTTTAAATATTCAACTATGGCATTTTTTTCGTCTTCAGAAAAATTAAATTTTGGCATAGATTTAACGCCACTATTTAAAAATGCCTTAATGTACTCTGGACCTTTGTGTTTGTTTGAATAGATGTTTGTTAAGTCAGGTCCTAAATACCCTCCTAAACCGTAGGTTTGATGGCAAGACCAGCAATTATTTTTTTGCCATAACTCTTGGCCACGTAAAGCCGTATTAGATAGTTTTACTGGTGTTTTACTTTCATTAGAAGTATAAATGAAGTAATTATAACAGCAAAACGTTATAATTAAAACAGTTAGTACTGCAATGTTTCTTCTAGTATTCATAAGTGCGTTATGCATAAAATAAGGATGATAAAAACTGAACCAAATACTACAAGTAAGTATTTCCAAAACGGATGAGCGTGTTTTAATTCCATAAATTGGAACGCGACTCCAAAAAACTTAAGTAATGACAAGCTTAAAATTACAGCTCCGGCATATTTTTGCTGAATAGATGAACATAGCACAGAAAGTACTGTGAGCGCTAGTAAGACGAATAATGTATTTAATGATATTTTAGTCATATTAAAAGAGTAAATAAATGATTGGGAATAGCAATAGCCATATTAAATCACACATATGCCAAAATGCTGCGCTGGCTTCAATATCTTCTATAACAAGTTCTTTTTTGTTTTTTAAGCTATAATACACTGAACACAAAATAACAAGACCAATAATAACATGTATGACATGAAATGCGGTAAGCATCCAATAGAAACTAAAGAAGGTATTATACCCAATGCCTATACCAGCTTCAATTTTTGCATAATATTCAACAGATTTTAGAATTAGAAATAACGCACCAAAACACATGGTTAATACTACATAGCGTTTAGCTTTTTGCCTGTTTCGTGATTTCGCTTCATTAACAGAAATGGCCATAAAAAATCCGCTTATTAAAAGAAAAACAGTATTAATAACACCATAATTTGCATTTAATAGTAGTCGGGATTCATGAAAGACTTTTGGTTCTTCATAATTGTAATACGCCATAGCTAACATGGCCATGCAGAATGTGATTAATTCTAAATAAATAATGATCCACATTAATAATCCTCCAGGCGGATAGTAGATACTTTGTATTGATGGTGTTATTGTTTTCATATGATGCTTATTAATTCCAGTCTAACAACCGTTTTTCTCCAGATAATTTTTGAATTTCAGTGATATCTTGTGACATTTCTATCACTCCTTTATAGTTTTTATGCTCATCTCTAATAGCAAAATATCTGATATGTATGACTTGATTGCGATAGTTGAGCCAGAACTCCGCATTGTCTTTTGTTCCCGCTTTAAATTCTTTTAGAATTTTCAATACGGTATCAACACTCTTTGGAGGGTGGCAAAACTTAACTTCCCGGCCAATAATACCTTTGCTTCTAGGAAATACGCGCTCTTCACCACGGTTATAGAAGATGACTTTATCATGCTCGTCAACATAGGTAATATCAATAGGAAGAAATTTCAATAGTAAGTTGACTTGTTCAGGTGTCATATACCCTTCATCATAATGAAAATTTTCAGTAGTGATTAGTGGTAATTCACGTGGTTCAAAATCTTCACTCGGATGAATGTATTCTGGTTTCGGATAAGTCATAGGCTCTTCACGTAACATCCATCCAATTTCCTTATCGCCCTCATAAAACTCATTCCAGTCTTCTTCAGTAAGTAATTCTAAAGCATTGGGAAATAATTTAAGGTCTTCAATATGCAATAGACGTTTAATACCTTCAATTAAATAGGGGAGGTTTTCTGTAATTTTAGATAGGTTTTTATCGGCATTATGTTTGTGTAAAAACCGTATTTGAGCTCTTAAATTATCGTGAAAAGACCACATGCCTTGGCTTGGTTTTGTCCAGCCATACTTCTCTAAATAAGGAAACAACTGATTTTCTTTTCTTAAAAACCGAGTTTCTATGGTTGTTAATTGATTGAATATATTGAAATACTTTTGAAACTCATCTTCAATATTTACTTCAGATAATTCAAGAAGTAATGTTTGTATCATATCACGTTCTTGATAATATATACTTATAGGGTGTTCTTTAGGAAGCTGATCAATTTCAGGTAAAAGAGCGTTCATTTAGTTTTGATGTTTTATTTTATCGTAAAGTTTTGCAAGTGCTTGCAGTAACTCAACAGGAGTAGTTAGTATTTGGTAATGATTTTGCCCAAACATTTGTGGTAAGTAATATTTTGCTTGCGCTTCTATAGCCAACGCATAGGTGTTTATATGATGTTCATTTAGTTCTCTGAGGGCTTGTTTTACATCATTTACACCGTATTTACCTTCATACTTATCATAGTCATTTGGCTTCCCGTCAGAAATTAAAATAATCCACTTGTTTTTAGTGTCGCGTTGTTGCAGTAATGCACCTGAATGTCTTAATGCTGGACCTATACGAGTATAGCCACTAGGTTCAATTGCTCCAATTTTATGTTTGGCAGTTTCCCATTTGTCATCAAACCCTTTCATGGTGATATAGCTTGAATGGTGACGCGTTTTGGAGTAAAAACAATTAATTGAAAAATCTATATCAAATTCGTTTAAAATTTCTCCAAATAAAATAGAAACTTGTTTTTCAACATCAATGACTCTATTACCAGCAGCATAACCGTCACTAGATAAACTACTATCTAATAAAACGAGAATAGAGAGGTCTTTTAATTTTTTTCGTTTGGAGAGATAGATGTTTTCAGATGGGGTGCGACCTGATTGTAAATCTACAAAACGATCTGTTAGTGCATCTAAGTCAAATTCTTCACCTTGATTTTTCCTTCGTTGTTGTTGGTATTTATTATTGACGGTTGTTAGTATTTTGCGTAACCCCAATAACGTTGAACGATTTTCTGATAATGTTGTGTTGTAATATGCTGTATTAGTTTTTTGAATGGTTGTAGGGTACACTTTACAGAAGTCGTTTTTATACTTAAACTTAGTATAATCCCATTCATGGTATTTTAAATGATAACCGCTGGCATCACGTTCTGCGCTTTCTGCTACCGTTGTATTTTCAATGAAATCTGCTTGGTATACTGAGTGGGCCGTATCATCTACACGTACGGTGTATTTCATGTTTAAATCTTCAAGCGCGTTGGCATGGTCATCTAGTTCATCATCACCATCCATGTCTCTAAAGTTACCACCAAATTCTTCTGCAGTTTCCACTTTTTCAAACTGGTGTTGTAACACGGCATCTTCAACTTGTTTTTTATCGACTTGTACAGATATGATTTCTTCAACTGCATTGGCTTTTAAGATGGTTTTTTCTTTTTCTTCCTGAATAACTTTTACCGCATCAGAAATATTTCTCAAAGCTTCTGGAGTATCTTCTTTCGTGTTTTTCATCCATTTGCCATAAATGAAAGAATAATCTGGCAGTGTATTTTTTTTAGTAAGTGTAGTATAGTATTGTACGAGTTTATTGTGAAAAACCTCAAGACTTTTAAAGTCATTAAATAATGTGTTTAATACAATATTGGCTGTACTTTCTGCTTGATCTTGTGACTCAGTTAATGTGTGGTTTGAGTAATCATTCCAGTTTAAGTTATGGTTCTTTTGAATAGATAAATAAAGAACTCTAAAAACATAAAATTTTAAGTTGTCTTCAGCGGTAGGGAAACTTTTAAACACCGATGGTAAAAAAAAGTTATTGTTTTTATAACCGCCTTCGCGTTCAGCTTCAAAAATTTCAATGGATTCTCCAGTTATTGCACGTGCAAAAATGGTTAGCCGTGGTTTTATATCATTGAGTTTTACAGCATGTAAAATATTAGCTTCTTTCGCTTTTCTACGCTGTTTAAAATAGTTAGCAAATTTGGTAAATATATATTCATCGGGTTCAAATTCGAACATAAATAATGTATTACTAATATTAATAATGAGTAATGGTTATATCATTAGATCACATAAATCTTTTAATGCAGATGTTACATCGGTATCATCTGTAAGCGGTTCAACTATAGCCACATGTACGGCGAGACGCTTAGGTAAACCAGAATGAATTAATTTAGCGGCATCAATTAATAGTCTTGTAGATACAGTTTCTGTAAGTCCCAATTCAGTTAGGTTTCTTATTTTGGTTGCAATAGCAACTAATTTTTTAGCATCAGTCGTTGAGATGTTTGTTTCATTTTCTACTATTTCTGTTTCTGCAGTAGAATTAGGATAATCAAATGATAAGGCTATGAACCGTTGTCTCGTTGATGGTTTAAGTTCTTTAAATCCGCGTTGATAACCAGGGTTAAATGACGCCACAAGCATGAAATCATGATGGGCTTTAATGGTTTGACCAAGCTTATCTATAAAGAGTTCACGACGGTGATCTGTAAGTGAGTGGATTGCAACAATAACATCTGGTCTTGCTTCAGCGATTTCATCTAGGTATAAAATAGCGCCAGTTTTTACAGCTATTGTTAATGGGCCATCTATCCAAATGGTTTCTGAACCTTTAATGATATAACGTCCTATTAAATCTGTAGCTGAGGTTTCTTCATGGCAGCTAACTGTAACAAGTTGTTTGTTAAGTTGAGAGGCCATATATTCAATAAACCGTGATTTACCTGTACCTGTTGGCCCTTTTAATAATAATGGTATTTTATTATTATAAGCGTGTTTAAAGACTTCAATTTCTTTAGCAACGGGTTTGTAATAAGGAGTTTCTATTGTGTTAACTATGGGTTGTAACATAATTATAGCTTAAAAAAGAACAAGGCCTTAAAATATGTTGTGAAGCATTCTTGGGAATTGTGTAAGAATTTTGAGGACATTACTAACATATTCTAAGCCTTGTTACAGGGTTATATGACTCTTGTCTTTTAAAGTAAGTACTATCTCATAATGAATCATTACATTCTTCACCCTTTATAGCATGGTGCAATTATCATGTATGAAATAGTACTTTGTAGGGGTTAAATTGTACTAATGTCCACTTCTAACTTCTAAAACGGTATTGGTTTTCACATTAGTTTTGTTGTTGCCCCATGAGTTATACACATAGGTTAGTACATCTGCAACTTCTTCATCAGTTAAATTTTGTTTGGTCATAACACTATTGTATTTAACACCATTAACTGTAATTTCTCCCGATTTTCCGTGAATAACTACACCAATTGCTCTCTTTACATCGTCATTTAAATAATCTGACTTTGCCAAAGGAGGGAAGGCATTAGGTATTCCTTGTCCGTTTGCTTGGTGACAGGCAAAACATGTTTTGTTGTATAAGCTTTTTCCAGCAGCAATTTTTTCTTCTAATGATTTTTCTCCTGTAGCTACAACTTCTTTTTCGGTACCATCATCTGGCATAGTTTGTAAAGTACTTCCTTCTGGGTGGTAGATACCTTCTTGCATGACACCTGAGTACAATTGTTTGTCTTCTTTACCATTAACTTTTAACATTCCTAAAGCTCCTTTATTAAAGGCTCTGAAAATTGAATGGTCAACAAGAATAAAAGTACCAGGAACATCAACTTTAAATTCTACGATGGCTGCACCACCAGCAGGAATCAATGTAGTTTGTACATCTTCATTAATTTGTGAACCTCCTTCAACATATACTTTATCAAAAATTTCACCAATAACATGGAAAGAAGACACTAAGTTAGGTCCACCATTACCCATATAAATACGCACGGTTTCTCCTACATTAGCTGTAATTGCATTGTCACCAGTTAAGGCCCCAACTTTACCATTGAATACTACATAATCTGCATCTTCATCTACTGCTTTTTTCATATCAAAAGCTTGTAAACCTGGTGCTCCGTTTTCTCCTTTAGTATAGAAGTCACCTTGCATTACGTAGTATTCTTTGTCTACTGGAGGTAATCCACCTTCTGGTTCAACTAAAATTAATCCGTACATTCCGTTTGCAATATGCATTCCTACTGGAGCTGTAGCACAGTGGTACACATATAATCCTGGGTTTAACGTTTTAAAAGAGAATGTTTTTTTATGACCAGGAGCCACAAATGATGATGTAGCCCCACCACCAGGACCAGTTACCGCATGTAAATCTATATTATGTGGTAATTTGTTATCTGGGTGATTTGATAAAGTAAACTCTACTTCATCACCTACACGAGTTCTAATAAAACTTCCGGGAACAGAACCCCCGAATGTCCAATACACATAGGTAGTTCCGTCTGTCATTGTGCCTTCTTGTTCTAGAATTTCCATGTCAACAATTAGACGCTTGGCTCTACGGTCGCCTACTGGTTTTGGAACGTGTGGCGGCGCAGTTAACTCTGCATCCATAGTTCCTTTTATGTTTATACTTGAGTTGTCTTTTACGGCAACATTAGGTTTTGTTTTAGTGTCTTTACTACAACTAGTGACTAGTGTAAATGCACCTGCTAAGAGTAATATTCCTAAGTTTTTCATCTGTTTAAGTATTTAGTTAAATGTTGTTTTTTATTTCGTTTACTTGGGCGGTTGTAACTTCTGTGTTGTTATTACCCCAAGAGTTGTATACGTAAGTTAATACGTCAGCTACTTCACTTGCGCTAATGTCTTGTTTAGTCATTACACTATTGTATTTCACGCCATTAACAGTAATCTCTCCTGTTTTTCCTTTTAAAACAATTTCTATAGAACGGTTAACATCGTCATTTAAGTAATCAGATTTTGCAAGAGGAGGGAAGGCATTAGGTATACCTTGTCCGTTGGCTTGATGACAAGCAACACATGTTCTGTTATAGATTGCTCTTCCAGATGCCATTTTAGCCTCTAAAGGGTTTTCTGTTGCGTTACTTGACGTGTCTTCATGTGATGATGCAACTTTAGTGTGTTCTGTTTTTGTAGTGGTAGTTTGTTTTTTTTCTGAATTACCACAACTGATAACCAGTAATGTTAAAACTAGACTCGTTATAATATTAATTGTTTTCATAGATTTAATTATTAAGTTCTAAAGCTTCATCGGTTGGTTTACCGTGTTTATAAAAATCGATTATGTATAAAATGATTCCTGTGGCAAATAAGCTTGCACAAAGGATTAGCACAACAAAGTGGATGCTAATTTCATTTTGTACATGCATAAAATCCATCTTTAATTTACGTTCCATATATACTTGTGCTACACCTGCTACACCAAAGGCAACAGTCATCCCTAACATTCCAATATTAGAACACCAAAAAGCCATATGTCCACGAGTACTTTCGTATAATTTTCTACCAGTTATATTTGGTAAACTGTAGCTTATAATTGCTAATACAATCATAGCGTAGGCTCCCCAAAAGGCAAGGTGCCCGTGCATTGCAGTTACGAGTGTTCCGTGTGTGTATAAGTTTGTTTGAGGTAATGTATGAGCAAAGCCTAATAACCCTGCTCCAATAAACGAGACGATTGCCGCTCCTAATGTCCAGTATAAAGCTAGTTTGTTTGGGTGTTTTTTCTCACCTTTTCGGTACATATTAACAGCAAATAATGCCATTGCTAAAAAGGCAAGAGGTTCTAATGCAGAGAATATTCCTCCAACAACTAACCAAATTTTATTTACTCCAATATAATAATAATGGTGCCCAGTTCCTAAAATACCTGATAAAAATGTTAATCCTACAATAACGTATAGCCATTTTTCAATAACCTCTCTATCAACCCCAGTAAGTTTGATTAATAAGAACGATAAAATACCACCCATAATTAATTCCCAAACACCTTCAACCCATAAATGTACTACCCACCAACGGAAAAATGAATCGGTTACTTGGCTATCAAATGGTAACATACCTGGTAAATACAGTAAGGCTGCAAATAATAGTCCCATTGATAATACTAATGCCGTAGTGGTTTTTCGTTTGCCTTTAAATAGAGTTGCTAAAATTAACCCTAAGAATAATAGTACGTTAACTACAACCAGATAATCTAATTGTCGTGGAATTTCTAAAAATTTTCGTCCTTCCCACCAGTTAAAATGATACCCCACTATAGCGGCTACACCTACCAATGCAAGTGAAATTAACTGTACATAGGCCAACTTTACATTAACCAATTCTCGTTGAGATTCTTCTGGTATAATGTAGTATGCTGCCCCCATAAATCCTGATAATAACCATACAACTAAAAGGTTAGTATGTACAGCTCTAGCTGTATTAAATGGTATAAATTCATGAAGGTTATCAAAGCCAATTCTTGCAAAACCCATTATAAAACCGTACACAATTTGTAAGGCAAATAATAAAATTGAAAACGCAAAAAACCAATAGGCTACTTTTTGTGATTTATATTTCATAGTATATTTCTTTGGTATTATTAATTATTATTGTTCGTCTTTTGCTAATGGTGAAACAACGGTATCAAATCCGTTTAAGTCGATATCGTCTACCCAGTCAAAAAAAGCAATTAAATCTTCTGCTTCTTCATCTGTAAAGCCATAGGCTACCATTTTTCGTCCGTTTGGTGCCCAAGGTATCGGACTCATTAACGCTGCTTTGATGTATCCTTTACCACGTCTGTCAATAACTTTAGTTAATTCTGGTGCATAATAGCCACCTTCACCTAATAGCGTATGACAGCCCATACAATTATTGGCTTCCCATAGTTCTTTACCGCGTACAACCGATTCGGTTATATTTTCATGATTGGTTTGATCTTGACTTTTACTAAAGGAAAATATCGTCAGCCCAATAAATATGGCAAATGTGACAACTGTACCTCCAAGAAAAAATGCTCGTGCTTGTTTTTTTGATAGCATAATTAGTATAGTTTTAGATTAAAAGATGTTTTTATCTTTTATACAAAAATAGTTTTTTGATGGTTTGGTAAATATGATAAATGTCATAAACTGAAATATATTTTGATTAGCAGTTATGATAATAACGTAATTGATGTTCTTTTTGGCGTCCGGTACTAAAATTAGTCACTCGTTTTAAATAGCCAATAACACGTGTAGCATGATCTATATCTGTAGAATTGCATTTAGTACACTTGTAACGTGTTTGTTTATCAATGTGATTACAGGTATTACATATTGTAATTTTAATGTTAAAACAGAAGTAATTGCATCCGGCTTTAGCTGTAGCATGGAGTAATTTAATAAAACCATCTTTATTAGGTGCTTCTTCTAAATTAAGATGTAGGGCAGAACCACCATCTAAATACTGTATAGTGTCTTTACCATGCAACATAATTTTATCTAGAGTATTTATTGAAGTATCTTCTACGGCATAGAAATAGGAGTTATAACACTCTCGAGGTACAAAATAATTATCCTCTTTATCCCATTTTGCATTTTTTACCCCTAAATTTTCTGCAGGAACAAATTCTGTATTGAACATATAACCATAAATTTCTTTGGCTATTTTGTTTTCATAATATATCTGTTTTAATATGTTATTTACAAAGGCTTTGTATGTTATAGTGTTACTCGCAACAATGCCTTGACTTTCGGCAGCTTCAACCATACCGTTTATACCAATGGTTAGAAACTGTTTGTCTAAAGTGATAAATCCAGCATTGTAAACCGGAAGTAAATTGGCATTAAAATAATCTTCAATTAATGCTCTATAAGCAACTTGATATTTGTGCATTTTTTTAACCTCTTCGGTGATGTTGGCATTATTTTGTACAAGACGATTGATGTTTAATGTTATCACATTTATAGAACCCGTTGCAACGCCTCCAGCACCTAATGAATAGCTAAATGTGTTGTCACTAATCTCATTGCGAAGCCTACAACAAGACGCTAAACTATCGGCATTTTCAGATTGGTACACAAAAAATGCATTGCCTTCACTCAGTTCTTGTGCACACATATTGGTAAAACTTGCATCTACTGGTTTTCCGTCTTTTACCAGCATAGCCGCTGTAACCACAGGAAAGGTAAGTACGGCTTTAGTGCGCTCATGATTGAACCATGACATGAAGAATTGTTGGAAATTAGATAAGCTTTCCCACTTTGGTTTACTCATATCAGGAAACACAAAGTCACCAAACATGCTATTAAAATACGGGAAATCGTACAGTGAAATATTCCAGAACACCGATTGATATCCTCTTGCTGCTGCGGGTTGATTTATGGCATATACTACATGTTGCAAATGATTTTCAATGATAGAGATGTGGGTTGTTAAGTACTCATCTCCATAATCTTTTCTGGCAAAGTAGTCAAAATACATTAAGAACTCCACGGTAGCTAAAGCTCCAGCAAATTGTGAGCTTACGGCAAAAACCAAGTTTACAAATTCACCACAGAAACTTTCTAAATGCTGAGGTGCCTTACTTTCGCCACCTAACTTTGTAAGCCCATCAATTAAAAACGGATACATGCTAATAGACACACAATACGGTTTTAAGGAGGTTTCATCATGCACATAAATTTCATGTTCTTCAATTTGACGGATATATTCATCTGCAAGAGCACTCCCAAACAAAGTTTCAATTTTACGTTTCACAAGTGTTCTATTCACTTGTATATTAATGTCTTTGTTGAGTTCTGATTCAAGTGTAGCAATATTTTTTGAGGTGACATTGGCGTTGGCATCAACAGTTGAGCCGTTTGCAGCATTACTTGAATTGATGTAAGAATGTATGAATTCAATTTTATCATCAATTTGTGTGTTTGTTAGTTTAATCATAGTGTTAGTTTTTATAAAATAAATGGTTGAGTGTTTGGTTTGTGTGTACTTCAATAAATTTCTGATTTGTTGTTCTTGAATTTAATCCCCCTAAAGATTCAATCCAAGGACCAGTTTTCAACCAATTCAAATGTTGTTTGACATTATTACAAATGGTCTCTTCTCCTGTATATAAACAAGTTTTATAGCCTTTGTTCTTAGCGTATTTTAAAAGCTCAATTAATTTGTCAGTATGCCATTCGCCACCCATAAACAATACACAAGTTGCATACCCGTTGTATGTATTTATAATTGTATTGAACAGTTGTGTGGTAAGTAATTCACCTGTTTTTTCTTTCCATAAAAAGGGCGAATGACAGCCCTTACAACGTAGTGGACACCCAGAAATTGAAAAACATAAACTGATTTCTCCAGGCACTTCTTGTGTTGCTATTTGAAAATTATATACATACATAATATAAAAAGACCTTATAATCCTTTATAAAAGTACATATTATGCATATTCAAATTAGCTGTGTGTAAATCATTTATTAAAATGTTATTAACACTTGATATAAAATATAGGGAAGTGGGGGAGTTATCCCCCAATAGTAATCATGCTTCTATTTTTAGTATGAAGTTGTGGTTCTTGCAATTTTTTAAGTGTATCCATGCCACCTCTAACTTTATGCTTTAAAGTAATTGCTTTTTGAATAACGTAGCTAATATCCTGTCCGGCTCTTAAGGCGGTTAATAAGTCAGATTCTTCATCAGAAAACAAGCAATTTTTTAATTGTCCATTTGCTGTTAAACGTAGTCGGTTACATGAATCACAAAACGGATTAGTTACTGAACTTATAATAGCAAAACTGCCTTTGTACCCTTGAATTTTATAGTTTTTAGACGTGTCATTAGCAGCGTCATTTAAACGCTCAAAAGTGTTGTATTCTGCTCTAACCTGATCAAGAATATCTTGTAATGATACCAGTTTATTTAGATTCCATTTATTACCATCAAATGGCATAAACTCAATAAACCGTACGGTTATGGGTTGCGTTTTGGTTAAATTAATGAAATCAATAATTTCATTGTCGTTAAAACCTTTGATTAATACCACGTTTAATTTGACATTAAATCCGTTATTAACTAAAAGATTGATGTTATTGTAAACTTTATCAAAATAATTACGTCGGGTTATTGACTGAAATTTATCAACGTCCAACGAATCTAAACTCACATTTACAGTTGTAATATCACATTCTTTAAATGTGGTTATAAACCTATCTACTATTACAGCATTGGTAGTGATTGCCAGTTCTACAGGTAGGGTAGAAAGTTTTTTTATAATAGTAGTTGCATCTTTTCTAACTAAGGGCTCCCCACCTGTAAGTCGTATTTTAGTAACTCCATTATCTACAAATGTTTTAGCAATATCAAAAACTTCTTGGGCAGTCATTATATGCGATTTTGGAGATAGTGTAACACCATCAGATGGCATACAATAGGTACATCTTAAATTGCATCGTTCAGTTAAAGATATGCGTAAGTAGCTGTGTTGTCTACCAAATTGATCAGTTAATATGTGTGTAGGTGTTGCCATTAATCGTGTCTAGCTCCTTTTAAAATTCTGAAAATATGTAATACGGCAGGGAAGATAGCATCCATAGATTCTTTGGCACCATTGGTTGACCCTGGCAAAGCTAACACTAAACTTTTTTCTAATGTTCCCGCAACGCTTCTTGATAACATAGAATATGGAGTGCGTTCCTGACCGTAGCTTCTAATAGCTTCTTCAATACCAGGAATTTGTCTGTTTATAATTGGTTTTAAAGCTTCAGGAGTGACATCACGTTTTGATAGCCCTGTTCCTCCGGTATAAATGATTAAATCTACATTTTGTTTTTGATACTGTAGTGCCTTTTCTTGTATGATATCTTTTTCATCTGGAATAATGATATAATCTGAAATGGAAACCGAACAGTCTTTTAACTTTTGAATGATAGCTTTTCCTGCTTTATCTTCTTTTTGACCAGCAGAAATAGTGTCTGAACAAACAATTACAGCAGCGGTTAAATCATTACGGAATCGATCTTTAAAATCAGATTTGCCTCCAGTTTTCTTTAACAATTTGATATGATGAATTTCTACCCCTTTATCAATTGGTTTTAACATATCATACATATTTAATGCTACAACACTAGCGCCATGCATAGCCTCAACTTCTACACCGGTTTTATAGATAGTTTTAATAGTACAATGTATGGTGATTTCTAACCCATCAATGTTATAATCTATACCTGTATATTCGATTGGTAAAGGGTGACAATCAGGAAGTATATCTGGCGTTTTTTTAACCCCCAAAAGTCCTGCTGCTTTACTCATTGCAAACACATTGCCTTTTGGTACAGTATCATGTTGTATGGCTGTAATAGTTTCGGGCTTACTAACTTTAATTACGGCTTGAGCTGTAGCAACTCTTAAGGTGTTTATTTTATGTGTAATGTCTACCATGATGTTATGTATTTAACTGTTAACTTTCCATTGGTGTGAAGCATCTTCAAATACCTCCTTACCAAAAATAGGCACATGTGCTTTAATTTCATTAACAATATATTCAATAGCTGGAAATACATTTTTTCGTCTTATTGAAGACACAAAAACAAATAAGCATATTTCACCAGCTTTCACAGTACCTATACTATGGTATATATGCATGCATGTTAAATCAAATTTTTCAAAAGCAGCCTCTCTGATGTCATGAAATTTTTGATTTGCCATATCTTCATAAGCCGTATATTCAATAGCAGTAACAGTTTTAGTTTCAATTTGATCTGCGCGAACTTGACCTAAAAAAATATTATGTGCTCCAATGTTTTTTTTTGATTGATGCTTAGCTATTGAATTTGCAATAAATTCTGCAGAGATAGCACCAGGTTTAAAAACGTTTTTGATTTGTGATGTTTTCATATGTGTATAGTTAATTATCCGCCTGCGAAAGGTGGTAGTAATGCAATATCTGGATTTGTTATTGTGGTGTTGTGATTAACCAATGTTTGGTTTTCGGCCACTTGGAAGTTTTGATGTTGTAATGATGGGTATTTATTAAATAATTGATGTAGTAAGTCAGAAACAGTAGCTTCTGAAAACTCAATCGTTTCCTCATTACACTGTGTAACTTCAGTAAGCATACCAAAATATTTAATGTTTAAGTTCATGATTTAGTTTATTTAATTCGTTAAGTGTATTGATGTTAACGGTGTGTTTTTGCAACGTTTCATCTAATGTTACAGCATTAGTTGTAACACTTTTAAGTAGTGTTTTTAAACGCCGCTCATTTGCATTTAATAATTGTAAGCAAACAGGTAGACAATCTTTTTTGTAGATAGCAATAAGTGGCATTTGCTTGTTATTACTTATAACATAGGTGATATTTACTTGTGTTGTATGATGTTGTACTAAAGTTGAAATTAACGCTGTATTGATTAATGGTATATCACAACTTAATACAATATTTGTTGTGGTTTTAGAATGGTGTAATCCTGTATAAATACCAGCCAATGGTCCAGAATTTTCTATTAAATCATCAACCCTAATTGCATTGAATTGATCATATAATTTGTTATTGCTTACAATGATAATATCATCAACAAACGATTGTAAGGCGTCAATACAATGTTGAATAAATGGTTTGTTTTTAAATAATATAAATCCTTTATCTGTGCCCATTCTAGAACTCTTGCCACCTGCAAGGATAATACCTGTTATGTTATTAACCTTGCTCATATTATATCAGAAATAATTTGATTGATGCAATGGCTAACACAAAGGCCAGCATGTGTTTTAAATAGGTATTATTAAGTTTTTTGCTTCCTACATAAGCACCCAAAAAACCACCACATAATGCAATAAGTACTAATACTACAGATTGAATAGATAGTGTAACACCTGTACTAAATTGCCCTGCAAGACCAGCTGCAGAATTGACCCAAATGAACAATGCAGATACAGCAGCAGCTTCTTTCATTTTTCCCCAGTGTAATAGTAAAATAACTGGACTCAAAATAATACCACCACCAATTCCTATGAGGCCTGAAAAGAATCCAATAGCTCCTCCAACAATTATACCTTGCCATGTTTTTACGGTTTTTATAACGCTACTTTCTTTACCAAAAACATTTAAAAGTTTTAAAATAGCAAAAATTAAAAGCACTGCTAGTACTTTTTTATATAATTCAGCATTAATAGTAAGTAATCCGCCTATATAAGCCATGGGTATTGAAGCTCCCGCAAATGAAATGAATAAGGTTTTATTAAAATGGCCTTGTTTGTAATAATGATAAAACGCAGCTGCAGCAACAAATAAATTTAGTAATAGGGCAGTAGGTTTCATAATGTTTGTGGCAAATGAAAATATCCCCATAAGGGCAAGATAACCACTTGCACCACCATGTCCTACACTCGCATATAAAAATGCTACGAATGGTAAAAGTGCTATAAACGGCCAAATATGTATAAGGTCATTTATCATAATCAGTCAATAGTTTGTGCTTGAGCATCTAAATACGTCCAACAGTTCTTATTAATAGTTTCAAAAGAAGTAATTAGTTTTTTTCCATACGGAGTAAGTTGTGCACCACCACCATTTTTACCTCCAATACTGGTTATAATTATAGGTTCTTTAGCAGATTTGTTTACAGCGTCAACTAAAGTCCACGCTTTTTTGTAAGACATGCTTAAGCTTTTAGCTGCTTTAGATAGTGAGCCAGTGTTAGCTATAGCTTTAAGTAATTTTACTCTACCTTCACCTAATAGTACTTTATCATCAAGTTCTATCCAAATACGACTTTTAATTTTATAATCCATATTTATAGTGTTATTGTGGTAAACGTATGACTTGAACAAGGTCGCCAATGTTGATATTTTGTTGTTCTTCGGGAACCAATACTAAAGCGTTAGCTAAAGCAAATGTGTGTAGCATGGCCGAGCTTTGTCCTTCTAATATTGTAACTTCTCCATTGGTTTCAATAGCCTTTAAAAACTGTGCGCGACCTCCTTTTTTTTCAAATGTAGATACTGATGTTGCCGTAGTTTTTGGTAATTCTGAATTTACTTCACCAGCCATTTGTAACAAAATGGGATATACATATATATAAAAACAAGTTAGTGCCGCAGCTGGATTACCAGGTAATGCAAAAACTGGAGTAGAGTGTTTTGTGCCAAAAAATAGTGGTTTCCCGGGTTTTTGTTTGACTTTATAAAACACGGTATCTACTTGTAAGTCATGCAAAGCTTTACCCACAAAGTCATAATCACCCACAGAGATTCCTCCAGTAAGCAATACGATGTCGTTGGTTTTAATAGCAGTGTCAATAATTGTTTTTGTAGTATGATAGTCATCATTTACTTGTTGTATGGCAATATTGTCGTACCCCAAATTTTTAATAGCGTTAAAAAGCATGACCGAATTACTTTCATAAATCTGACCATAGTGTAGTTGTTCACCTGGTGGAGTCAATTCATTTCCTGTAACAACAATAGTAATTTTAGGTTGTTGAAATATCTCTACAGTTGTAATTCCTAAAGTAGCTAAATAACCTATTCCTGCTGGGTTTAGTTTGGTTCCTTTTTTTAAGGCAACGTCTCCTTGTTTAATTTGTTCTCCTTTTGGGCGTATGTTATCATGTGCAACAACTAATTTTTGCAAATTTATGCTGTTACCATTTGTTGTAATATGTTCTTGCATCACAACTGCTGTAGCAGTATCTGGTACTGGAGCACCCGTGAAAATACGTACAGCTTCTCCACAGTTTAGTTCAGGATTGAGATTGTCTCCTGCTTTAATTTCATCTATTAAAGTATATGCGGTTGTATTGCATAAATGTATAGCGTATCCATCCATAGCAGATTGTCGAAATGGAGGCATATTTATAGGGGATACCACATCATTAGCAAGCACCATATTTAAGGCTTTACTTAGCTTTATCTGTTTGGTATGTTGTGTAATAGCTGTACTTGAAATAAGCTCTAAAGCCTCTGTAACTCCAATCATTATAATTCGTATTTAAACTAAAATCGTTATGTATATACAAATATAGCGCTAGTGTTTTTTGCTAAATATGATATTTATCATGCTAACTTATTTAGACCTAGTTTAAATTGACAGACATGACATTTGTCATCTAATTTTCGGCTAAAAAGGGAGAATTTTACAGTAGTAAGAAAATCAACATATAATGGGTATAATAAGTTATTTGGCGCATTCACATGAAGGGAAAAGAAATGAGCTATATAAGGCACTACAAAGCATAGAGGATTGCGAAGTGATTCCGGCAGAAAATGAAGATGTTATAGTAGTAGTTACAGATACGGAAAGTAAACAAGAAGACGATAAAGTAAAAGAACAAATAGAGGCTATTGAAAGTTTAAAACTACTCGCAATGGTTTCAGGATTTAATACACCAAAAAATTAACGCGATATGTATACTTCATTAAGTAATAGACGTAGTTTTATTAAAAAAATGGCTGTTTTGTCTGCAATGACAGCTGCTGCAACAATGTTCCCTGGAATATTGTTTGCTGAAGAACAAGAAAAAAACTTACCAAAAGGAGGTAATCTTGATTGGAAAAAAACACCATGTAGGTTTTGTGGTGTTGGGTGCGGTCTTTTAGTAGGAATAGACAACGGAAAAGCTGTTGCAGTTAAAGGAGATCCAAAATCTTCAGTTAATAAAGGATTATGTTGTGTTAAAGGATATCATTCAGTGATGGCTTTATACGGTAAAGACCGATTGACTAAACCATTAGTTAAGAAAAATGGGGTGTATGTTGAAACGTCAATGAAAGAGGCTTTAGATTTAATTGCGTCAAAAATGCAAGATACTATAGCCAACCATGGTAAAGATGCGGTGTCAATTTATGGGTCTGGTCAATGGACAATACCTGATGGCTATGTGGCTTCAAAATTATTTAAGGGCTGTATAGGTACCAACAACGTAGAGGCCAATGCACGTTTGTGTATGGCAAGTGCGGTAACCGGTTTTATGACATCTTTCGGTATAGATGAGCCAATGGGATGTTATGAAGATATTGATCATGCAGATGTGTTTGTACTTTGGGGTAACAATATGGCAGAAATGCACCCGGTATTGTTTTCAAGAATTTTAGATCAACGCTTAAAAAGAGGTGTGAAAATTATTGATTTTGCCACAAGAACGACACGTACAAGTATGGCTGCAGATAAATCAATATTATTCAAACCACAAACCGATTTAGCAGTTGCCAATGCAATTTGCTATGAAATCATTAAAAACGGTTGGGTAAATAAAGACTTTGTTGAGAAACACTGTAACTTCCAAAAAGGAATTACAGAAATGGGTTACGGATTAGAAGATAACTATGCGTTTAAAGATAAGCCTGAAAATATAGACTTTAAAGCTTTTAAGGAGTTTTTAGAAGATTATGCTCCTGAAAAGGTTGAAAAAATGTCAGGTGTGTCTGCAAAAGATATTAAATATATGGCTGCATATTTTGGCGACCCTAATAAAAAGGTGATGTCATTATGGTGTATGGGGCCTAACCAACATACCCGAGGGACATGGATGAATAACTTAATTTATAACATCCATCTATTAACTGGTAAAATTTCTACGCCAGGAAATAGTCCTTTCTCGTTAACAGGTCAACCAAGTGCTTGTGGTACAGTTAGAGAAGTAGGTACGTTAACACATAAACTACCTCACGGTGTGGTTATGAACAAAAAGGATAGAGAACATGCGGCTCATATTTGGAATGTGCCAGTAGAAAATATCCCATCAAAACCAAGTTATCATACTGTTGAGATGTTTAGAGCGTTAGATAGAGGAGATATTCGTTTTATGTGGATACAAGTTACCAACCCAATGGTAACAATGCCTAAATTGAAACGTTATAGAGATGCTACTAAAAAAGAGGGGCGCTTTATTGTAGTTTCAGATGTGTATCCTACACCAACTACAGATATTGCTGATGTTATTTTACCATCTGCTATGTGGATAGAACGCGAAGGAATGTATGGTAATTCAGAGCGACGTACACAACAATTTGATCAATTGATTAACCCTCCTGGTGAGGCTATGAGTGACACTTGGCAGTTAGTGGAAGTGGCAAAACGTTTAGGATTTGAAAAACAATTCCATTACGAGGAAGAGAACCACATTGAAGAAATTTATAACGAATATAGAAAACATCATGAGGGTAAAAAGCACAATATGGCGCCTTATGAAGTGTTAAAAACACAACCAGGAGCACAATGGCCATATGTAGATGGGAAATCTACAAAATGGCGTTTTAATTCAAAATATGATCCGGCATGTACTAACGGTGAAGAGTTTCACTTTTATGGAAAAAAAGATGGTAAAGCAGTTATATGGCAACGCCCTTATGAACCAGCACCAGAATCACCAGATAAAGACTATCCGTTCTGGCTTTGTACAGGTCGTGTAATTGAACACTGGCATACAGGATCTATGACCAGACGTATTCCTGTATTGCATAAAGCTGTACCTCACTCTTATGTAGAGTTAAACCCAGAAGAAGCTAAGCAAATGCAAATACGTACTGGTGATAAAGTGAAATTAACCACCCGCCGTGGGAGTTTAATTTTACCTGCATCTGTAAATGAAAGAGGTGTGCCAGAAAAAGGACAAGTATTTGTACCGTTTTTTGATGAAAACTTATTGATTAATGACATTACCTTAGATGCGTTTTGTCCTATATCAAAACAGCCAGATTATAAAAAATGTGCAGTAAAAGTTGAAAAGGTATAGCTTATGAAACGATTAGGAATTATATCATTATTCGTTATTTTATTTGCGGCATTTATAGGTATTTGGAATTATAGTTATAGGTCAGGACTTGAAGAGGCGTATATTCCAACAAAAAAGGAAAGTACTGATATTCTCATTCCATCTGAGCAAGGTGTGTTTCAAAGATCTGAGTATGCTTTAGATTACGCCAATATGCCTATAGATGAAGCGCATCAACGTTCTCTAGAAACATATTATGATAATAGAGCATATCATGGCGCTCCACCAAGTATACCACATCCGGTTGAGGATGAGAGAAACATGGGTGGTAATAGTTGTTTGAAATGCCATCATAATGGAGGATTTGTAACTAAATATGACGCTTATGCTCCTGTAACACCACATCCAGATTTGGTTAATTGTAGACAATGTCATGTGCCACAAGTAACAGAAACATTGTTTAAACCAACTGTATTTGAAAAAGTTCCTGCACCAAAAGCAGGAATTAACAATGCATTAGCTGGAAGTCCGCCTGTTATACCACATCAAATACAAATGAGAGAAAATTGTTTGTCGTGCCATGCAGGTCCTGGTGCTCCAAAAGAAATAAGAGTAAGCCACCCAGAACGAGTAAATTGTAGACAATGTCATGTACCAAATAACAAAGAGGTAACTGATATTGGAGTATTTAAACGCGCTAACTAAAAATGAATATGTTGCACTTAAACACAAATAAATTATTCTGTATAATCGGTATTATAGTATTGGTTTTAACGTCTTGTAAACATCATGAAGAAGAATATCATGGTGTAATGGATAAAATTGAAGCTGAAAGTAAAAGCTATCATGGGACACCTATTTCTTCTGAAAAGTATATAGATCATTTAAACACAATTGAAATTACAGAAGGGGAGCACACGTTTTTAATTCCAGAACGTAAGAGTCAAATTAAATCTTATGCCTGTACTGAATGTCATTCAAAACCTTTGAGTGAATTACAAAAAGGAAATAACGGTAAAAAGGCGCATTGGGATATTAATTTGGTGCATGCCAATGCAAGCACAATGAACTGTTTAACGTGTCATAACGGGAATGATATGGATAACTTAAAAAGTTTAACCAATCAAGAAATTGACTTCAACAAAAGTTATAATTTATGTAACCAATGTCATACAAAACAGTTTGAAGATTGGAAAGGTGGCGCACACGGTAAGCGTATAGGAAGTTGGGCTCCGCCAAGAGCATCAATGACTTGTGTAAATTGTCATAATCCGCATAAGCCACATATCGCTTCAAAATGGCCAGAACGTTATAACACCCAAAAAGTTAAAGAAAGAAAATAGATCGCCACTATGGTGAAAAGTCATTATATATTATGAGTAGTAATAGTAAGAAATGGTTTACTCTAAACCTAAATAGCAAGCATAAACAAACAACCTCGTCATCTTGTGGCTGTGGAAGTACTTCAGGAGGTTGTCATTCTGAGCCTGAAACATCAGAATTGAGTGAGCAAGAGTTTTTTGAAGGCGCTGTTAATGCTGCAATTGGAGAAGAACGTCATAAAGATGGATTTGATCAGGTCTTTGATGTAAAAATGGATCGTAGATCAGCATTTAAAAAATTAACAGCAAGTTTGTTGATTGGTGCAGGAGCAGTGTCATCATGTACAAGTGTGGTCTCTAGTGATGAGTCTAAAGAAAAAGCTCAAATAGATTGGGAAGAGCAGTTTAAAGGAAACTATAAACTGATGACAGATGAAGAAAAATCTGCTACTGTAGACAGACTGGTGCGCTCGTATCAATTGCGTACAGGTAAGACCATAAATATGTCGTCTAAAAATGCTGAAGAAGATGTGCTTTTTGGGTATGCATTTAACATCTCAAAATGCCAAGGGTATATGGATTGTGTAAATGCCTGTGTTGAAGAAAATAATCAGGATAGAGACTCTCAAATGCAATACATCCGTATTCATGAAATGAAAGACGGAAAGGGGTTCAACTTTAATGAGGCCGATGATAACTATTACCATGAAGTGCCAGCAGAAGGGCATTTCTATATGGGAACACAATGTTTCCACTGTGATAATCCACCATGTGTAGAGGTGTGCCCAGTGCAAGCCACATGGCGAGAAAAAGATGGTTTGGTAGTGGTAGATTACGATTGGTGTGTTGGTTGTAGATACTGTATGGCTGCATGCCCATATGATGGTAGACGTTTCAACTGGAAAAAGCCTGAAGTTCCTGAAGAAGAGGTGAATAAAAACCAACATTACTTAGGTAACAGAATGCGTAAGAAAGGGGTGATGGAAAAATGTACGTTTTGTGTACAACGTTCGCGAGCGGGTAAAAATCCAGCTTGTGTAGAAGCTTGTCCTACAGGTGCGCGAATTTTCGGGAATTTATTAGATCCTAATAGTACGATTCGTTGGGTTTTAGAAAACAAAAAGGTATTCCGTTTAAAAGAAGATTTAGGTACCGAGCCTAAGTTTTGGTATTTTATGGATTAATTAAAAACATCAATTTATATTCAAGTATACTATGTTTAAAGTAATAGGAAGTTTGATAAAAGATAGCCTTGATTCAATTACTCATGGCTCAAAAAAATACCATTTATGGATGGGCTTACTCACCTTTATTATGTTGGTGGGTATGTATTGCTATTCTATACAAATTGAAGAAGGCTTAAGTGTAACAGGTATGACCGATCGTGTGAGTTGGGGATTGTACATTTCTAATTTTACCTTTTTAGTAGGCGTAGCTGCAGCAGCCGTAATGTTGGTGATGCCAACTTATGTTTTAAAAGATATTGATTTTAAGCAAGCCGTATTGATTGGTGAGGGTTTAGCAGTTGCAGCATTAGTCATGTGTTTAGCGTTTGTAATTGCTGATATGGGAGGCCCATCGGTATTATGGCATATGATGCCGGGTATTGGAGTGTTTAACTTTCCAAACTCAATGTTAACTTGGGATGTTATAGCGTTAAATGGCTACTTGTTAATAAACTTGACTATACCAATGTATATATTATTTAGGCATTATCAAGGGAAAGAAGCTAAGTCTAAAGTATACATTCCCGGGGCATTTTTATCAGTGTTTTGGGCCGTTGGAATTCACTTAGTAACAGCTTTTTTATATCAAGGATTACAAGCAAAACCATTTTGGAATAATGCCTTATTAGGACCACGATTTTTAGCATCTGCTTTTGCAGCAGGGCCGGCATTAATCATATTAGTATTAGCGATTATTAGAACACATACTCCTTTTAAAATAGAGGATAAAACGATTAAAAAAATTGCAATGGTAGTAACTGTAGCGGCTCAAATAAACTTAATTATGTTAGTGTCTGAGTTGTTTAAAGAATTTTATGCTCCTACGCATCATAGTGAAAGTGCCTATTATTTGTTTTTTGGGTTACATGGTAAAAATGCATTAATGCCATGGATATGGACAGCTATTCCGCTAAATGTATTGGCTACGGTTTTACTAACCTTTCATAAATTAAGAAACAATTTTAAAGTCTTGTTTTTTGCGTGCTTTATTCTGTTTGTTGCCATTTGGATAGAGAAAGGATTCGGACTTATAGTGCCTGGATTTATACCAGGAGCCTATGGTAAAATTGCTGAATACACGCCAACAGGAATTGAAATTGGTGTCACTCTAGGGATTTGGGCAATGGGAGCCTTTGTATTTACAATTTTAGCGCGTACGGCTATAGGAATAGAAATTGGTAAAATTAGATATAAGAAAAATTAAATAACTAACCATTATTTAATAAAAGGATTGCTATACCTACCTAAGTAGCAATCCTTTTTTTGTGTTAATAATTTAATGTAGTGCTATTTACGTTTGAATTGTAAAAGGAATAGGTATAATATACTAAAAAATACAATCAAACTTGCACCAGCTAAATACTGATAATAATTAGACGTATGTTCTAATTCTAACCATATACTAGTGCCCTTATAGAATAATAAAACCTCAGTTAATAAAACTCCAATAGTATATAATACAATTATTGGTTTAGTGATTTGAATTAGTTTGAAATGATTTAATAACCCAAGTAGACCTATACTCACTACTCCTAAAAAGACCCAATGAATGTAGCCGATAACAACATCGACATTAAAACTTATAATTGAAGAAAAATAAGGGATACATCCTAATAACTGTAGAACTAATTTAATTAAAAAGAATGCAATAAATAGGTGAAGCAAATATTGACTCGATTCAAATTGTATTGATTTTAACTTCTTTATAAAACAAGTAAACGCAATTAGTTGTAATATACTCCCAATACCAGCAATGCTATGTATTGTTGTGCTTGGTGACATCCATAAAATGGAGATTAAAAAAGTAGCAATAACGCCGCAATTGAATAGCCAGTATAATCCTAAAAACTCTCTTTTTGAAATTTTAATGTGTTGCAATTCTAACACTCTAATAAATCCACCTAAAATCGCGACTAAAAACCAACCATTATATTGAAAGTGCAAATAAAAATAGATGGCGTTTTTATATAAAGAAGACGCCGAACCATGTGTAGACATAATTGTACCTAGGGCCCAAGGACCAATACTGGAAATGATCATAAACCATAAGGCCATTCTCATGAATTTATATGAGTACATTTGCTTTAAGTCCTTAGATGTATGTTTAAACACTAACCATGCAAAAAAATATGAAGCAATTAAGAATAAAGTTGAAAATACAATAGACAACGCTTTATAACCCATAAAAGGAAATGTAAAGAGCATTCCTACTATGGTTATTTGTGTACCCCAAAAGATGCGCTTATAAAGAGGGGTAATATCTGCATCTTTTAAGTATAGTGTATATATGAGTGTAGTTAAGCCTGTATATATCCAACCTAATAGAGCAACATGTGAATGCGCATGAACTAAAAATTTATAATTCGCAGAAATTGGTAGAATAGGGAAGAACCTTAATATTACGCCTAAAGCAGCAATAAGTAAAAAGTATCCGAGGGCTATTTTACTATTTAATATCGATAATTTCATAGGTGTTGAAGCTAAAGTACTAATAAAATAAATGAGTCACCTTAAATAAGATGACTCATTACATACATTTCTTGAAGAGGTATTAATTCTGCAAGCTTTTTTCTAAACTAATAGCTTTTGGGTGTAAAATGTTATTTTCTAAATGTATATGTTGATGTAAATCTTGTTCAAATTCTTCTAATTTAGAATATAGGGCTTTAAACGTGTTGCATGCACCAGGTGGTGTTGTGTAATTATCTGTCAGTGTAGCAATTTTTCGTAACACTTCACCAGCACTTTCGTGCTCATGTTCCATCATAGTAATTGGGTTACTAACAGTACCAAATGGTGGTGGAGTATTGGCTTCTTGATGTCTTTTTGCATTAACTATTTTTTTGATGTATGGGAATAGTATTTGCTCTTCTTTTTGCATATGAGATACCAATTCATTTGCCACGTCATGAAAGAGGGTATTCACCTCAATTAAAAAATCATAATGATGACCATGCACTTTGGCTACTTTGTTGGCGTATTGTGATAGTATTTGAACGCTTTCACTCACGTAACTGTGGTGTGTGTTGACGATATGGTCAATTAATACATCTAATTCCCAATTGTCAAAATCCAGATTTTGGTCAGTTATTTTATCTATAGCAGTTAATTCTTCAATTAATGTGTCCATGTTCACATTATTTTTGTCGCAAGCTTTTTCTAGTGAAATGCCTCCACCACAGCAAAAATCGATGCCGTGTTTTTTAAAGATGTGTGCGGTTTTGATATTTTTTGTTACTACAGATGCTACGGTGTTATCTTTTGAAATTGTCATAAAAAATTAATTTGTGATGGGAAGTTTTATCCCTTCTGATTGTTATTAGTGTTTTGGCGTGCTTTTAAATAGAGTAGGCTTAATGATTAACATCACCCAACCTAAATTATTAGTAGCTCCAGATGTATTTCCGTTTGGTAAGGCTTCCATACCTTCAGCTGCAAAAAAATGAGAGTACCCCGCTTTTAAGATCACATCTTTTTGTAATTTATGTGCATATACAAGGTCAATTTCATTCCCTAACTGCTTATCGATATTTGTGCGTTTAGCAGCTGCTGAAAAGTTATGGATACCAACATATAAATTTGATTTCTCGTTAAATTTTAGTTTAGTTTTTAAATACAAATCAAATAGTCCAACGTTGTTACCGTGATTACCTACATAGAAGAAGTCCATTAAACCATTAAATTTATGATTGGTCCCATAAAGTGGCATAAACGCATTGTTGTCACCATCTGAAGGGGCGCCATTTTCATTACCACTAATTAACTCTGCACCTAATGTTGGGGTAATGTTTTGCGTTAATTTATAGGCTACATCCAGATTTAATAAATAAGCACTTAAGTTGTTATTGGCTTTATCTTTTCCGAATTGGTAGTATAAATTAGAGGTAAGTCCAAGTTTTCCGCTAGTATATTTCAGATGTGTACCTGCCATTTGACTAAATCTAGTTTCATTGTTATCGGCATTAACTGCATCAATATATTGTAATCCGTTATTTAAGAAAAGGAAACTCGCTTTAAGTTTAGTCCAATCCTTGTGCATCCATACATATTGCATGGTTTTATAATTGTTGGCTACAGCTAAATTTTCATCACCATAAATGCTATTGGCAGGTTCATATTTATCTTGATTATATGCTACTGCAACATCTAATTTAAACGCTTCTGTTTTGTATTTTAAAATGGCTGCATCATGACTTCTGGCTTGTTGTACCCAATTGACGCTTCCGAAAATTCGTTGGTCATCTAAATTAATTTCTTGACGTCCTGCTCTTAAAAACAATTTAGGGTTTAAGCTCAATTCTGCCCATGCTTCATGTAAATTGGTTCCTAAATTATCTGAAGTATTCAGCGTTGGGACATCTCCCCAAACACGCACGTCTTGTAAGCTTAATTTTAGTTTTAGTTTTTCACTGCTATAATTTGTATTCAGTTGTGTACGTTGAGACACAAATACGGTTGGGTCTGTACCATCTGCTGCAAGGGTTTTAAATCCATGTCTGTACTCAGCTCTTGGTCTCAATTCTAAATCAACATCAACTTGTTGTGAAAATAAATGTTGTGCAAATAATGTGGTTGCTGCTAATACTGTTAATCGCGTAAACTTCATAATACTAAAAGTTAAAATTAGTATTACAAAGTTCAGGGAAAACAATGGCTTACAATATGATTTAAATCATATAAAACCCTGATAAAATATAGGTGTAATTATAAGGAAAAGTAGTATTATAAACTAAAATCCTTCAGAGATATTACGCAACTTTTGAGCATCAACTATTTGTATGCTTTTTCCTTTTAAGTTGATGAGTTTTTCTTTTTTGAACTCTGATAATAATCGAATAGCAGATTCTGTAGCTGTACCAATTATACTTGAAATTTCTTCTCTACTTAATTGCACATCAATATAACCATCTTCATTAACATCAAAGGTTTCTTCTAAAAATAGGAGGGTATCTGCTAAACGTTCACGGACGTTTTTTTGCGCCATTTTAGATAAGGTCATGTTGGCATCTTTTAAGTCAGAACATGCAGTTTTCATCATATCCATGATGAATTTTGGGTTTTTTTCTAAGGCTTCAAAAATTTCTGACTTAGGAATAAAGCATGCGTTCATATCATCAAGTGCAGTAACTGTAAGAGTAACAGGTTCATTTACGATAACAGAACGATAGCCTAAAACATCACCACCTTTTACAAAACGAACAATTTGTTCTTTACCGTTACTATTGAGTTTAGACAACTTACATTTACCGGTTTTTACACAAAACACACCGTTAATGGTAGAGCCTTCAGTAAATACGACTTGTCCTTTCTTGAAATTCATTTCAGTTTTTGAATTTGAAATACAAGTCAATTCTTCAGTCGTTAACGATTTAAAGCTATTGAAATGTCTAATGATGCATTGGTGGCACTTTCCCATAAGTAGTATCTGAATATGAATGCAAAGGTAATAAATATGATAAATATCATTGTGTTTGTATGTATATATATAGAAATTTGTAATCGGTAAAAATAAGATATGAATAAAGAACTCTGTTACCATTGTGGTGACACCAATTCAGTATACGTTCATTTTGATGATAAACTATTTTGTTGCAACGGTTGTAAAACGGTTTATGAAATCTTACATCAAAGTGAATTAAGTAAGTATTATGATTTAGAGAAATCACCAGGAAAATCACCAGAAACTGCTTCAAAAAAGTACGATTACCTTTTAAATGAAACTATAGTTAAAAGTTTAATTGATTTTGAAGAAGACACTATTCAAATAGCCACATTGTATGTACCTCATATACACTGTAGCTCATGTGTTTGGGTGTTAGAAAATTTAAATAAACTGAATGGTAATATTGTAACCTCACAAGTTAATTTTTCAAAGAAAACAGTTAGAATTACCTATAAAAAAGAAGAGGTGAATTTGCATAGTGTTGTATTGCTATTAAGTAGTATTGGTTATGAGCCTTATATCAGTTTAGAAGATTCAAAAAAGACCCATTCAAAAAAAGATTATTCCTTATTGTTTAAGCTTGTTACAGCAGGGTTTGCGTTTGGTAATGTGATGTTTTTATCTTTCCCGGAATACTTTGAGCTAAACGAATATTGGTTAGATATCTATAAACCATTTTTCAGACAAATCATGTTGGTATTTTCACTTCCTGTAGTGTTTTACGCCTCTCAAGATTATTTCATATCTGCTTATAAAGGATTAAAACATAAAATTCTAAATATAGATGTACCTATAGCTTTAGGAATATTAGTGTTGTTTTTGAGGAGTGTGTATGAAATATTAACCCACACCGGACAAGGGTTTTTAGATAGCTTATGCGGTTTAGTGTTCTTTTTATTACTAGGGAAATTCTTTCAACAGAAAACATATAATTTTTTATCGTTTGAACGTGATTATAAATCGTATTTCCCAATAGCAGTAACAAAATTAGTAAATGATAAAGAGGTTGCTGTTCCAGTACATGAAGTTGTAAAAGGAGATCGTTTATTAATTAGAAATGAAGAGTTGTTACCTGTAGATGCGGTATTGATAAAAGGAGAAGGGCGTATAGATTATAGCTTTGTAACAGGAGAATCTCAGCCAGTAAAGAAAGTATCTGGAGAAACTCTTTTTGCTGGGGGGAAGCAAATAGGGGGAGTAATTGAAGTAGATGTTACAAAATCAATATCACAAAGTTATTTGACCCAATTATGGAGTAATGATGTGTTTGCAACCGACAAACAAGATAAGCTGGAAACCATTACAGATAGTATAAGTAAGTACTTTACATCTGTAATTTTACTCATTACCTTGTTCACAGCCTTATATTGGTTTATGGTAGATAATACCGTAGTAGTTAATGCAGTAACTGCGGTGTTAATAGTAGCTTGCCCATGTGCGTTGGCACTTTCTGCTCCCTTTACTTTAGGAAATGTTTTGCGCTTATTTGGGAAACGACAATTGTATTTAAAAAACACAATGGTTATCGAATCTTTATCAAAAATAACAACTATAGTTTTTGATAAAACAGGCACCTTAACACAACGCGATAAAAGTCAAATTAGTTATTCGGGTAAAGCGCTTTCAGAAAAAAACATAAACGCCATTGCGTCAATATTAAGAGCGTCTAATCATCCGTTAAGTAGAGGGTTGTATGACGTTTTAAAAAATGAAGAACAAGTTTGTAACGTTACAGGTTTTAAAGAAACAACAGGTAGTGGTGTAGAAGGTGAGGTAGATGGTGTTCATTATAAAATAGGATCGGCGTCTTTTGTAAACACTGTTACAAAAGCATCTCATGATACTAATGTTTTTATAGCAGTTGATGGACATTATTATGGGAAATACCAATATAAAAACAAATATAGATCAAGTGTGTTTTCAGTTTTTGAGTCATTATCATCAGATTATAAGTTAGTGATTTTGTCTGGTGACAATGATGGGGAAAGACGTTTTTTAGAAAGCCAATTACCAAAAGGAGTGCGCTTATTTTTTAAGCAAAAACCAGCAGACAAATTAAATTATATAAAAGAATTGCAAGAACAAGATGAACATGTACTTATGGTAGGTGATGGTTTAAATGATTCTGGGGCTTTGGCACAAAGTAGTGTAGGAATTGTAGTTTCTGAAGATGTTAATGTGTTTTCTCCGGCATGTGATGCAATTATTGACGCTTCTAGGTTTAGCAACATACCAGGAATGTTGGACACCTCTAAACGTACTAAAAAGCTAGTTATTGCAAGTTTTGTGCTATCATTTTTATACAATATTTTAGGTTTATCTTTTGCAGTAACGGGTAATTTGTCGCCAATTATTGCGGCTATATTAATGCCGTTAAGTTCAATTTCGGTTGTTGCAATGGTAACATTGCTGTCTAATTTAATAGTGCGTCAACAAATCAGGTAATTTTTTTAAAAGATGATAAATGTCATAGTTTAAAAAACACTCCCAATATATCTTTGTTTCTAGGTAAAAATTAAGATATGGGAGTGATATACATTTTAATCACCATAAGTATTATTGTTGCAGTTGTGTTTTTTATAGCTTTCATTATAGCTGTAAAACACGGGCAATATGATGATTCATATACACCATCTGTTCGTATGCTTTTTGATGATGAACTAGTTGTCAACTCTCCTAAAAAAAACAAATCATAACTTTATGGAACTACAGCAATTTTATTATGACAACAAAATTGTAAAGAATTTTATCTACGCCACTATTTTATGGGGCTTAGTAGGTATGAGTGTAGGGCTAATTATAGCTCTAATGTTTATTTTTCCGAACATGACAGATGGTATTTCATGGTTGAGTTTTGGTCGTTTAAGACCATTACATACTAATGCCGTGATATTTGCATTTGTTGGTAACGCCATTTTTGCTGGTGTTTACTATTCTTTACAGCGTTTATTAAAAGCACGTATGGCTAGCGATTTCTTAAGTAAATTTAACTTTTGGGGATGGCAAGCAATTATTGTAGCTGCTGCAATTACGTTACCTTTGGGGTATACAACAAGTAAGGAATATGCAGAGTTAGAATGGCCTATAGATATTGCAATTGCCTTAGTTTGGTTGGCTTTTGGAGCTAATATGATTTGGACTATTTTAAAACGACGCGAGCGCCATTTATATGTAGCAATATGGTTTTACTTAGGAACATTTGTAACTGTTACAGTATTGCATGTATTTAATAGTTTAGAATTACCGTTATCATTCTTAAAAAGTTATTCAGTATACGCAGGTGTACAAGATGCCTTAGTACAGTGGTGGTATGGGCATAATGCCGTGGCTTTCTTTTTAACAACGCCATTCCTTGGTTTAATGTACTATTTTGTGCCAAAGGCAGCGGATAGACCAGTTTATTCATACCGCTTATCAATTGTACACTTTTGGTCGTTAATATTCATATACATTTGGGCAGGGCCTCACCATTTATTATACACGGCATTACCAGATTGGGCACAGAATTTAGGAGTTGCGTTTTCAATAATGCTATTAGCACCATCTTGGGGAGGAATGATAAACGGATTATTAACCCTTAGAGGAGCTTGGGATAAAGTTCGTGTTGATCCTGTATTAAAGTTTATGGTTGTTGCCATAACAGGTTACGGTATGGCGACTTTTGAAGGGCCAATGCTATCACTTAAAAACGTGAATGCCATTGCACACTTTACAGATTGGATTATTGCTCACGTTCACGTTGGAGCCTTAGCATGGAATGGATTCTTAGCTTTTGGTATGATATATTGGTTAGTACCTAGAATGTTTAAAACAACATTATTCTCTACAAAATTAGCTAACACACATTTTTGGTTAGGGACTTTAGGTATTATACTTTACGCCCTACCAATGTATGTAGCAGGTTTCGTTCAAGCAGAAATGTGGAAACAATTTGCACCTGAAGGGACCTTAGTGTACAGTTTTGTTGATACAATTGTAGAAATCATGCCAATGTATTGGATGCGTGCTATTGGAGGATCTATCTATATACTAGGAGCATTTGTAATGCTATATAACATTGTAAAAACGGTGAAGTCAGGAGAACAAGTTACTGATGAACTTGCTGAAGCTCCAGAGTTACAGAAATTAGGAAAAGGACGTTTACGTGGTGAAACATTCCATGTGTGGTTAGAGCGTAAACCAGTTCAGTTAACCATTTTGGCTACTATAGCGATTTTAATTGGTGGAGTTATTCAAATTGTTCCAACTATAATGGTAGATTCTAACATACCAACTATCAGCAGTGTAAAACCGTATACACCATTAGAGTTAGAAGGACGTGATATCTATATTAGAGAAGGTTGTGTGTCTTGTCACTCACAAATGGTAAGACCATTCCGTTCAGAGGTTGAACGTTACGGAGAATATTCTAAAGCAGGAGAGTTTGTATATGATCATCCGTTCTTATGGGGATCAAAACGTACAGGACCAGACTTGCATCGTGAAGGAGGTTTAAAGTCTAATGTATGGCACTTTAATCATATGTATGACCCACAGGCTATTGAAGAGAAGTCATTAATGCCTCGTTATCCATGGATTATTGCAAACAAGCAAGATTACACAAGTACAAAAGATAAGATGAGAGCAATGGTAACATTAGGTGTGCCATACACAGAAGCAGAAATTAATGCAGCTGATGCAACTATTGAAGCTCAAGCCAAAGCTATAGCAGATGATTTATTATTGAATGAGGATATCAATACTTCATTTAAAGAAGAAGCATCGGAAAAAGGAGCAGACTTTGTGCCTTTAAAAGATAGAGAAATTATTGCTTTAATAGGATACCTGCAACGTTTAGGAACAGATATTAAAGTGAAAGAAACTGTACAAAATTAAAACAAACTACCTATGTTAAAGTTTATAAAACATCACATGGAAACGATTGAGGGAATTGAGATATACCCAATCATTTCACTACTTATTTTCTTTTTATTTTTTGTAGCCTTGTTTTGGTGGGTTATAAAATCAAAAAGTACATATATTAATAAGGTAAGCCAGTTGCCATTAGATCATTAAAAACAGGATATTATGAACAAATATTTTCCATTACATGTTAGAGTACCACTAATATTTTTCGGTTCTGCCGGGATATTAGAATATTTTATTGATTCTGGTAAACAACCAGCATTTGTAAAGTACCCTGAAATAACATATTTACTGATTTTAATTTTATTCATCATTATCGTTTTTGAAATATGTTACGGAGCAATTAATAATATGATGCTACGCATGCTTTCTGAAGAAGAGCGTCAAGCAAAATTAAATGCAGAATCAAGTAGTCCATCATGGTTAGCTAACTTCTTAAAAAAGGCTACAAATGCTAAACCTATAGATCAGGAAGAAGATATCGTCCTTAACCACAATTATGATGGTATTAAAGAACTAGATAACTCATTACCACCATGGTGGGTTTGGGGATTCTATGCTACTATTGTGTTTGCCGTGATATACTTAGCACGTTTTCATATGTTTGGTGGAGATTCTCAAATACAAGAGTTTGAAAATGAAATGGAAATTGCGCGTATAGAAATTGAAGAATACAAAAAAACCGCAAAAGATATGGTTGACTATACCACAGTAGTTGCTTTAACTGAACCTGCAGATATAGAGGAAGGAAAAGCAGTATTTGTACAAAACTGTGCAGTGTGTCATAAACCAGATGGTGGAGGAAGTATTGGTCCAAACTTAACAGACAAACATTGGGTTTTAGGTGGAGGAATTAGTAATATTTTTAAAACAATTTCACAAGGAGGTAGACCAGCAAAAGGTATGGAAGCTTGGTCTAAAAAAGGATTAAAGCCTTCACAAATACAACAAGTTGCGTCGTATATATTAACGCTTGAAGGTACAAATCCTGAAGGTGCAAAAGCAGCTGAAGGTGAAATTTGGACAGGAGAATAAATAGTTACATCATAAACGTTAGGTTAATTTAACAGATGTCAGATCAAGGAAAAGAAGTATTTAGAGATTCTATCGGTACTATTACTGACGAAGGTAAGCGTAATTGGATTTACCCCAAAAAACCTTCTGGTAGATTTTATAAATATAGAACACAAATTAGTTGGTTGTTGTTGTTGTGTTTGTTTTCTTTTCCTTTTTTAAAAATTAATGGCAACCAATTTCTACTCTTTAATGTAATAGACAGGAAATTTAATATTTTCGGTTTTCCGTTTTGGCCTCAAGACTTCCATTTGTTGGTAATGGCCATGCTAATAGGAATATTATTTATAGTACTATTTACAGTAATTTTTGGAAGAATATTTTGTGGGTGGATATGCCCACAGACCATTTTTATGGAAATGGTATTTAGGAAAATTGAATATGCTATTGAAGGTGATAGAGGCGCACAAATTAGATTAGATAAGCAAAAGTGGACTTCAGAAAAAATTAGAAAACGCTTGCTTAAATGGACAATATTTTACCTGATTTCTTTTATTATAGCTAATGTGTTTTTAGCATATTTTATAGGTAGTGATGTATTGATTTCCTATATTTTTATAGAACCATTTTCGCATATTGGTACATTAATAGCCTTATTGATATTTACAACAGTATTCTTTTTTGTGTTTTCATGGTTTAGAGAGCAAGTTTGCGTCATAGCATGTCCGTATGGGAGATTACAAGGAGTGCTATTAGACAATAAAACAATTAATATTGCTTATGACTATGTAAGAGGAGAACGTACAGAGGGTCGCTCAAAATTCAAAAAAAATGAAGATCGTAATGCACTAGGTAAAGGAGATTGTATTGACTGTAATCAATGTGTACAAGTTTGCCCAACAGGTATCGATATTAGAAACGGGACTCAATTGGAATGTGTTAACTGTACAGCTTGTATCGACGCTTGTGATTTTATGATGGAAAAGGTCAATTTACCAAAAGGACTCATCCGTTATGATTCTGAGGATAACATAAGTAAAGGCGAACAGGTAATATTCACAACACGTAATAAAGCCTATTCGGCAGTATTATTACTACTCTTAGCAGTAATGAGTGTAATGTTGTTTTTGCGTAATGATGTTGAAGCGAGTTTGTTAAAATTACCTGGACAGTTATATGAAAAAAAGGCAAACAACATCATCAGTAATGTATATACTTATAAATTGGTAAATAAAACTACGCGTGATATTTCTAACATAGAATTTAAATTAGTGTCGCATTCTGGTGTGGTTAATGTTGTTGGGATTTCTGACATACACCTAGATGCACAAGCATTAGCAACTGGAACGTTATTTGTTGAGATTCCAAAATCTGAATTAACAAAGGACAGAGAACACATAAAAGTTGCGATTTATAGTAATGGTCAAAAAATTGAAACCACATCAACCAATTTTTTAGGGCCAAGAAAATTTAGATAATAAATACATGAGTTATGAGAATTAATTGGGGAACATCAATCGTACTTGCAATCATTGCGTTTATAGCATTTATTTTATTTTTTGTGATTAAAATGTCAACCAACTCTAATTATGATCATGATTTAGTAGTTGATGATTATTATAAAAGCGAGCTTGCATTTCAAGATGAAATAAATAAAGAACAAAACTTACAATCACTTAGTGAAAACATAAAAGTTGATGTAACTGAAAAAGGGATATTTGTAATATTTCCTAAAGAGTTACCATCAGACGCTATTAAAGGTCAAGTGTTCCTATACAGACCATCTAACAAGAAATTGGATATAGAAATTCCATTATCAGTTTCTTCCAACATCTTATTTTTACCGAAAAAAGATCTTGTTGATGGTCGTTGGAACCTTATCATTGATTTTACATGTAACAACGTAGAGTATTTGTTTAAACAAGATTTATTACTATAAAGTGCTTTTGGCAGGCTTCATATTAGGGCTTTTAGGAAGTTTACATTGTATAGGCATGTGTGGCCCTATAGCAATGTTATTGCCATTAAGTAAAACAAGCACCATAAAAAAACACGTTCAAATTGTATTGTATCATTTAGGAAGAGTCACCACGTACAGTATATTAGGACTATTGTTTGGCTTAGTAGGTAAGGGGTTGTTCTTGTCGGGCTTACAACAAAAACTGTCTATTATTATAGGTGTGATTATGATTGTATTGACGTTATTTCCAAAAATCAGCAATCAGATCACGTTAAAAGCAACACCATTTACACGAGTATTAAATACACTGAAGTTACATCTAGGTTTATACTTAAAGAAGGAATCATTCTATTCTATTTATATGATAGGCGTATTAAATGGCTTTTTGCCTTGTGGTATGGTGTATATTGCGTTAGTAGGAGCTGTAGCCATGTCTAACAGCACATTAGCTGCATTGTATATGCTGTTATATGGGGTTGGAACCATACCTCTTTTAAGTGTCTTACTTTATGTTAAGGATGTTTTTTCAGTAAAACTTAAACAACAGTTACAAAACATAATTCCGGTTTTTGTTGTTGTTTTAGGTGTGTTATTTATTGTCAGAGGTTTAGGTTTAGGACTGCCATATTTATCGCCAGAAGAGACGAGTTTGTTTTTAACTACAACCCCCAAATATTGCCATTAATTATGTTATTGATTTTTATCAGTAAAAGTAATAACATATATCATAAAATTTCGCCTATTTTTTTACGAACTTTATAGTAGAGGAGTTAGATAACCCTTTATAAATTTTATTAATTGCCATATGTATGGCGAAATCCTATTTGCTATGAAAAAAAGAGTTCCAGTATCAAAAATTATGTCAACTAATCTAGTGTTATTAAATGTTACAGATACATTAGAAAAAGCTGAAGGCTTATTTAAAAAGCACAACATCAGACATATACCCGTGGTGAATAATAACAAAATTGAAGGGATGTTGAGTTATACCGATTTGTTACGTATTAGCTTTGCTGACGCAGCTTATGAAGAAGATGATCATGTAGATACTATTGTATACAATATGTTTACCTTGCAACAAGTTATGGTTAAAACGGTAGTTTCTGTAAATGCTACAGATACAATTTATGATGTAGCTAAAATTTTAGCAAAAGAAAGTTTTCATGCTTTACCAGTTGAAGACAATGGAAAGTTAGTGGGAATTGTTACAACAACCGATTTGATTACATATTTGTTAGAACAGTACTAACATACCTTAAAGAAGTATAAAGAAAACCCTGAAATGTTAGTTTCAGGGTTTTCTATTTAAATTGTCATAGAGAATAGTTTAGTAGAAGGTTTATTGCGTTGTAAATGAGCATCAAACGCCATACACACATTTCTCACGTATGCCCGAGCGTGCTCGGGAATTTCTAAAGACGTATTTTTAATAACAACCAAACCGTCTTCTTGCATTTCACCTAATAAGTTTAGATAGTCTTTTAAACCGTCAAATTGCATTTCTGAAGACGCCCAAGAGGTTTTAAAATGGCACATGATATTTAAAATATGCTTACGGATAATTAAATCTTCATCACTTAATTCATGACCTCTAAATATTGGAATAATATGATCATTTACTTGCTGTTGATATTCTTTTACTGTTTTAGCGTTTTGAGCAAAAGCATACCATGAATCACTAATGGCAGACATGCCTAAGCCAATCATTAATTGAGTTTTATTGGCTGTGTAGCCCATAAAGTTTCTATGTAATGTTTTCGTTTGTGTAGCTGTATATAAACTATCTGTAGCTAAGGCAAAATGGTCCATACCAATTTCAATATAACCCGCATCTTCCAGCCATTGTTTACCTTGTTCATACAAAGTTCTTTTTTCATTTTCTTTTGGTAAGTCTTTTTCATTAAATCCACGCTGACCAACGCCTTTAATCCATGGTACATGGGCATAACTATAAAAGGCTATACGATCTGGTTTTAAGCTGTTAGTTATTGCTATAGTTTGTTTAACTTTTTCTAAATCTTGAAAAGGTAAACCGAAAATTAAATCGTGACTTATAGAAGTGTACCCAATTTCTCTAGCCCAATTGGTTACATTTTTTACATTTTCAAATGGTTGTATTCTATGAATGGCTTTTTGAACCGTAGCATCATAATCTTGTACACCAAAACTCACACGAGTAAAGCCTAAATCATATAAGGTTTGTAATTGTTCTTTTGTGGTGTTATTTGGATGTCCTTCAAAACTAAATTCATAATCAGGATGTTTATCTGCCGATTTAAAAATTCCGTTGATCAATCGTTTTAAATTAGCACTTGAAAAAAAGGTAGGAGTACCACCGCCTAAGTGAATTTCTTTAATTATTGGACGTTCTAGCAACACATCTAAATACAATAACCATTCCTTTAAAACAGTATCAATATAATCATCTTCAACATCATCATGACGTTTGGTGATGTGTTTATGACACGCACAAAATGTGCATAAACTTTCACAAAATGGCAAGTGAATATATAGGCTTATTCCTTCAGATTGATTGCTTTCTGCAAATGAATGTTGAAAGGTTTTAATCCAGTTGTCACAAGAAATTCCTTCTTTATTCCAGTAAGGAACGGTAGGGTAGCTTGTGTAACGTGGTCCGGGAACATTATATTTTTGAACTAAAGATTGCATATATGTCAATGTTTTGACTGTAAAATTAAGTGTAGTTGTTGAGTTAATATATGATAATTGTCAGTTAGTACCTTTGCCATTTCATTTAATTTTGTAGAAAAATTAAGGAAATGTTACACAATACACATAAATTGGAACTCAGTAAAGAGGAAATGAAACAGTTAGGGTATCAAGCTATTGATGCTATTGTAGATCATTTTGATACTCAGAACGATAAGGATCCAGTGGCTACGGCTACAAGACTAGAAATGGATCAGATGTTTTTAGAATCTGCACCAGAGGCGCCCGCTCCATCAGATGAAATTTTAAATTTTGTGTTACAAAAGGTGTTACCAACAAGTAATATTGTTTCGCATCCAAAATCGTATTCATTTGTACCAGGGCCAAGCAATTATGTGAGTGTAATTGGTGATATATTGGCAACCGGATTTAATGTGTTTGCAGGTGGATGGGTAGGTTCTCCTGCCGCTGCAGAATTAGAAATTGTGACAATGAGCTGGTTGCTAAAACTGTTTAAGTTCCCTGCAAAAAAAGGCGGTGGAATATTCACCAGTGGCGGTTCTATGGCTAATTTAACTGCAATAGTTACTGCTAGGCATTACCATTGTGGTGATGATTTCTCTAAAGCTGTAATTTATATGTCGGATCAAGCTCATTCATCAAATATAAAAGCAATTAGAGTACTCGGATTTAAAAAAGAACAAATACGAATAATTCCTACTGATTTAGAATTTAAAATGGCGATTAATAAATTGAAAAACGCCATTGCAAAAGACAAGATAGAAGGTCTTCAACCATTTTGTATTATAGCGTCTGCAGGAACTACAAATACAGGTACTGTAGATCCTCTAAATGACATTTCTGATATATGCAAACAAGAAAATATTTGGTTTCATATTGATGGTGCTTATGGAGGTGCAGCAATATTATCAAAGCAAGGAAAGAAAGTACTTTCAGGTATTGAAAAAGCCGATTCGTTAACTATTGACCCACATAAATGGATGTTTCAACCCTATGAAATGGGCTGCTTGTTAGTAAGAAATCATAAATTACTGAGTAATACATTTAGTGAAAAACCTGAATATTTAAGAGATATAGAAGGGAATGCTTCAGAAATTAATTTTTATGATCACGGTATTCAATTAACTAGGCGTTTTAGAGCATTGAAATTGTACATGTCTGTGAAAACATTTGGTTTATCGGCATTTAGACAAGCTATAGAGTATAATATTACTTTAGCTGAACGTGTTGAACATCTATTGAGGCAAAGTGCTAGTTGGGAGGTAATTTCACCTGCTACACTTGCTGTAATTAATTTCAGATTTCACCCAATTAATTCCAATTTATCTGAAAAAGAAATAGATGAATTAAACCAATACATTTCAGAAAAAGTAGTTAAGTCACAGAGAGCTTTGTTAGTTACTACGGTACTTCAAAATCAAGTCGTTTTACGCATGTGTTTAATTAATCCGCGAACAACTTTAGATGATGTAAAAGAAACACTTCTACAATGCGAAGGTTTTGCTAAACATTATTTAGCTTAATTTATTAGTTATTCTTCTTCTGTAGTATCTGGTTTTGGGTGTTCAAAAAAACTAAACACACAACCGCCATATTTTTTAGCATAACTAAAATGAGGGATATGCGATAGATTGGTGTAACTAGAATGTTCAATAATTAGATAACCATCTGGAGCTAGAAGATTGTTTTTAAACACCAGTTCAGGAATTTTTGCGAATTTATCATCACTAAAATCATATGGTGGGTCAGCAAAAATGATTGTTGCATTAATTTTTATTTTTTCTAAAAACTTAAAGACATCACTTTTAATAACGCTAATATTAAAGTCGAATTCTTTGGCGGTTTTTTTTATAAAGGCTGTACAGCCATAATCAGCGTCTACAGAAGTGATGGTTTCACAACCTCTTGAGGCAAATTCATAACTGATATTACCGGTACCAGAAAATAAATCTAATAACACAACATCATCTAAGTAGAAATGATTATTTAAGATGTTAAATAAGGATTCTTTTGCTAAATCTGTAGTTGGGCGTACAGGTAACTTTTTAGGCGCTGTAATGCGTCTGCCTTTATATTTTCCTGAAATGATTCTCATTTATAATGAATTTAATAGGCAAAAGTGATTATAGCCATATTTAGGTTTTTGCTCAGGGTCTCTAACTTCAAATTGGGTGTGTCTGCTTCCAAAAGAAATGTGTCTGATGTATTGATATGCCATGCTGTATAAATCATCATCTAAACCAATATCACCTAAAAAAACAAAGTCAACCGTTTCTGTGTTAAGTTGTAACTGTTCTATGGTAAAAAGGGTATAGTATATAAAATCTTCAGCAGTAGTATACTCAAATGAATTGTAGAAATGTAGTTGGCCATTTTTGATATACACCAATTCAAAAGAGTTGCTATGAATATTGCAAAATAATTTTGAAGCTGTCATTGTAGCCTGTTGCAACAAATTTTCAAGTAGCACTGTAGATGAGTGAAAGTATTCGAAACTGCCAAATTGGTCAAAAAAATAGTTGTTTATGTTTACAAAAGGGACATAGACAGACATGATATTTTGATTACTAATTTCATCTGTAGCAATAAAATCTGACTCAAATATTTTATTGTTAAATTTTAAATAATCAATCAGGTTAGTTTCGCTGTACAATGCTTTGGGAACTATTGTACTGATGTTATTGTGATGAATGACACTAACTTTTTTAAACTCTTCTTGAAGCAGTGGAGTAGTAGCAAATTTCTGTTGAATGAGATGTTCTAATTCAATAGGATTTTTTTGAGTTTCAAAGTGTTCTTCGTGTAGTAGAAGAATATTGTTCTCAATAGTATCTAGTATACAAAAAGAAAGTCCATTCAAGCTAGCTTGAACGGACAATACTTTATGTGATAATATGTTTATACGATTAGTTTTCGTCATATTTTCTTGGCCAGTTACCATTTGTGCTAATTTCTGTCATTGAACCTACGCTCAAGTCAGCTCCGTTAACACCATCTACGGCAACAGTTTCTTCTTCTTCAGCAATCAAATACGCTGGCTCACCAGCAAGGATTACTTTTTTAGCAATTTTAGCTTCAAACACTGGTAATTTAGAATTTCCTTTTTCAATCATACCTGCTTTTAAATCAAACTTAGCATCTGTTCCAGGAACATTCATCATAGTTTTGTAACGTGTTGAGTTTTTAAAGATTGAATCTTTAACTGAAGCTGTTCCGATAGTATCAATGATAACGATGTCTTTAGTCATTTCTACACCACCAAACTGTTTTGTCAATTCAACATCAATAATAGTAGAATCTCTACGTTGTGTTAATGTGTAGTGTGCCGTATCAATAAACTTTACAAGTGCATTCCAATCACCACTATAAGTTCCTGTTACAGTTTTATGAGCAATCTCGGCGTCTCTAATGTCTCTTAAACTTTCAATAACCTCAGCATAACGCATTTCTTTTGTTTTTTTAAACTTGATAGGCTCCATTATTGAGTCGTAAAGTGCTTTACCTATAACTATAGCTAATACCCAAAATAAAATAGTGAATATCCATTTTTTACTTTGTGGCACAAATTTATCAATCAACTTCACTATTACAAAAACAGCTACTAAAGTTAAAACAATTAAAAGTATTGTTATCATTATTTATAAGGTTTAATTAATGGTTGTACGCAAATTTACATTTTTTTTTCATTCAGTAAAGTAATAAAAGAAAAAATACTATCTATCTTTGAAATTCATTTTTATTACCATCATATTTCAATGACCACAACAGAATTTCATAACTTATTAATTGACAAATTTCCATTTGATCTTACACTAAAACAAGATGTTGTTTTACAACGATTATCGTCGTTTATTTTTGATCAAGATGCAGATAAGTTATTTGTGCTAAAGGGCTATGCGGGTACAGGAAAAACAACATTAATTAGTACCTTGGTTAATAATTTATGGCATGCGCGTAAAAGCGCCGTATTATTAGCGCCAACGGGTAGAGCGGCTAAAGTAATTTCTAAATACGCCAAACGAGAGGCCTTAACCATTCATAAAAAAATCTATTTTCCAAAGAAGCAAAATGGCGGAGGAGTCAGTTTTGTTTTGCAGCCTAACAAACATAAAAACTGTATTTTTATTGTTGATGAAGCTTCAATGATTTCAGATATTAATGCAGACTCTAAGCTTTTTGACAATGGTTCATTATTAGATGATTTGCTGCAATATGTGTATGCAGGTCATCACTGTAAATTGATATTTATTGGTGATACTGCACAGTTACCCCCTGTGAAATTAGATGTGAGTCCTGCATTAGATGAAAACAAATTGGCGTTGAATTACAATAAAAATATTGACCATATTGAGCTCGATGAAGTTGTACGTCAAGCAGAAGGTTCAGGTATTTTAAGCAACGCTACGTTATTAAGAGAGCAATTAGCAGCTAATTATTTTGATGACTTTAAATTTGATTTAGGATCTTTTGCAGATATTGTTCGTTTGCAAGATGGTTATGACATTCAAAATGCTATTGACACTGCTTATTCATCAGACGGTAAAGAAGATACCGCAATAATTGTGCGTTCAAATAAACGTGCAAATATTTATAATCAGCAAATTAGAAGTAGGATTTTATACCAAGAAAACGATTTAAATGCTGGGGATTATCTAATGGTGGTGAAGAACAATTATTTTTGGATTAAAGAGAGTAGTGAAGCCGGTTTTATTGCTAATGGTGATATCATTGAAGTGTTAGAAATTTTTACGTTTAAAGAATTGTATGGCTTTCGTTTTGCGGAGGTTAAAGTGAGAATGGTTGATTACCCCAATATGAAACCATTTGAAACGGTTTTGTTGTTAGATACCATATCAGCAGAAACACCAGCCTTATCCTATGATGACAGTAATCGGTTGTATCAGGAAGTTCAAAAAGATTACGCAAATGAAACGTCTAAGTATAAAAAGTTCATGAAAACCAAACAGAACAAGTATTTCAATGCGCTTCAAGTGAAATTTTCCTATGCCATTACGTGTCATAAATCTCAGGGAGGGCAGTGGAAAACAGTATTTGTTGAACAACCCTATTTGCCCAATGGCGTGTCTAAAGACTATTTAAGATGGTTGTATACAGCCGTAACTCGTGCTGAACAAAAACTATATTTAATTGGTTTTGGAAATGATTTTTTCACAGAAGAGTATTAATTACTTATATTTAATAAACTATTGTGATTATGTTAGAATTATCAGAAACTTTAATAAGTGTTTTTTTAGGTATAGGTTTAGCAGCTTCAGTAGGTTTTAGGGTGTTTTTACCTTTGCTTATATTGAGTATATCGGCTTATTTTAATATAATACCACTTAATGAGAGTTGGCAATGGGCGGGGAGTATATCGGCATTGATAATATTTGGTCTCGCTACGTTATTAGAAATAGTAGCGTATTACATTCCTGTATTTGATAATTTACTAGATACTATAGCCGTACCCTTAGCGGCAATTGCTGGTACAGCTGTAGTAGTAAGTACAGCTGCAAATTTAGATCCTGTAGTTACTTGGTCTTTAGCAATAATTGCTGGGGGAGGAACAGCCACAGCCATAAAAGGAAGTTCTGCTACTACTCGAACAGCGTCAACAGCTACAACAGCAGGCGTAGCAAATCCGGTTATTTCAACAGTTGAAACAGGTACTGCTACAGCGTTGTCGTTAACGGCTATTTTTTTACCATTATTAGCAATTGTAATTGTAGTGTTACTATTGATAGGTGTGTATGTAATGTTTAAAAAATTACGGTCAAAATTTAATCATACAAAGTAAATATGGGCAAAATATCATCTGTAGAAGAATACATAGAGAACCATCCTAATTGGAGTGAATTACTGAATGCACTCAGATCTGTATTGCTAAAAACAGAATTAGAAGAGTCTGTAAAATGGAGTAGCCCCGTGTATTCCTATAAAGGTAAAAATGTTATTGGTTTAGGTGGTTTTAAGAACCATGCAAGTTTGTGGTTTTTTCAAGGTGTGTTTTTAGAAGATAAAGCCAACAAGCTGATTAATGCACAGGAAGGTAAAACAAAAGCATTACGACAATGGCGATTCGAATCTAATACCATTGAGGATATTGTGTTACTAGAATCATATATTCTTGAAGCAATAGAAAATCAGAAATTAGGTAAAGAAGTGAAAATTGAACGTAAGACAACTGTAATTCTGCCTGAATTGTTATTGAATAAATTTGATAAAAACACCAAACTTAAGTTAGCGTTTAACAAATTAACACCAGGCAAACAACGTGAATATGCTGGGTATATTACGGAAGCAAAACGTGAGGCTACTCAACAAAAACGTTTAGAAAAAATTATTCCATTAGTAATGGAAGGGAAAGGTTTGTATGATAAATATAAGAACTGTTAATAATGAACTTTAATAAATTTTATGCCATATGCTGTGGTATGACAGCGTTAACCATATTCGCCACATATTTTTTTGTGTATTATGATGCTTTAGAGAAATTTACAGCTACACTTCAGTATAGTGTTATTTTTATTTCCGTATTAGGCTTTATAATGTCAATATATGTTTTAATTTCACAGCGAAAAGTCTTATTTAGTAAGGAATACAGATATACCACGTTAATACTGTTATTAATATCATTTTTAGCCATGTGGTATAACCAATATCTATTTGTAAGAATTTAAGTAATTGTTAGAACAATAATACATGAAAATAATAGCAATGATTCCAGCACGCTATCAAGCGTCGAGATTTCCAGGAAAATTAATGCAAAACCTTGCAGGTAAACCAGTGATTGTAAGAACTTATGAAAATGCAGTAGCTACAGGGTTATTTGATGATGTTTATGTGGTTACAGATTCAGAGGTTATATTCAAGGAAATTGAAGCAAACGGCGGAAAAGCTATCATGAGCATTGCAGAGCATGAGTGTGGTAGTGACCGTATAGCAGAGGCTGTAGAGCACATTGAGTGCGATATTGTTGTTAATATACAAGGTGATGAGCCAAATGTGCATAAATCTGCTTTAACAGACTTATTAGCAGTTTTTAAAACTGATACAACCAAAACTATTGATTTGGCGTCTATAATGCATCAAATTATTGATAAAGAAGAGATCATGAATACCAATAGTGTAAAGGTTATTGTAGATACCAATAATTTTGCACTATACTTTTCAAGATCACCAATACCATTTCCTAGAGACGAAGCTCAAGCTAAATATTACAAACATCAAGGGATATATGCCTTTAGGAAATCTGCTATTCTTGAATTCACGCAAATGCCAATGGAATATTTAGAGGCAAGTGAAAAAATTGAATGCTTACGTTATTTAGCCTACAATAAAACTATAAAAATGGTGGAAACTACTCATGTGTCTATCGGTATTGATACACCTGAAGATTTAGAAAAAGCAAATGCCGAATTTAAAGATGTAACAAAAGCTAAATAGTTATTTTTTAACTATGATTACTTCATTAATTTGGTTAGTTTTAATACTATCATTTTGTTTAAATAGCGTAGTTAATTGTGTTTTTAAAACTGAATTTCGATGCAAATCATTAGTTGAAGTGTAGATTGAATTAAAGATGCATAATCCATTTTCAGTCAGTAACTTACATATGTGTTTCCAAAAAGCGGTTCTAAATAATTCCTCTGGCATTTGAGTATCGTTAAATATATCAACAATAATCAAGTCGTAAGTAGTTGTGGTTGATTTGATATATTCAAAAGCATCAGCGGTAATGAGCTCCACATTATCGGTATTGTTTAACTGAAAATAAGTGTTTGCCAATGCAATTACATCAGGGTCAATTTCAATGGCTGTAATTTTCGTATCGAGCTTGAAATCATTTCTAATAGTTTGAATAACACTACCACCAGCGACACCTAAAACCAAAATAGAAGACATTTCCTCTAATTGATTTTTACCTATAAACGATAAACCTTTTTTTAATACTTTTTGTAAGCTGCCATAGCTGTAATTAGCATTTGCAGAATCCATAACAAGTTTTCCGTTAACTAATGTAACTTCAAGTGTTCCAGAACGTTCTGAAGTAATGGTTTTTACATTAATCGGATAAATGTAGCTTATAAGTTGTTTGAGGAGATTCATATGTGGTTAATAGCAATTCAAAAATACCTATTATATTATAAAATGCTGTAGTTTTGTAACAAATAAAACAATTAGATTATTCAATGTACAGATTTATATACTTTACGCTTTTAAAATGGAAGATTGTAGGCGAGTTTCCTAAAGATCTTAAAAAATACGTTATTATAGCAGCTCCACATACACATTGGTTAGATTTTCCTATGGGCTTATTTTTAAGGAAAATTACAAATACTACAATAAATTTTGTTGCTAAAAAGGAGTTGTTTAAATGGCCATTAGGTTGGTATTTGAAAAAAGTAGGCGGGTATTCTATTGACAGAACTAAAGGCCAAAATAAAGTAGAGGCCTATGCTGAGTTGTTTAATACAATGGATGAGTTTAGGTTAAACATTGCTCCAGAAGGGACACGTAAGAAGGTTGATAAATGGAAAACGGGCTTCTACTATATCGCAAAAACAGCAAATGTGCCAATTGTAATGGTCGCTTTTGATTTTGGAAAAAAACAGCATAAAATTTCAAAACCGTTTTATCCAACCGACGATAAAGACGCCGATTTTAAATACATGTACAGTTTTTTTGATGGAGTTGTAGGAAAAGTACCGGAATACTCTTAGTAGCTTTAATTTAAGTTTGTAAACTCTTTTATAGCATGGTTTGGTTCAATGATGTTATAGCCTTTCCAAAAGTCTTTGTTGTAACTTGAAAAGTATTTCACGTCTACTTTTTTAGTTTCTTTTAGAGCTTTAAACGCAGAATTGTTAGTGGTTTTTGAGTCAAACACGACTAGTTCACGTTTGTTTTTATCAACAATATTGAATTGCATTTGTAGTTTCAACTCATTTTGTTTTCTACGTCCTTTAACGTGTTTATTTTTTTCAATAACTGTTAACGGTCTGTCAAGCTTAAACGAGTTGGTGTTTTCATGACTGATGTATTTTAAACGATACTTCTGCTGGTTCCCTTTGCTAAAAATCATAGTACCTTTATACCCAATATGATTGATGTTAACACCTAACATATTGAACTTTTTATTGTATACAGCGTCTGAGTTCTGATAATCAATTCTTAAAACGGCAAAGTCTTCTGTATTGATATAAAGTTTTCCTTTAATATCAGCAAAATTACCAGGAGTAAATGAAATGATGTAAGCAAAGTTGCCTTCAATATAGGTATAGTCTTCTAGTTTAAAATCATATCGACTTGATTTACGAATCACATTAATAGGGGAGTCGTCTTCAAAAAACACACGACTAAGTAATGTCCCTATAGCTCTCTTTCTTGAGTAAAAATAGTTATTTTGTTCATAGTCATGTTGAATTTTGTCACTATTTTCTGAGGTGTTTACAATAGAATCTACACTAACTTTTGTGCCAAATAAACCCGATTTAATTTTTAAATAGGAGTCTTTTTTAACATTATCATTTAGTACTTGCATGAACTTATCTTGTAAAGATTCAAATGATACTTCCTGTGATTTATTATACAGCTTTGAGGTTTTAATAATTGTAAGCTTATGCTGGTCTGAAAATTGTTTGTTGTGTAAGTCTCCTAAAGTTTCATTATGATATGAAGTACGCTGAGGAATGATACTCATCATGCTATCAATCAGTTTTTTGGTAATCTCTTTAATACTTGATTTCTTAAATCCAAAGTTTAATCTTTTGTAATACTGATTAAACGATTCCCTCATAAAGAATCTGTTTGTTGTATAAGCTGTAGAATAGTTTATTGAAATGTTATCTTCTACACGATCAATAATGTCATCAACTGATAGTTCTTCATCAGTTAAATAAACACTTGAAAGTTCTAAAGCTTCCGGATTTAAATAAATAGTGTCTTTAATTTCATTGATAGTAAGGCTTTTAGTGGCATATCCCATAGATGAAAAATGTATGGAATCAATGTCTTTAGTATCTTGATTAAAGACAAGATTAAAATCACCTTCTTCATTACTAATAGCACCGGTATGATCATTGAACTTGATATTCACATATGGAATAGGTGAGTTGGTATCACGATCTAATATTTTCCCTGATTTTTCTTGAGCATAAATCGTAATACTTGATACAAGTAATACTACAAAAGTTGTAACTATATTATGACGCATATTAGTGTTGTGAGTTTAGTACGAATCTAAAATTGAGAATTAATTCAACATTACACAAATTTTAAGTTAAAGCTTATGATAAATTTATAAGACCTTAACATTTTATTATAATGCTTCTTGAATTAAAAACGCATTGATTTCTTCAATAGTTTCTGGTTTAACCAACTTGCCATTTACTAAGCAAACACCTGTAACTAGGGCTGTTAATGCCGTTTTATTATTAGATAAATTAATAATGGTTTGCTTAAAAACTAATTTTAAATGTCCGTCTTTATAAGTTTCTACAACCACTTTAAACTGATCTCTGCTACGTAAAGAGTGTTTAAAATCCATAGAAATATTCTTTACAACCAATATAACGCCTCGTTCGGTTAAATCGGCAAAGTCAATGCCATGAAAATGTAAATATTCGTGTCTGGCATGTTCTAAATAGTTTTGGTATACAGAATTGTTAACAATTCCTTGCATGTCTAATTCGTAATCTCGTACAGTAAATTCAACAGAAAATTCGTTCATGGTTAAGTTTTTTATGACACCAATTTACATAATTATTAGTGTATAAAACGTAATACCATTAAAAAGTAATACTTCTACTGATGGGTTCTTCTAAAGAAATAAACGTTTCAGTTCTAGTCACATCTTTAATTTGTTTGATTTTTCCGTTCAACACTTTCATTAAATGGTCATTGTCTTTGGTGTAAACTTTCACGAATAACCCATATTCTCCAGTGGTATAATGCGCTTCAACAACTTCTTCAATACGTTTAAGTTTTTCAATAATGTCGTCGTATTTACTGTTTTTATCCAGAAACACACCTACAAAGGCACAAGTGTTATAGCCAAGTTTTTTTTCATCTAAGCGTAATGTAAACTCTTTGATGATACCACTGCGCTTAATTTTTCCAATACGTTGGTGTATAGCTGCACTCGTAACACCAATAAAACTAGCGATATCAACCACTTTGGTTCTGGCATCTTTAATGAAGTATTTAAGAATTTTTTTATCGATACTATCTAAAATAAAGCTCATAGTAAAAAAAGTGTATTAAATTTTAAGTAAATATAGTTTAAATATTATTTGTGTTTAAAAAATATAGCAAAATAAGCTAAAGCTTAATGTTTTTATATTATTTTGAAAAATAGTGTACTATAACTAAATATATTTGTTGTATAAAAGTTATAATTATGAGAACACTTAGAAGAAGCTTAGAAACTGAACAATTAATTACATTTTCAAAAGTGTATTTTGAAAAAAAATTACAAGACCATTTAAACTTAGTAAAAGTTAGTGCACCATTATTTGTGTCTAAAAACTCAGGTTTAAATGATGATTTAAATGGTGTTGAAAAAGCAGTGAGTTTTAGTTTAAATGATACAACTCATGAAATAGTACATTCACTGGCAAAGTGGAAACGATGGTATTTAGGAGTCTTAGGTGCAAAAGTAGGAGAAGGGATAGTTACAGACATGAAGGCCATTAGAGCTGATGAACACCTTTCAGCAATTCATTCACATTTGGTAGATCAATGGGATTGGGAAAAAGTTATTTCTAAACAGCAGCGTACAATAAATACCTTAATCACTCACGGAAAAGCCGTTTATGAGGCCTTAAAACTAACAGATGAAAAAATAGCGGAGTATTTTTCTGAAGAATCAAAGCTTCCAGAAGACTTTAAAATGATAAACACTGAAGAATTGTATAAAATGTATCCAGATTTGTCAGCCAAAGAACGCGAGCATGCTATTGCTAAAAGATACGGCGCAGTATTACTTGTAGGAATAGGCGGTAAATTGTCATCTGGCGAAGTGCATGACTATAGAGCTCCAGATTATGATGATTGGACATCACCAAATGATTTAGGTTATGCAGGATTAAATGCCGATTTATTAGTGTGGGATACTGTTCGTGAAAAAAGTTTAGAAATCAGTTCAATGGGAATACGTGTTGATGAAAAAGCTTTAGCACATCAACTGCACATCTCTGGGCAAACACATAGGAGTCAATTGCCGTTTCACAAAGCGCTTTTAAACGGAGAATTGCCATATACAATAGGTGGTGGTATTGGTCAAAGTCGTGTAGTAATGTTTGTTACTAAAAATGCTGAAATTTCAACTGTACAACCTATATTTGAGGCATGCTAAACACACACTAACTAATAATGACTTTAGAGGATTTACAATTACAATTAGAAGCTTATACTTCAAAACAATTACAATTAGATATGTCACGTGGGAAACCGAGTGAAGCACAACTTGATTTATCAAATAAGATGCTGGATTTGGTTACTGCGGAAGATTATAAAACAATCGCAGCTCAAGACCCACGTAATTACGGTGGATTAGACGGTATTCCTGAAGCTAAAGAATTGTTTAAAGATTTTTTAGAGGTATCAACTACAGCAGAAGTTGTTGTTGGGGGGAATGCATCGTTAACTATAATGCATGATATTGTTGCTAGAGCAATGACACATGGAGTAGTAGGAAGTGATCAGCCATGGGGTGACCAGCCAATTAAATTTCTTTGCCCAACACCAGGTTATGATCGTCATTTTAGTATCTGTGAACATTTTGGTATTGAAATGATTCCTGTAGCTTGTAGTTCAGAAGGTCTTGATATGGATTTGATTGAAACTTTAGTAGCTAATGATTCATCTATTAAAGGGATTTGGGTGGTTCCAAAATATGGTAACCCTACAGGATTAAGTTGTTCAGATGAAGTTGTAGATAGATTAAGTACCATGCCAACTGCGGCAAATGATTTCAGAATTTTTTGGGATAATGCTTACGCAGTACATCATTTATCAGATACTCACGATCAGTTGAAAAATATTTTAGAGACTTGTAAATTGGCAAATCATCCTAACCGTCCGTTTATTTTCGGATCTACATCAAAAATCACTTTTGCTGGTGCAGGTGTTGCAGCTGTAGGAGGGAGCGTTGCTAATATGGATTGGTATAGAAATCATTTGTTTTTCTCAAGCATAGGCCCTGATAAAATTAACCAATTACGTCACACACGATTCTTTGGTTCTATTGAAGGGATAAATGAACATATGAAAAAACATGCAGAACTGTTAAAACCTAAATTTGATAGAACTCTATCTATATTAGAGAAAGAATTGTCAGATACTGGTTTGGCCACTTGGACAGTTCCTAATGGTGGGTATTTCATAAGTTTTAATGTACAAAATGGTACTGCAAAAAGAGTAGTGGAATTATCAGCAAAAGCAGGAGTAAAGCTAACTAATGCTGGCGCTACTTTTCCTTATAAAAAGGATCCAAATGATTCTAATATTCGTTTGGCCCCTTCATGCCCTACTTTAGAAGACATTGACAGTGCAATGCATATTGTTTGTTTGGCGGTAAAAATTGCTGCTAGAGAAAAAATGTTAGTTGGTGCAGTATAAACTATAGGTTACTAAAAAGGCTTTATTTTAGTATAAAGCCTTTTTAGTAACTATGTCTTTAAAAACCTGAAAGTCGGTAGCTTCTAAAAGTGAAATCACTTTATTAGCTAGAACAGTATCTGCTTCTTGCTTAGTTACAGGCACATGCACTAATTCATGCATACCTTTTTGTTCAGAAAAAATATTTTCTTCAGAAAAACTCATATACACATCCCATTTATTAGCATTTACAAGCATAATATTCATAGAACTTATTCCACATTTTTTAATTAAAAACTCTACGAAATTAGGCAGGGAGTTATAATCACTATCAACAAATAAGTCAATAATAATGTTCTTTATGGCAGTATCATCTGCCTTAATATAATTTGGTTATAAGTTGACATGTTTTAATATGAAACTATTTGTAGTTACACTTAAAACTTATTTTCTCCTTAAAAAATTAATATTGGTTGTTATAAATATACAATATATTTTCATTTCCTTATAATTAATGAGGTAATAGTCACTAATAATAGTGAGTTAATATCGTATAAAAAAAGCTCCAAATATACTTTGAAGCTTTTTAGTTGATATTTCTGAAGTTAATTATGCCATGGCGTGATATACGTTTTGTACATCGTCATCTTCTTCAATTTTTTCTAAAAGTTTATCTACATCTGCCTGTTGGTCTTCAGTAAGCTCTTTAGTAGTTTGTGGAATTCGCTCAAAACCAGAAGATAAAATTTCCATACCACGAGCTTCTAATTCTTTTTGAATACTTCCGAAACTGTTAAATGGCGCATAGAATAGAATTGATTTTGTTGGTTCTGCATCATTTTCATCTGGTTCTTCTGCAAAAATTTCTTCAACACCAAAATCAATGAATTCTAATTCAAGTTCTTCTAAGTCATAGCCAGTGTCTTTTATTTTAAAATTACACTGGTGGTCAAACATAAATTCCACCGAACCTTGTGTGCCTAAATTACCATTACATTTATTAAAATAACTTCTAATATTAGCTACAGTTCTGTTATTGTTATCAGTAGCAGTTTCAACAAGAATAGCGATACCGTGTGGGGCATATCCTTCAAAAAGCACCTCTTTATAGTTACTAGTATCTTTATCAGATGCTTTCTTTATAGCACGCTCAATATTATCTTTTGGCATGTTAACAGACTTTGCATTCTGAATTACTGCTCTTAAACGTGAATTACTATCTGGGTCTGGTCCACCATCTTTTACAGCCATAACAATATCTTTACCAATACGAGTAAAGGCTTTAGACATTGCTGACCAACGCTTCATTTTTCTTGCTTTCCTGAATTCAAATGCTCTTCCCATTATATGTTGTATTATATTCTGTAATTATTTTTTGTAAAAAGGTAGTTTTACTACGGTTGCAGGGATTTGTTTTTTACGTATTTGGATGTAAATTTTACTTCCTACGCTTTTAAAATCTGTAGGCACATATCCTAAACCTATCCCTTTACTTAATGATGGTGACATAGTTCCTGAAGTTACCTCTCCAATTTTGGCTCCAGACTCATCAACTATTTCATACCCTTGGCGTGGTATACCACGTTCGTCCAATTCAAAAGCAACTAATTTTCTATCAGTACCATTTTCTTTTTGTGTTTTTAATGCATCAGAATTTGTAAATTCTTTAGTGAATTTTGTTATCCAACCTAATCCTGCTTCAATAGGTGAGGTGGTGTCGTTTATATCATTACCATACAAGCAATAACCCATCTCTAAACGTAGTGTATCTCTTGCAGCTAAACCAATTGGTTTAATGCCAAAATCTGCACCTGCTTTAAATACATTGGTCCAAATTGTTTCGGCAACATCGTTTTTAAAATAAATTTCAAATCCACCTGAACCTGTATAACCAGTTGCGGAAACAATAACATCATCAACACCTGCAAATTTCCCTATTTGAAATGTATAATACTTCATGTTAATTAAGTCAATGTCTGTTAATGCTTGCATAGCTTCAGCGGCTTTTGGCCCTTGAATAGCTAATAATGAGTAAGCATCACTATTGTTTTCCATAGTTACCCCCAAATCATTATGTTCAGATATCCAATTCCAATCTTTTTCAATATTTGATGCATTCACTACTAACATATATTCTTCTTCATGAATTCGGTATATGATTAAATCATCTACAATACCACCATCATTATTTGGCATGCAAGAATACTGCGCTTGTCCATCTACAATTTTAGACGTATCGTTAGAGCCAATTTTCTGAATTAAAGCTAATGCATTTGGCCCTTTTAAATGAAATTCTCCCATATGCGACACATCAAACACACCAACACCAGTTCTTACAACTTCATGTTCTATATTAACTCCTTCATATTGTACTGGCATATTGTAACCTGCAAAAGGAACCATTTTAGCGCCTAAAGCTTCGTGTATATGTGATAATGCTGTGTTTTTCATCTGTGTATTTTGAATAAAAATTTGTAAGCGCTAATTTATTTAAAAACTACTGAATCACAAACAATATTAGAAGATATAAATTATGTATTTACATATTCTCCACAACTATTTTTATCATCTAAATTTCCTAGCTCTGTATCATGTAACAGAATACCATATTCCAAATACGCTTTTAGGTTGGTTAACCAAAATGTCCACCCATTACTACAGCCGTAGTATAAGTTATGTTTTGTAGCGTCATCCGTTGCCATATTATATTGGCAAAGCTCTAAGAGTACACTGTTGCCGACTTCTTTTAAGCTGATACTCACTTTAGTTGTTTCTTCTGCAAATGAAAATTCAAAGTAGTGATTTGGCTTTGTGACTAAAACTGTACCTTGCTCTTCACCGTCATAATTGTGCCATTTCCAAATATATGTGTCATTTTGTTCTGCAGGACTTGAAGTTGGCTTTGTGGTATTATTTTCGCTAATTATTATGGCGTCTCTTAAAAACCATTTACACAACAATTCAGGAGTTACCCAATGGTTGTATACGGTTTCTAGGGTACTATTAATTTTGATTTTTTTAGTGAATTTAGTCCAGTCAATTGCTGTCATTTGATGTCTGAATTGGTTAGTGTTTTAAAGATACAAATTTTTAGGTTCTACAATTTCAAATTTAATACCTTTGGATAAACTTAAAACGTACCAATCATATTATGGTTATACTTACAGCCGAACAATTATATAAAGCACACGAAAACACAATACATAACCAGGAAATTTCTGAATTAGATTTAATTGAACGCGCCGGATTGCAAGTATTTAATTGGATTCATACTAGAATGCAAGGGTCACAGGTGAAAATTCATGTATTAAATGGTATAGGGAATAATGGAGCAGTGGGGCTTTCATTAGCAAAACATTTGATTATTAATGGGTATAATATTGATAATTATGTAGTGAATTTTAGTAAAAAAAGAACACCCGCATTTTTAGAGAATTACGATAAGGTTAAAGCCTTAAAATCCTGGCCTACTTTAATCAATCATCAAGATGACTTTCCTAAAAATATTGGTGCTGATGATATTATTATAGATGCTATTTTTGGTATAGGCTTAAATAAAGATACAGGAGGATTAGTCAATAATCTATTTACTTACCTTAATACCTTGTCAACGTTTAAATTGGCAATAGATATTCCATCAGGATTACATGCCAATAAAGCTATTGATTTAAATCATGTGTTAAAAGTAAACTATACGTTAACGTTTCAGAGCCCTAAGTTGGTGTTTTTCTTGCCAGAGACAGCAGTATTTACCGAGCAATGGGAAGTATTAGACATTGGCCTGGAAGTACCTGTAGTAGAAACAGCTCCACAGTTAATCAGTAAACATGAAGTTTTACCGCTGTATCGTATGAGAGAAAAGTTTAGCAATAAATTCTCTTACGGACACGCTTTAATTGTAGGGGGGAGCTTTGGGAAAATGGGCTCCGTGACTCTTTCTAGTCAGGCAGCATTAAAAACAGGTTGTGGATTAATTACCGCATATACACCAAGTTGCGGAGTTGATATTCTTCAATGTGCATTCCCTGAAGCAATGGTACAAATTGGTAATGGAGAACGTGTAATAGAAAACATATGCCCTGAAGGCCATTTTAATGCAATTGGAATTGGTGTAGGCATGGGGCTGGAGGACGTAACTGCAGAAGGTTTGCAGTCATTTCTAAAAGAAAATACAGCTCCTCTTGTTATTGATGCAGATGGGATTAACCTATTAGCTCGTCATAATCAATTATTGCAATTACTACCTAAGCAAACAGTATTAACACCACATAAAAAAGAATTGGAGCGTTTAATAGGTGTTTGGAAAAATGATTTTGATATGTTAGAGCAAGTAAAGTCATTTTCATTAAAACACGATTGTATTATTGTTTTAAAAGATGCAATAACCATAACCGTATATAAAAATGACTTATTTATAAATACTTCTGGAAATCCAGCATTAGCAACAGCAGGTAGTGGAGATGTACTTACTGGAATACTAACAAGTTTAATTGCTCAAGGGTATACCTCTTTACACGCTGCGGTTATGGGTGTATACTTACACGGAAGTACAGCAGATATCGCTGTAGAACAAACCGGGTATCAATCGTTTACAGCAAGTGATTGTGTATCAAACTTAGGACAAGCATATTTAAATCTGTTCAAACAGCCTGAGTCCCCAACCCCTGATCAATAGAAATGTTTAGACATGAAACTTAAAACGCCAAGACTAAATCAGTCTTGGCGTTTTAAGTTAGGTAATGTAGTTATATACATTATTTTCCGGAAAGGTATTTTTTATCTACGTAAAATGTTCCAAAAGGAATCACAGATGCTATAAAAACAATTAGTAAGGTTTTTGTTTTCCATTCCAATTCAAACTTTGCCATAATAGCAAATAATACATAGGCTACAAATAGTAAACCATGAGCCATACCTACATGTTTTACATATTCTGGGTTACCTAAAACGTATTTAATTGGCATTGCAATGAATAATAAAATTAACAATGACAAGCCTTCTAATAAACTGATTCCTCTAAATATTTTAATCATTATAATGAGTTTAATTAACCATATTAAAAATTGCTATTCCGTAAATAGCAAATCGTACAAAACGCAATGAGCCGTATAATAACACGCCTTTTAACGGGAATTTAATCATACCTGCTGCTAAACAAGTAATTGAAAATGGTATTGGTAATAATGCCCCTACAATAATTAAAAAGCCTCCCCATTTACTGGTGTGCTTTAAATTTTTAGCCATTTTAACTTCCAAATAATTTTTAACAAAATCAATCTTTAAAGCCATTTTACCTAAAAAGAATGATACAATTCCACCTGTATAAGACAATGTTGCTAAAACAGCTAAGTAAAACACTGGTTCACTTGTTTTTTTAGACCATGCAATAAAAATTTCAGGTGGTATTAAGCCTAGTAAAGATTCTGAGGCAAAAAACGTAATCAATATCCCCATAGGTGAAAACGTTTCTGTTATAGTTTGTAAAGCATCATTTATATTATAAACGTATTTATTAAATAGCACCAGACCAGCAACGACAATCAAAACCGGTAATATGGCCTTTTTCAGACTATTTCCAATAAAGGTATAAAACCCAGTGTAGGTATAGTACTGATGCAATAGCTTAGCTCTTGATTTTTTTTGTACCCGTTGTGCTGATTTCATGTTATAATAGTATTGGTTATTATTACGAGGATAGCGAATATAATTATTACTATTTTTTTGAACAAGTAAAATGTAGCTTATGTAGTGAAACTGTCTTTTTATGTAGTTAACCAAGGTTGATAAATTTTGTATTGAGAATATTATTCATATAGAAGTGAAAAATTATAATGAATACTATATATTTGATAAAAATTATGACAAAATAATTCAACGATACAAAATTAGTATATGAAACTTTTAAATGGTAAAACAGTTATAGTTACTGGAGCGAGTAGAGGTATTGGAAATGAAATTGCCAGAACATTTGCTAAAAACGGCGCAAATGTTGCATTTACTTACAGCTCTTCTGAAGCACCAGCTTTAGAGTTAGAACAAGAATTAAAAGAATTAGGAGTAAACGCAAAAGCTTATAAATCTAATGCCGCAAATTTTCAAGACGCGCAGGATTTAATTGCTGATATTACTAAAGAATTTGATAGTATTGATGTGTTAATTAATAATGCAGGAATTACTAAAGACAATTTATTAATGCGTATTTCAGAAGAAGATTTTGATAAAGTTATTGAAGTTAACTTGAAGTCGGTTTTTAACATGACTAAAGCCGTTCAGCGTACTATGTTAAAACAACGTAGCGGTTCAATAATTAATATGAGTTCTGTTGTTGGAGTAAAAGGAAATGCCGGACAAACAAACTATGCCGCTTCAAAAGCTGGGATTATTGGTTTTACAAAATCTGTAGCATTAGAGCTGGGATCACGTAATATTCGTTGTAATGCAATTGCTCCAGGATTTATTGAAACAGAAATGACAGAAAAACTAAATCCAGATGCTGTGCAAGGATGGAGAGATGCTATTCCTTTAAAACGCGGAGGGTCACCAAAAGATGTTGCTAATGTATGTGTGTTTCTAGCAAGTGATATGAGTGCGTACGTTACTGGACAGGTGTTAAATGTTGATGGAGGAATGTTGACTTAATAATGTCAACTGAAAATATCTTATACCTGATAATAATTGCAATTGCTGCTCTAGGAATTGCAATTTATCAATATTTTAATAGCGCTAAAACCACTTTTAAACTGAAAGTTGTTTTAGCGCTATTGCGTTTTATGAGTTTATTTGTTTTAGGTGTGCTGTTACTAAATCCAAAAATTGAGCATACTTCAATTCAGCATGAAAAACCTAAACTTGTCGTAGCGCTAGACAATTCATCATCAATTTTACATTTGAAACAAAAGAGTAAAGTCAATGCTTTTTTAGAAACTTTTAGACAATCAAATCTGTCGCATAAATTTTCTGTAGAATATTTAACCTTTGGTAACAAGGTGTCCGTATTAGATGATTCTTTAAGCTTTAAAGAATCACATACTAATTTATCAGACGTTTTTTCAAGTTTAAAAGAAGTGTACAATAATGAGCGTGCGCCAACTGTTATTGTTACTGACGGAAATCAAACATTAGGACGTGATTATGAATTAAAATCACTAACCTATAATCAACCAATTTATCCGGTGGTTGTAGGTGATACAATTTTAAAATCAGATCTGAAAATTTCAGATATTCAACTGAATACATACACATTTTTAAACAATGAGTTTCCTGTAGAAACCACTTTAAATTATACAGGTAAAAACACAGTAAATCAGTCACTTAACATTTTTAATAACAGCGTAAAAGTATATTCAAAACAGGTGAGTTTTTCTAAAGATCAAACCTCTCAAGTCATCACGTTTAACTTACCTGCTAAACATATAGGTAAGCAAAAATATAGAGCCGAAATTTCTGCACTTTCAAATGAAGAAAACACATCTAACAACCAACGGCATTTTTCTATAGAAGTTGTTGACGAACGTACAAATGTGTTATTGATTTCTGATATTACACATCCTGATATTGGAGCACTAAAAAACGCTATTGAGTCACATGATCAGCGAAAGGTGACATTAAAACATCCTTCAAATGATATTACTTATAGCAATTACCAATTGGTAATTTTGTATCAGCCTACTATTAAATTTAAACCTGTTTTAAATACAATCACTTCTTCGGAAATGAACCATATGATTATTTCAGGTTTGCATACAGATTGGACGTTTTTAAATAAACACAAAACCAATTACAAGCGTTTTACTAATGGGGAAACACAAGAGTTTACCGGGGAAACCAATACGAATTTCACTGCATTTTTATATGATGATATTCAAATAAACTCTTTACCGCCATTAAACGATTTGTATGGAGAATTTGAACAGTTTGATAACACAAATACACTGTTGTTTCAAAGGATTAAAGGCATTCAAACCAATCAACCGTTACTTGCATTTTTTGAGGACACTACTAAACGAGAAGCGCTATTCTTGGGTGAGGGTATCTGGAAATGGCGAAAGCACAGCTATTTGAATTCACAGTCGTTTGAAAAATTTGATGCGTTTATAGGGAAGATAATTCAATATTTATCATCAACTACAGCTAAGAAACGCTTAACGGTAGATGTTGTAGATGAGTTTACTTTAGGAGAAGCAAAGATTGTAGCCCAATATGTAGATAAAAACTATGTAACAGACCCTAATGCAACGTTAAGTTGTGAACTTATCAATCAAACAACAAAACAGCAGTATACTTATAATCTCACAAATATTAAACAAGGGTATCAACTAAAATTAAATCATTTACCGGCAGGAGAGTATACATTTTTGGTATCTGTAAAAGGAACTTCAATAACTACTAAAGGGCAGTTTTTAATAAAGAATTTTGATATTGAAGCACAACACATAAATCCGGATGTAACAAAACTATCGCAAATAGCTACTAATAAAAAACAGAAATTATATACTTTGGAAAATGTAAATCAGTTAATAGCTGATTTAATGACCGATGAACAGTTTAAACCTATTGAAAAGAGTGTTAAGCGGCAGTCGTTACTAATAAACTGGAAATATTTGTTATTGGTGTTATTAGGATTGCTTACTTTTGAATGGTTAATTAGAAAGTATAACGGATTATTATAAATTTAAATTACATATATGGATAAATTACCAAAATTAGGATTGCCAATAATTTTTTTAGGAGTAGTAGGTGTAATCCTATTGCTAAAAACCGCAGTAACCATTGATGGTGGTGAAGCAGGAGTAATGTTTAAACGGTTCTCTGGTGGTATTGACACTGAACAAACTTACGGCGAAGGATTTCATATTGTTGCACCATGGAATGATATGATTATCTATAAAGTGCGTCAGCAATCATTATCTGATAAAATGAGTGTATTATCAGTAAACGGATTAGAGGTAGATGTAGATGGAACGGTATGGTTTCAGCCATTGCAAAGTAAGTTAGGCTTATTGCATAAGGAAAAAGGAAAAGATTATGTGCAAAGCATTTTAGGGCCAGCTATTAGTGCTGCAGCTAGAAGTGTTGTTGGACGTTACACACCTGAGCAATTGTATTCAAGTAAACGTGATGTGATTCAAAAAGAAATTTTAGAAGAAGTGCGTAATGAAGTTAAAGATCAATACATTCAGGTGAATAGAGTATTGGTACAAGATGTGTCTTTACCACCAAAAATTAAAGAAGCTATTGAGCGTAAATTAAAGCAAGAGCAAGAATCGTTAGAGTATGAGTTCAGACTTGAAAAAGCACAAAAAGAAGCCCAACGTCAGCGTATTGATGCTGAAGGTAAAGCTGCAGCAAACAAAATTTTAAGCGCCTCATTAACGGATAAAATTTTGCAAGAAAAAGGAATTGAAGCGACATTAAAACTTTCAGAATCACCAAACAGTAAAGTGATTGTTATTGGTAGCGGGAAAAGTGGAATGCCTATAATTTTAGGTAACCAATAAAACAGAATCATATCTAAACAAAAAAGGCCATCATATACGATGGCCTTTTTTTATGATAAAAACTTAGATTGTAATTCGGGAGTTGGTATTCTACAATTATCTTGCTTGCCATACCATTGGTATCTATTCTGCGCAACAAAATCATAAACATAATCCCTTATCTTTTGAGGTATTATGTTGAATATCCAAGCTAATTTCCATACACCTTTAAATCGACTCATAATTTTTAATGCTGCAGAAGATTTAACATAGTACGCCTCATTAGGAATATACAAAATGATTGAGTCCAAACTATTTGATGTGATGCCTAAATAGCTTTGTAATTCTTTACCTAACTCAGATTGCAGTGGAAGAAACCGAAATTCATCGTTATGATCATGATCTATCACATAATTAACTGAGGAATTACATAAGTTACACACCCCATCAAAAAGAATGATTTTTTTATGCTGTGGAATCTTATTGACCATTATTTATTACGCTGTACCAGTTCAAGCTGTTCTAATTTACATTCAGAAGTAAAAATTCCATAATTAACAAAAGCCTTGTGCTTTTCAATCTTCTCTAAATCACCAACAGCTTTACCTTCAATTAAACGAACTCTATCTCCAACTTTTAAGACATGTTTGGGTTTTGGAGGTAGAAGCGCTGCTTTTTTCTTTTCCTCAATTTTCTTTTGTCTTATGACGTCAACCTTTTTATCAACTTCCTTCTTTACAATTTCTGTTTTTTTCTTTTTAGCAATCTTTTCCTTTTTTGTTAGTTTTTTTCGTTTAGAGTTTTCTATTTCAACAAGTTTTAGAAACTCAGTAATTAATTTCTTTTTTTGCCTGTTATTAAAATAACTCTCAGCTAATTTATCTACACGTTCACCTAAAGAAATGATTTTCTGATTGGAGTCATACAACTGTTGGTAACTTTCAAGTTTGTCTTGTATTCGTGCATTTACTTTTTCAAGTTTCTCGGTTTCAAGACGCTTTTTTGATTCTTCTGATGATAGTGTTTTTGTAGTTTTTTCTAATTTAGAACGTTCTTTTTGAAGTTTAGCTATAGTTTTATCAAATCTAACTTTACCGCGCTCTACTTTCTTTTTAGCTTTATTAATTAAACTGTATGGAATCCCATTTTTTTGCGCCACTTCAAAAGTGAAAGAACTACCAGGTTGCCCTAAAGCTAATTGATATGTAGGCTCTAATGTTTTATTATCAAACATCATGTTGGCGTTAGTCATTTCAGGCAGTTCATCAGCCAAAATTTTTAAATTGGCATAATGAGTTGTAATAACCCCAAATGCTTCACGCTCATAAAATACTTCTAAAAACGCCTCAGCCAAAGCTCCACCCAATTCAGGGTCAGACCCTGTTCCAAACTCATCTATTAAAAACAGTGTTTTATCATTACACTTTTTCAAAAATCTATTCATGTTTTTCAGTCGATAACTATAGGTAGATAGGTGATTTTCAATTGATTGGTTGTCACCAATATCAGTTAAGATTCTGTCAAACAAACACATTTTACTGCGTTCATGAACAGGAACTAAAAGCCCAGATTGTAGCATGACTTGTAGTAACCCAATTGTTTTAAGAGTGATACTTTTTCCCCCAGCATTTGGACCGGAAATAACAATAATTCTATTGTTTATATCAAGCTCTATAGTTTGTGAATATGTTGTGTTTCCAGAAGCTTTATTGGTTATATAAAGCAGTGGGTGTAAGGCATCTCTAATATAAAGTTCTCGTTGTTGCTCAACAATTTCGGGTAAAATTGCATTGAGAGCCTTTGCATAGTTGGCTTTTGCAGCAGTGGCATCAATTAGAGTTAAATAGTCTTGGTATAGTTGTAATAAAGGTTGATATTCCTGTACAAAGACTGTTAACTGTTTTAAAATTTTTATAATTTCTTCACGCTCTTTATACTGCAAATCTTGTAACTCTCGCGTAAGTTGTAATGTCCCTTGAGGTTCAATATATACTATGCTTCCGGTTTTTGAATTCCCAAGTAATGAGCCTTTAACCTTTTTACGATGCATTGCCGTAACAGCCAATACGCGTCTGTTGTCAATAACAGTTTCTTTAATATCATCTAAATAACCTAAGTTGTTGAAGTGTGATAACGCAGCTACAAAACTTTGATTGATACGGCCTTGAATACCTTTTAATTGGCGTCTAATTATACCAAGCTCCATAGAAGCATCATCTTTGACTTCTCCAAATCTATTGATTACAGAATTGATGGTGTCAGGAATAATTTTTGTATATTCTATTTTTGAAGATGTCTCAAAATGAGTAGGGTAGTACTCTTTAAAATTTTCAAAAAACTTAATCAAATCATTAGAAGCTTCAGCTAATGTTTTTAATTTTCGAAAACTATCAATCTCTAGGAAATAATTTTCAACAGATAACAATTTTAGTTCTTCAGATATAGAGTCAAAATAATGTCCAGGAATGGTGTTTTCATTTTCAAATGATGCTAGATACTCGTTAGTTAACGACAACGCCTCATGAAGTTCTTCTTTAGTTGTATAGGGTTGAATTTGTGAAACTGAAAGTTTCCCCAAATCAGTTGTTGCATAGGATTCAACCTGAGTTAAAACAGTTTCAAATTCTAAATCTTGTAACGTTTTTGTTGTAATTGATACCATTTAGTAATATTAAGCTGTAAAAATAAATTAAAAAACTTATTTAAGTACAGGTAGGGTAATTATTGTTCATAACCGTTTGATAATAACATATAGATAAATAATCATTTTTAATAATAAAATATATATTTGTTAGTTAATCACATGTTAAATTAACCAAAAAAAATTATGAACAAAATTCTTTTTACACTAGCATTTTTTTTCACAGGAATTGTATTTGCACAAGAGACCTCTATTGAAATTGGCCCTAAAAACTTTAAGAATACTATTTTGTTTAAAGCTGAACTTACACAAAAAACGAACTTAACGATTGATTTTTTAAGTGATGATATTGTTGTGAAACAAATGGTTTTAAAAGATGTAGTAACAAAAGCATTAAAAATTGATTTAAAAGAATTTCATACAGATAAAACGTATACTGTTAATGTATATAATGATAATAAGAAATTGTTATATACCTATGATATCACTAAATCGTTAAAGCGTTAAAATATGATCCTAAAAAAAATATTCTTAGTTTTTATTTTTGTGTTTGCGTGTAATAGCGTTTTTGCACAAGGAGCCGTTTGTGGAGAAGCTGACCCTGCTTGCGCAGGAGGTGGATTTGTTTTTGCTAATACATCAAGTGGTGTAGATGCAGAGCCAGGCCCAGATTATGGCTGTTTATTTACTCAACCTAATCCAGCGTGGTTTTATTTACAAGTGGCACAAACCGGTGATTTAGAGTTTTCTATTGAGCAAAACACACAATCAGACTTTAATGGTACTGGCTTAGATGTTGACTTTATTTGTTACGGACCGTTTACACAAGGAGCGGATTACTGTAATAACTTAACGGCAGCTAACACTGTGGGGTGTAGTTATTCAGTAAATGCTGTTGAAGACTTTACGATATTTAATGCCCAACAAGACGAGATTTATATATTGTTAATTACAAACTATGATGGCGCCTCGGGTTTCATTAATTTAAACCAAACAAATATTAACGTTGGTGGGCATGGTACTACTGATTGTTCTATTGTTGACAATATTTATGTATGTGAAAATGACACATATGATATAGATGTAACCGAAGCAAATGCAACTTATAGCTGGACATTTGATGACGGTTCAGGAGAAGTACCAATTACTGGTGCAACTTCAGCAATATTACAAGTGCCAACAGATTTAGATGGTGATGGTAATGTTGATATTGTTTCAGGAGCATATATTGCAACAGTTACAACGTCTTCTGGTAATAACACTTTAGTAAACAACGTAACATTTGGAACTGTATATAACCCTGGAGTGTCTTCTACACTAGAAATATGTGAATTAAATACCGCGTTATTAGATTTAGATGCTGCGTTAGGCCCTCATGACGATGGTAACGGAACTGGAGTATGGTCTGATGATAATGGATCTGGTGTGAATTTAACAAACCCTGCCGCTGTAGATTTTAGCGGGTTAGCTAATGGCGTATATGATTACACTTATACAATACCAGCAAATGATGGTTGTCCTGCAGTAAGCGCAACAATTACAGTTACAGTTTCTGAATTATTACTGGCAGGAAATGATGGTGTTTTAGGTTTCTGTGAAACAGAACCAGCATTACAAGATTTATTTGCTGCTTTAAATGGAACTCCAGATGTTGGAGGAAATTGGTCTGATGACCCTGTTAATCCTACTAATGTTGATCTAACCAATCCGTCTGCTGTTGATTTTAGTGCAGTAGTTGATGGAGTATATAATTTCACCTATTCACTTACAGGTATTGGCAGTTGTTCTGATTCATCTGCAATTGTTACTGTTACTATAGACAATATAGCTTATGCGGGGGAAGATGCTACAATAGAATTTTGTGAAGGTGAAACCAATTCACAAGATTTATTTAATAGTCTAGGAATACACCCTACAACAGGGGAGTATGCCGATGCTGGAGGAGTTTGGACGGAAACAGGAGCAATGACTTCTGGAGTAGATTTAACAGATCCAACTGCTGTTGATTTTAGTACTGTTGCTGATGGAACATATGAATTTACATACACATTTGCAGCAACAGCAAATTGCCAAATGGTTGATGCAGTAATTACTGTTATAATAACAAATTTAGCTGACCCAGGGCAAGATGGAACTATAGATTTTTGTGAAGGAGAAATAGCATTACAAGATTTAACCATGGCTATTACTGGTGAAGATGCAGGAGGAAGTTGGGTAGAAGTGAGCTCAGTACTGTCAAATGTGAATTTAACAGACCCTACTGCAGTAGATTTTAGTACCGTACCACATGGTGTCTATACATTTGAATATTATTTTGATATTTCCGCAAGTTGCCCGCGAGTGCATTCAACTGTGGTAGTGACAATATCAGAGTATTTTTCACCAGGTGTTTCAAATACATTGATAATTTGTGAAGGAGATGATACTCTGTATAGTCTATTTAATGAATTAGGACCTACAGCAGAATGGGGTGGAGTCTGGTCTCATGTAACTACTGTTGACACCTCCGATATTAATAACGTAAATTTTAGTAGTCTTCCGTTAGGAGATTATGATTTCACCTATACACAACCTGCTTTAGGAACTTGCCCAAGTACTAATGCGGTTGTAACAGTATCTGTTAATCCTATTCCTGTAGCTTCAAATCCATTAACCGCTTTTCCATTTCCTCTTTGTGATGATGATAATGATGGGCATTTTTATTTTAATTTAGAAGATATCTCTGATCAAATAACTGGCGGTGACCCAGATTTGGTGGTGACATATTTTGAAACAATTGATCAAGCAGAATTAGGAGTAACTCCATTAACAAGTCCTTATGAAAATATTAATTCATACTCTCAAATATTACATGTTCGTGTGACTAATCAGTTAACTGGATGTTACAATACAGTTGAGACAGTTGAATTAATAGTTATAGACAGCCCAGAGTTACCATCAGAGCCTTTAGTGTATAGTATCTGTGATGACTATAATGTGA